>CASFOT010000001.1 GCA_949296305.1 uncultured Erysipelotrichaceae bacterium
TGTCGAAAAAGGCGGTGCGCTTTATATTCAGTATACAGGTAATAATACTAATGATCAGTATGCCGTACGTGTAAATGGCGGAACAAAGATCCCGGTATTGAATTTACATGGCATTACTGATGAAGATGAACGCATGGCAAAAATTGAAGCGTATGTAGAAGAACTTCAAGCCTATGCGGCAGCGATCGAACACGATCATGATGAAGATCATAATACGAAATTCTTGTTCTTCTCTTTCCATCCATATGATGAAAAAACATGTATTTATAATACGACGGATATCATGCTGGATCATATGATGATCTCTGTACCGGCAACACAGGTCTTGGCTGGGTTAGGCGATCAGAATAAGGTTGAAAAGATGGCTGATACGGTAGATGCCATGGATGCAATGATGGAGTTGTTCTATCAGCATCAAGGGCTGAGCAGCTCTTTTGCGGAAGGTACAGATGCATCGATCATCAACAGCAATCATCTTCCGAAACAGCATTTGAATATCCGCTATATGAAAATGTTCTCCGGTGCCTTCATGTATGCAGGAGGCAACCATATCGGAATCGAATGGGATTCAACAAAAGAACTGATCCTGAATCAAAAACCAGTCATCGATGAAAATGGCAGACTGCTGGAAGGAAGCTATTTCGGTTGGGGCATTGCTCACGAGATCGGTCATCAGATCAATCAAGGTGCATATTCCATTGCTGAGATCACGAACAATTACTTTGCAGTATTGGCACAAGCAGACGGAACCAATGACAGTGTTCGTTTCAGCTATGACGATGTATACGAAAAAGTCACTTCGAATGCAACCGGTTATTCAGCCAATATATTCACGCAATTAGGTATGTACTGGCAGCTGCACTTAGCATATGATGATGCTTATGCGCAAAAGACCTATGACAACTATCAAGAGATCTTTGATCATCTGTTATATGCCAGAGTAGATAGCTATGCTCGTAATCCGGGTCTCTTCAATAACGAAGGACACGAAGTTGCCTTGACGCTGTCTTCAGATAAAGATCAGGATCTGATGCGTTTGGTTTCTGCGGCTGCAGAAAAAGATCTAACGGAATTCTTTACTCGTTGGGGCTTTGTTCCAAACGAAGAAACCAGTCAGTTCATGAAACAATTCGAAGAAGAAACCCGTGCGTGATTATTTCACGTTCTTTAACCACTCAATTCACAACATCAGCATCAGTAGCAGATAGTCGTAGCACCACCAGTGCAAACAGATAGCACCACTCGAAAGGTGGTGCCCATTTTTTATTCTTTATTCATATTTGAAGTGACTTCTCTCATATTGACATCACCTGCATTGATTGTTACTGAATTATAAATGATACGATCCATAATTGCATCGGCATGTACTCCTCCACCTAACCGATTATGCCATGATTCAATTTTGAATTGAGTACAAAATATTGTTGATCTATTTTGATATCTTCTTTCAATAAGCTCAAAAATAAATTCTATTTCTTGTTCACTCATAGAATTTATAAGCCATTCATCTAAGATAAGTAAAGGACAATTCGCAAACTTATTAATTATTTTATTTCTCCCTCTTTTTAATTCTGCTTCTTCTAACTGAACAAATAAATCAGGCATTCTTATATAACGTGTACTTATCCCATCACGGCAAGCGGCTTTGCCTAGACAGTTTGACAAGAATGTTTTTCCAGAACCGGTAAACCCAACAATCAAAACATTTTTGTAATTATCGATATAGCTGTTTGTAATTAATGTCATGATTTGATCCTTATCTAATTCTCTTTTTGAATAATAGATATTTTCTACAGAAGCATGCGGATATCTAAAGTGAGCACGTCGTATGAATCCTTTTACTTTTTCGTTATACTTAATTTGATAAGCATGATCCACAGAAGCATCTAGCCTTTCGTCAAATGTCATGGATTTATAAAGCGATTCTTTTTCTTGTACTTCCAGTGCTTCTACTAAAGCATGCATTCCCATCATATCTAATTTCTTTTTTGTTTCATCATTGATCATTGTATTTTCCTCCGTAATAATCTGCGCCTCTAATATATCCACCATCATCATTCTTTTCATGCTTATTATTTTCTTCTATCCAGAGGAGGTCTTGATTATTCATCAATATGCCATTAAGATGATGATAGCGGGGACATTTCACTTTTGTCAGTGCAAGTTCACAGGCATTTTCCAATCTGTCATTTGAGAACTTATTCGCTAATTTCAATACTGCAAGACATGAATGATATCCCTGCTCTTTTATTTTAACTGAATCAAATATTTTATTCATAACGATGAATGTAGACGGACCGATTTTACTCGCCCATCTTTTGATTCGTTCATCATCCCATTCTGCTTTTTGAAAAGCATCAGGCATATGATTTTTGATGGTAGAATATTTGTATCTCATATAATCAGGAAATCTAGGATGTATCGCTATTCTTGAATGATCATAAAATATTTCAAGACTATTAGAATTCACTTTTATATCTACTTTCTTGCCAACGTATTGATAAGGTACAGAGTATTTATTTGTTTTAAATGAGACGTGAAAATCTAGGGAAACCTTATAATCGTATAACCAAGTGCAAATTTCGTAAGGAATAGCCGGTAACTTTCTTAACATTTCCTTTTCACAATTCATGAATACTTCTGTTCTGCTTCCCTCTCTTTTCTGAAAAGGAGTATCATTAAATTCTTTAAGCGCCTTAAAAACTTCTCCTTCCATATGCGATAAAGAAATGAACCTTGTATTTCTTAGCTTCGCAATGATGGCTGAAGCAATTTTACCAACAGTTCCTTCAACACTCGCTTTTTGTTTTGGTTTTCTTACTTGAGCAGGCATGATCGCTACCATATAATGTTGTGCAAGGGATTCGTAAGCTCCATTAAGAATAATTTCACCTTCTTTAGGGTGCTTTATCACTCCTGTTTTTAGATTATCACAAACAATTTTAATAGGAACACCACCAAAGAAATCAAACATATCAATATGGCATTTTAACCAAGTTTCCTGTTTCATATCTATACACGGTTTAACAAACGAATATTGGCTATAAGGCAAAGTCGCAACAAACAAATACACTTTAATTTTTTCTCCATCTGTAGTCAAAATACTCATGGTAGGACCGCTCCAATCAACTTCTATTGTGCCACCAGGTTTATGAGTGAGATGATTGGTCACATTCGATAAATGTACATAGTCAGAATATCCTTTACAGAATTTAGTATAACCACAAGGGATACTTCCTTTAGAAATACATTGATTACGATATTCGTTCCAAAGAAGTTTAAGATTTACTCCTGTTTTTTTTTTAGTTCTGAATGAATATAAACGTAATCGACTTCTTCAAAAATAGAGGTCTTAGGTGTAGGTGGAAATAACATTTTATAGACTTTATCTTCATCAAAATCTTTTATGTTATCCCAAGAAATAGAGTGCGTATCAGCAGCCTTATAAATAGCTGATATGGTGTGTCTTGATACATGCATTAAAGTTTCAATTTTGCGCATTGAAATACCAGCAGCACGTAGTTCAAGAATAGGTTTGACAGAAACTTTTTTAGGCATAATAAAAGCCCTCCTTTCGCTATAATGATGAGAGTCTGTCACTCTCAATCTCATAATAACAAAAGTGGGGCTGATCGTATGTATCGATGGTGTTTTACCCGTGAATTGAATATTTTGAAGTGGTGCTTAAACTGTGTATAGGTGGTGCAAAATGCGAGAAATAATCATGCGATCTATTACATCAATGACAATGCAAAAACTGCGGATCTGGAAGGACATGCAGTCAGCTTTGCTTCAGAAAACGTGATTACGGATATTGAAATGAACGTAGAAAACTCAGATGTCATTTTAAAGATGACGGCAGATGAGGCATTTGCCGATCAGATCTTAGGTTATGAGATCGTACGTGTAACGAGCCAAAAAGGCATGACTGAAAAAGAGATCGTCGGATTTACGACAAGTGATACATTTACAGACAGCATTAATTTAGGCAGCCGTGCGGTCAGCTATGAAGTTTACGCTATTGACCTGCAGACCAACAAATCACAAGCTGTGCTAACTGAATCAGTGAAAGTCATCAGCGACGGGAACTATGAGAAATCACAGTTTACGATAACGACCAATATGATTTCTGATCAGGACCATCAGGAAGATGCTACAGAACAAGATCCATGCGAACCAGAAAAAGAACAGGCGATCCACATGGCGATCGATACAAACAAAACAGAAGAGTATATCGGTAAGGCAGATCAAGATCCATATGTCCTCATCGATCTGAAACAGAACCTAGAAGTCAGTGCACTTCGCTATTATGCAGATACGAATCAAATGAGCGATTATGTAATCGAAGTGAGCGTGGATGGCAAGACCTATATGAATGCCGCAAAAGGTAGCTTCCAGATGGAAGACGGCAGTGATACAGTATATTTTACAAATGGTAGCGATCCATGGGTAACGACGTATGATATCCGCTATATCAAGATCACAGCGAGCGGACAAGCCAAACAAAACATCGGAATCATCGAATTGGATATTCTGGGTCTATCCGGGGATAACATTGAATTTGCCGATGAACAAGGCGATGTCCTGATCGGACGTTTGTCTTCAGACTTCATCTATGATGAAGAAAGCGGACAGATGATCCCAGAAGGATCGATCGTATTTGCTGGAAGCTACAAAGGAAATCCAGCATACAACGTCGTTGTTCTTTATGATCAAGATGGAAAGGTCGTTGGCGGAACAAATGAAGAGGGCGAATGGATCGCACAGCAGATCATCTTGGCGCCAGATCCAGAAAATGCCTTGTTAGGTGAAGTATCC
>CASFOT010000002.1 GCA_949296305.1 uncultured Erysipelotrichaceae bacterium
ACTGGATTTTGCTTTAGATCCAAACGAGGCGAATCGATATGCGCACCTAAGATGTGCATCCCTTCTTCTAATGGGCGATTACCGATATGGAACAAGACGATCGATTTATCCATCATCGTCAGATATACCTTATCCTGCGGTTTTAGTGTTTCTTTATCAGCGATCACTTTTTTCAGATCACGATAACCATGTTCTTCTGCCATGGCTGCACTGGCTCTTACACAAGCGCGTTCACTCTTATTTTCACTGATGAATGCCTTGTAGTCTTCTGCCAATGCAAATACTTGTTTCAGTTCATTTTCATCATACATTTCCCAAGCATTCTTTTTACTCATATCCAGGCCCTCCTAACAATTTTTCACACAGCCGAATCAGCTGTGCATCTTTTTTTGAGTTTGTGATTTGCACGCTGCCTTCTCCTTCTATATGTAGTCTGCCCTGTTGCCGCAGAATATCTTGCAAATGCAAGGCAGTTCCATGGTTTCCATCGATCACATGAATATGTTTTGGCAGCAATTCTTCAAAATATGAGCGGTAAAAGACAAAATGCGTACAGCCTAATACGATGCTGTTGATTGTCGACAGATCATATGGATATAAATATTCCTGTAACTGTGCGATCACCACATCCCGATGATCAAGCTCATCCTGTTCAACGATCTCTACAAGACGAGGACATGGCTGACGCTCGATGATATGATCATCCTGAAAACGGCGCATCAGCTTTGCGAATTTTTCTTCTTTCAATGTCAGCGGTGTCGCCATGACGATGATGTGCTGATGTTCCCCTAATTCACAAGCTACCTTCAACGCAGGTTCCATGCCGATGATTGGCAGATCATAGCGTTCACGCAGCACTTGCACGCAGGCGCTGGTTGCCGTATTGCAGGCAACGACGATCGCTTTGACGTGTTGTTTGACGAACGCATCACAGATCTCGATGCAGCGTTTGGTGATCGTTCCTTTATCTTTGACACCATAAGGCGCATATGCACTGTCTCCAAAGTAAAGAAAATGTTCCTGCGACATCAAGCTTCGCATCTCTTTCAGCACGCTGATCCCGCCTAAGCCGGAATCAAAGATGCCGATGGGCTGTACAAGTTCCATGTTTTCACCTCTCATAGCAGCTTTTATTATACTCTCTTTCCGATAAAATTTCATCTAAGAAGCGTTTCATCATCTGTTTTGCAGCCGCCAAATATTCCTCGCTCTGTTTTGGATCCGGATGACATAAAGAATGGTTCGCTCCTTCACAGAAGAGACGGTCCATGCAAGGAAGCTGCGCAAGTGTCTGCAGATCCTCTTCATCTAAAAAAGGATCCTGGTTTCCATAAGCGAGATGATCTCTGCTTTGAAGCATCGGCAGTGTCTGTTTCAACGGTGTCCATGCCAACACGGCTCCATCCGCATGTTCCCGCAAAAGACAAGCGATGATCGTTCCAAAGCTCTTTCCCACAAAATGAAAGGTTTTATCTGAAAGTCCATCCAATGTCTCTTGGGCAATTTGCAAAGCAATGGGCACACAACGGTCGATCGATGCTTTCATCTGCTGTTTGTCATAAGGCAGCCGGCCAAAAGAAAGCTCCAGCACGGAAAATCCGTATTGCAGGGCAAGCTGCTTCATCTCTGCCAATAACGGGCGGTCAAACAAATAACCAAATCCCGGCAATAAGACGATACAGTCTGATCCCGCTTGTTCATGATATGGACTGTTACAGTTACCTATGATCCTTGTTTTCATCCCTGATCCCTCTTCTCTCCTCTCTTCATTATAGACTTCTTTTATATACATGCAAGAAAGAAAAGGAACTTGCATCAAGCACAAGCTCCTTCCATTTCCTGATCCGCAAACTGCGAATGATATAACTTTTCATAGACGCCTTTTTTAGCCAACAGGCTTTCATGCGTTCCTTGTTCCACGATATCGCCATGCTGGATGACCAAGATGAGATCAGCGTTTTTGATCGTAGACAAGCGATGGGCGATCACAAAGCTCGTCCGATCCTGCATGACGCGGTTCATCGCTTCCTGCAGCATCCGCTCCAGACGGGTATCCACGCTGCTCGTCGCTTCATCCAAGATCAGGATCTGCGGATCTTTTAAGATCGCGCGGGCAATCGTCAACAGCTGTTTTTCCCCTTGTGAGATATTATTGCCTTCCTCATTGATCACAGTATCATAGCCATGCGACAGCGTCCGGATAAAGTGATGCACATTGGCCATTTTCGCTGCCTCGATCACTTCATCTTTGCGGGCATCCAGACGGCCGTAACGAAGATTCTCATAGATCGTTCCTTGAAACAGCCACGTATCCTGTAATACCAAGGAGAACAGCGAACGAAGATCCTCTCGTTTCATATCACGGATATCTACCCCGTCAATGCGGATCGAACCGCCTTTGACATCATAAAAACGCAGCAGCAAGTTCATCAAGGTCGTCTTCCCGGCACCAGTCGGTCCTACTAACGCAACCATCTGCCCCGGTTTAACATGAATGTTGACATCCTTCATCAGCAACGTGTCATCATAACCAAACTGCACATGATCAAAGCTCACCTGTCCTTGTACATCTGTAATGACCTCTGCCGGCTGTTTTTCAGGGATCTCTTCCTCTTCTTCCAACATGCCGAAGATCCGGCCCATGGCAGAAAATGCCGCCTGCACCTGTGCAGAAAGCTGTGAGATCTGCGACAGCGGATCATTGATCTGCCAGATGTAACGGATGAATGCCTGCAGCTGGCCGACACGGATCGTTCCATCGATCACAAACAGACAGCCGATCACCGCAATGGTGCCGATCGTCAAGTATGTACACAAAGAAACCAGAGGTGAGATCAAACTGGATACAAATTGTGCCAAAAAGCTGGAACGGCACATCCGTTCATTCACTTCGCGGAAACTCTTTACGGCATCTTCCTGTTTGCCATACAAGATGATCTCATTGAAACCGCCATACATCTCTGTGATCGTGCCATTGAGCTCGCCCAATGTGGACTGCTGTGCATCAAACAACCGCTGTGAATGACCTACCACGACACGTGTGATGATCAATGAAAGCGGAATGATGATCAAAGCAACCAAGGTCATGATCGGATTGATGGTGCACATCATCGTAATGACAAACACAAAAGTCAAGATGGCACCAAACACTCTGGTCAATGTCTGTTGAAGGGCATTGCTGAGCGCATCGACATCATTGGTCACCCGGCTGAGCACATCACCGAAGGGATGATCATCAAAATAGCGTACCGGCAGCCGCTGGATCTTTTGCTGCAAAGCATTGCGCAGATCATGCATCGCTCCTTGGATCGCATCCGTCAAACAAAAGGCCGTGATCAATTGTGAGATCGTCTTTAACAGATATAATCCCAATAAGACCAACATGATACGAATGATCACATCAAAATGCACGTGAGCACCAGTCACCCCATCCATGATTTCCATCGCATCCTGGGTCAACTGCGTGGTGATCAATCCTTCGATGCTTGGATTTAACGCAAATGTCAGCTGCGATACGATCACCATGAACAAACCTAGAAGTGCTTTCTTGCGATAAGGCTTCATAAAATGCAATACGCCTCGGATACAAGAAGAAACGCTCACTTTTTTATCTTCCATAAGCCAGTTCCTCCTCACTGAGCTGCGATGCAGCGATCTCATGATAGATCTGACAGGTCTTTAACAATTCGCTGTGTGTCCCTTTGCCAACGACCTTCCCTTCATTGAGCACGACGATCTGATCGGCATTCATGATCGTCGATACACGCTGAGCAACGATCATCATGATCGCATCTTTCACTTCCTTTTTCAGTGCCTTGCGCAGTTTCGCATCCGTCGCAAAATCCAGCGCAGAGAACGAATCATCATATATATAGATCTGTGGATGACGAACGATGGCACGGGCAATCGACAAGCGCTGTTTCTGTCCGCCTGACACATTGGTCGCACCTTCCACGATCCGCTCTTCAAACTGTTTTGGTTTTTCATTGATGAAATCCAATGCCTGTGCGATCTGGGAAGCATGTCTTACTTCTTCCATTCTCGCCTGTGGATTGCCAAAACGAATATTCTCAGCGATCGTTCCCCGAAACAGCACCGCTTTTTGAGCCACATATCCGATCTTGGAACGCAGCTGCTGCACATTGAAATCCCGGATATCGATTCCGTTGATACGCACGCTGCCTCCGCTGGCATCATAAAAGCGCGGAACCAAGGATACCAGCGTGGACTTTCCGCTGCCGGTCGATCCGATGAATGCAATTGTTTCCCCTTTCCGCACAGTAAAAGAAACGTCACTGAGCACTGCTTCTTCACCATCCGGATAAGCAAAAGTCACATGATCAAAACATACTTCCTCGATTTCTGTCAAAGGCTGTGGTTCTGCCGGATCCTGGATCGTGCTTTTCGTATCCAATACTTTCTGGATGCGCTTCGCTGATACGCTGGCACGCGGATACATCATAAACACCATGCAGAACAACATGACCGAAAGCATGGCATGGAACAAATATTCCATGAATGCCACTAATTTTCCTACTTGCAGCAAATTTGCCTCGATCATCCCGGCAGCTACAAAATAAATTGCTAATGCCGCAAAGTTCATGACCATGAAGAAGATCGGTTCGGTCGATGACATCAGTTTAAACAGATTGCGCGATTGTTTCATGAAGAAGCGGTTTTCTTCATCAAAGCGCCTGGTTTCATAAGCATCATTATTAAATGAGCGGATGACACGAATACCTGTTAAGTTTTCACGAAAGACCCGATTCAGGCGGTCCAAAGAACTCTGTTGACGTTCACTGATCGGCTGTGAGATCTTCCCTACCACGATGACACCGGCCACGATGATCGGAATCGTCGAAGCAATGATCAAAGAGAGTTCCAAGCTTGATCGGATCGTCAAAGCAAAGCTGACGACAATCATCACCGGTGTCAGCAAAGCCGTACGCAAGATCACATTCATAAAGGTCATGATCTGATAAGCATCATTATTCGTTCGGGTAATCAGCGAAGATACCCCAAACTGATTCATCTGTGCATGCGAAAACTGCTGCACTTTTGAAAACACATCATTGCGGATATCTCTGGTGACTGAAGTTGATATCTTTGCACAGCAATAACCTAACAAAATGGTTCCGCATACCCCGATCACGGAGATAACGGCAATCACCAGACCGCTTTGTATCAAATACGAGCGATCTTGGCGCAGGACGCCTTCATCAATCATGTTCGATACCATGGTAGGGATGCCCAGTTCGACCAATGCAAATCCAAAAACGGAAAGAATATTCAGCGCTACCCATCCCTTATATCGTTTCATGTATTCTAGTATCAGTTTCACTTTTCCACCTCTTTCTCCCATTCACCAGTGTCTTCATTCTAGCATACAAAAAAATGGGATGCCAGACTCTCTCTCAAACAAAAAAGTCCTTTGATCAAAAATCGAAAGACTCAAATTTGATTTGACAGCACATAGGCGATCGCTTCTGCAACCGCATCTTCCTGATACGTATGTATGCATACATGATCACAGAGCTGCTGGATATCTGCAGGCGCATTCGCCACGGCCACCGAGAACCCGGCTGTTTTCAACATACCCACATCATTGTAATTATCGCCGATCGCCATGGTCTCTTCCATCGTTACACCTAACAACTCTGCCAAGATTGCTAAACCGCTCCCCTTGTGGACTCCGGCTTTATTTAATTCAATATAACGGTCTGAAGAAAAACTGATCTCCAGATCTTCTTTGAGTGCTTGCGGCATCTGTTTGGCAAATGATTGAAGATAAGCCATATCTTGCCGCTCATATAACATTTTTGGAATGACTTGTCCTTTTAAGAACGAATAGTCTTGCGGCAACGGTTTAGCCCCTTCGATGAAGAGCGGCAGATCACGTTCTTCTTTTGCGTCCAGATTCTCATAATACAAGACGCCTGATCCGGTGAACACTTCCATCCCGATCCCGTGTTCTCTTCCATAAGCAATCAAAGCGAAGGCCTTCTCGATATCAACGCCGTTGGAATATAGTACTTTTCCCGTATTTTCGCTGATCAATGCGCCATTAGTGCTGATCACATAATGTCCTGCTTGCTGCCAAGCATCCAGCTGGGTCAGCGTTCGTTTCAACCCGGTATACAGTCTGCCTGTACAAGGCACAAAGATCCCGCCTTGACGTTCAAACTGCTTGATGGCTTCATAATTTTTCAAAGACACATTTTTCTCATCATTTAATAAGGTCTCATCTAAGTCACATGCAATCAACCGGATCATTCATCTTCTCCATCTGCCCCATTGAGATAAGCGGCATTCAAATTATAATCTACGACCTGCAGCTCGCCATGGGTCTGATCGATCAAAGAAACACAGGCATTATTTAGATGAATATGCACTTTCTGCAGTGCCGGATCTATTTTTTTCAACAGCTGTGTGATCGCCGATCCATGGGATACGATCAATACATCCCCATGATATGCATCAGCAATTTCTTTGACAGCCGCATACATCCGCACTGCGACATCTTCCAGGCTTTCCGCACCTTGTACTTTTTCTTGATACAGACGATGACGGACATCTTCCGTAAAATGAACACCATCTAGTTCACCAAAATCCCGTTCGATCAAACGCGGATCCACCAGCACGTGTTTGGCATCAACGAAATCTGCAAAGATCATTCCAGATTCTTTTGCTCTGGATAAAGGAGAAGTAATCAATGCCTCAAATGAATGTCCTTGCAGTTCTTTTGCCGCATCTTCGATCTGTCTGCGTCCGCGATCATTCAATTCAATATCTTGGCGCCCTTGAATGCGTCCTTCTGCATTCCAATCGGTTTCTCCATGTCTTACAATATAGATCATCATCCGTACCCCCTTGTTCTTATTTATCGTTATGACCTATATTATACCACAATGTTTACAAAACGCATGAGAAACACTTTCTTTAAAAGAAGAATGTCTGCTTTGAACGATGACGTGCTATAATTGAAAAAAAGAAAGAAGGACCGCTATGAAATATATCACACCAAATGAGCAGATCCAGCACCACGAAGCATGGATCATCCCCATGTATGAAGAAGATGCTCTGCCAACACTTTTCACATCCGCTTTTGAATATGATTTCAGCAGTCAGATCAAACGGGAGAAAGGTGCTTTGACGACTATCTATACGTTTGGCAAGATGCCGGCAGCCACCTTATGTTTTGTCGGCTTGGGCAAAAAAGAAGAAATGACTTATGCAAACGCCAAAAAATGTTTCGGTACTGCCTTTTACGCACAGAAAGAAGACTGCTGTTTCTATCTGGACAGCGCCTTTTGTGACTCGATCGATGACCGTACAATCGCGAAAGCTGCCGGTTATGCCAGTGTATACAGCACCTACCGCATGCAGAAGATCAACAAAGAGGAAGAGGATGACATCGAAGTCACTTTCCTTTGTGACCCTTCTTTGCAAAAAGACATTGAGACCGGCTGTCTGATTGCCCAATGCATCAATCACGCACGCGATTTAGGCAACTGTCCATCGAATTATTTAACACCAGATGCATTTGTACAAGAAGCGTTGCAGTTATCAAATGAGCTTGATCTGGATATTGAGATCTTAGATACGATGGATCTGGAAGAACTCGGTGCCGGAGCGATCGTCGGCGTCAATAATGGATCCAACAATGAAGCTTATCTGATCACGCTTACCTATCGAGGCGATCCAGATGCACCAATGAATGCATTGGTCGGCAAAGGCATCACGTTTGACAGCGGCGGCTATTGTTTGAAACCACGCACATCGATGACCGGGATGAAATACGATATGTGCGGAGCTGCCAATGCTTTATGCACATTAGAATATGCAGCGCGTTCCAATGCTAAGGTCAATTTGATGGCCGTATTAGCGGTCACCGAAAACAAGATCGGCGCAGATGGGTTTACTCCTGATGATGTCTTGATCTCGTTAAGCGGGAAAACGATCGAATTGACCAATACGGACGCAGAAGGACGGTTGATCCTCTGCGATGCCATCACGCATGCCTGCAATCATCAAGCAAAACGCATCATCGACCTGGCTACCTTGACCGGTGCTTGTGTCACCGCATTAGGCAGCCGCTATACCGGTGCTTTCACGAATGACCAGACGTTCCTTCACTCACTCTCCCAGGCTGCAGCAACTACAGGAGAATTGATGTGGCAGCTGCCGATCGATGAAGAATTCCACAAAGAGATCCGCAACAGCACGGTCGCTGATCTAATCAATTCCGTGCCAAACGGAAAAGGCGGAAGTTGTTTAGCAGCCGCTTTCTTAGAAGAATTTGTACCTGCAGACATTCCATGGATCCACCTTGATATCGCCGGGCCGGCAGAAACCAGCCAATCCAAAGGAACCGCGCAAAAAGGAGCAACCGGCGTCATGATCGAAACCTTGATCGAATTGCTATGCAGTGAATAATTCCAGCAGCACGTCGTGCTGCTTTTTTTTGTTTTGACCTGTTTGCTGGAAACTTTTCTGCTTGATGAGCATAGAAATATAGAAGATGATCCATTCTTCACAACAGATGGTTGCATTTTAAACAATATGTTGTATAATATGGATATCTTAATATCTAGTATCAATTACTAGATGATGTATATCAGGAGGTTTTGGCCATGAAACATGCTAGTACATTCATTGAATACCCGCAGTTTCCTGTCTTTCATTCAAAACAAGAAAATGTGAAAAGAAACTGCTTCTCTTTGATCAAGGATCCAGGCAGTGCCATCACGCATTTTATCGGTTTTTTGCTTGCCTTGACTGCTTCGATTCCTTTGTTCATCAAAGCCGTTGAAACAAAACAGCCGCTGGTCATGATCGCAATGATGATCTTTTCCTTATCGATGATGGCTTTATATGCCGCTAGTACGTGCTATCATACATTCGATACCACACCAAGAGCCAACCGCATTCGAAAGAAGATCGATCATATGATGATCTTCGTATTGATTGCCGGCAGCTATACTCCGATCTGTCTGCTCGTATTGCCCGGCATGATCGGAAAGATCTTGCTGACTGCTGTCTGGAGCATTGCTTTTCTTGGCTGTATCTTGAAACTGTGCTGGGTCTATTGCCCGAAATGGGTATCTTCGGTCCTTTATATTGCTATGGGGTGGACCTGCATCTTCAATTTTCCCCAACTCTATCAATCCCTTACTTCTCAGCAGTTTCTCTGGCTGCTTGCCGGTGGGATCATTTATACGATCGGCGGTGTGATCTATGCCTTGAAATTGCCGATCTTCAACCAGCTTCATCCAACTTTCGGCAGCCATGAGATCTTCCATTTGTTCGTGATGGGCGGCAGCTTCTGCCATTTCATCGTCATGTTCCTGCTGGTGTAAAATTCATTTGGATCTAAAACGTCCCTTGGATAACAAAGCATCATTTTCACACAAAAATAGGCATTCTTCATCGAATGCCTATTTTCTGTTTATCCGTTATGAACGAAGCTGTGCCTGTACCTCGTTTTGCAATGCTTCTAATACTTTTTCATGAATCTGATTGATATCTTGATCAGTTAATGTCTTTTCTGTAGACTGGAATACCACCGTCAGGGCAACGGACTTCTTACCATCTTCTACATGTTCACCCTCATACACATCGAACACTTCGATCGTTTGGATAACATTTTCTTTGCCTAATTTTCCACATTTCTTGATGCTGTTGATGATATCTCCGACCTGTACCTGTGCATCAACGACCAAAGCGAGGTCACGAGAAACAGAAGGATATTTGGAAATCGGTGCAAACTTCACCTTGCCAGCTGCCTGTTCCAATAATACTTCCATGTCAAATTCACCCATTACCACTTCTTTTACATCATATTTCTTTGCCATCGTTGGATGGATCTTTCCAAAGATGCCAAACAAAGTCTTGCCAATATATACCTCCGCACTTTGGTATGGATGGAAATGCTGTGTATCCATCCCATTCTCTTTGAAAATTACACGGTTTTCATTGAAACCAAGTGTTTCCAGCAAGGACTGAATCAAGCCTTTGATCGTATAGAAATCCGCAGGTGTTTCCACTTTCTGCCATCTGGTTTTCTGCAAGTTGCCGCTTAATACAAGCGCAAAACGTTCATTCATCTTTTCTCGATCATAGACATTGCTGATTTCGAACAACGGAACATCTTTGATCGAACGTGCCAGATTATATGCAGCACTTTCTAACAAACTTGGCAGGATGCTCGTACGCACATATTTTCTTTCTTCACTCATCGGAGAAGCCAGTGTGACATAGCTCTTCAATGGCATGATCGCATCTTCTAATTCTTTTTCACCGACCAGCGTATAAGTTTCCGCTTCATAGAAGCCTTGATTCGTAAAGATCTCACGCAGACGGCGGCGGAGCTGCTGACGTTTGGTCAAAGCACCTACCGTTGCAGGCATCACCGGCATCGTGCTAGGCAGATCATCAAATCCGATCAAACGGATGATCTCTTCCGCAATATCCGCTTCCATCGAGATATCTTGACGATAGCTTGGTACGACGACATGGATCATGCGGTCTTTTTGCACAGGGGCAAAATCTAAGCGTGATAATACGTCCATCATCTGTTCATCACTGAATGATGTACCTAATAACTGATTGATGCGGTCGATATGGACATCAAACTCTTTCAATTCTACCTTCCATTCATTTGAATAGACCGTTTCTTCAATGCCTTTTGCATCCGCATATTCGATCAGCAGCTGGATCGCACGATCCATGGCTGCAAGCGGTGCATTCGGTTCGATGCCTTTCTGATATCGGATACATGCATCCGTATTCAGATTTAAACGACGTGCCGTATTACGGATCGATACATGATCAAAGATCGCCGCTTCGATCAAGATCCCTTTGGTATCATCTAAGATCTTAGAGTCATCTCCACCCATGATCCCGGCAATGGCCACTGGCTTTTCATTGACCGTGATCATCAGATCTCCTGGCTGGATCTCATATTCTACCTCATCCAAAGCTGTATATTTGCAAGACAGATCGTCACGCACGACGATTTCTTCTTTCTCCAAACGGTTGAGATCGAAGAAATGCAGCGGCTGTCCGGTTTCCAGCATGACCAAGTTCGAGATATCGACCACATTGTTGATCGATTTGATATTGCTGGCCATCAGCAATTCTTTCATCCATTTCGGACTTTCTTTGATCGTGATATCCCGTACGATCTTACCGCAGTACAGTGGACACTTTATGCTTTGAGAAGATACTTTCAAATTAGTTTTTTCACCGCACTTGCTGACACCTTCATATGCCGGCAAGGTGACCTTGCGATTTAAAACGGCTCCGGTCTCCTTCGCCATGGCAAATGCAGCCATGCAGTCACTACGGTTTGGCGTCAGAGAAACATCCAAGATCTCATCATCCAAGCCTAGATATTCCAAGACATGCGTATCTCCTACGACCGCATCATCACCTAAAATTTCAATGCCTGCTTTCTGCTGATCATTGAGGCTTTTTGCATCTACGCCTAGTTCCAGCAGTGAACAGATCATACCGTTGCTTTCCTGCCCGCGGATCACACCTCTTTTAATTTCTCCTCCAGGTAATTTTGCGCCAGGAAGAGAAACGATGACTTTCTGCCCTGCAGCAACATTCGGTGCTCCACAGACGATCTGACGCGTATCAGTTCCTACATTGACTTGACATACATGCAGATGATCGCTGTCCGGATGATCGACGCAGCTTTCGATATAGCCGACGACTAAGTTCGTTGCTTGTGCTCCCTTTTCAATACCTTCAACCTCTAATCCGGCATTGGTGATTCGATCAGCGATCTCTTCAATGGACAGATCACTGATATCCATATATTGACTTAACCATTTTTTTGAAATTAACATTTGCCTTGCCCTCCTACTCGAATTTTGTGAACGTCTTCAAGAAACGAATATCATTCGTATAGAAATGACGAATATCATCAATGCCATACTTTAACATAGCTACACGTTCAGCTCCGATACCAAACGCAAAGCCGCTCACTTTTTCAGGATCATAGCCGGCCATGCGCAATACATTTGGATGCACCATGCCAGCACCCAGGATCTCGATCCAGCCGGTTCCTTTGCATGTAGGGCAGCCTTTTCCTCCACACATATGGCAAGAAACATCTACCTCTACGCTTGGTTCTGTAAACTGGAAATAACTCGGGCGGAAACGAATCACACGTTTTTCACCAAACATGCGTTTTGCGACAAATTCTAATGTCCCTTTCAGATCACTTAAACGAATATTTTCACCGACGACAAGTCCCTCTACCTGTGTAAATTGATGCGAATGCGTCGCATCATCATCATCACGGCGATATACTTTGCCAGGGCAGATGACCTTGATCGGTGTCTGTGGTGCATCTTTTTCCAGCACACGCATCTGAATCGCTGTCGTATGTGTGCGAAGCAGATGTTCCACATCGATATAGAACGTATCCTGCATATCACGTGCAGGGTGATCCTTTGGGATATTTGCACGTTCAAAGTTGTAAAAATCCAATTCAACTTCCGGACCTTCCTCTACACTGTAACCCAAACCGATGAACAGATCTTCGATTTCTTTCTGTACCAATGTCAACGGATGGATATTTCCTAATATTGGTTTCCTTCCTTCCAAAGTAATATCGATCTTTTCTCTTTGTAAACGATCATTTACTTCTTTTTCTTCTAAGACGACACGTTTTTCTTCGATTGCGCAAGCCAATACCTGTTTCAGCTCATTGACCTGCTGACCAAAAGCCGGGCGTTCTTCTTTCGGCAGATCTTTCATAGATTTCATCAGATCCTGGATCGGTCCTTTTTTTCCTAAATAAAGAACGCGCAGGTTCTGCAGATCTGCTAAGCTCTCACATGCTTCAATGCGGCTCAAGCCCTCATTTTTGATGTTTGTTACATTTTCCATACCCATTTCCTTTCCTGCAAAAAAAAAAGCACAAGTGCAGGAACGAATCAATATTCGCGGTACCATCCTGCTTCATCTTGCGACACACCTTGATTATCATGATAACCGAATGAATCGGGAGAGGTTTGCTCTCACTCACAGGCGAATTCAACAGTGCTGATTCAAGGTGTCTT
>CASFOT010000003.1 GCA_949296305.1 uncultured Erysipelotrichaceae bacterium
ACAGCTCAAATGTGGAATTTTGTTTGTAAAAATAAGCGCATCACTATTTCTAATGATACGCTTATGGTTTTAGATAACCTCAAAATACTTCAATGCATCTTTGATAGCTTCCACTTTCTCCGCTGTCGGATGTTTCCTCGGTTGTTTCAATTCTTCTACCGCATTAGGAGCGTCATACATCGGCAAGCCCAGACTTCTCTTTACCTCTGCTATATAAGCAGTATGTACTTTGAAGCCATATTTAGCTTCTATATATTCCTTAATCATCTTATATGTAACTCGCTCTTTCGGCTTGTACGCTTCGGCTCTCTTAGCGATATTATCCAGCGGTACTTTCCCCTTGCCTTCACCAAACTCGACTTTTACGTTGATATGTCCGTCCGGTTTTTTGTGAGAAAGAAGTACTACCGTCTCCACATGTGCACTCATCGGGAACATATCATAAAGGAACATTTCTTTGCAAATATATCCTTTTTTTGAAAGATATGAAAGATCGCGTAGCTGGGTCAGGGGATTACAGGAGATGTAAATGATCTTCCTAGGATCTAATTGTGCACAGGCATCTAAAAAGGTCGGTGTGCTTCCATCTCTAGGCGGATCTAAGATAATGGCATCATAACGCTGTTTCTGCTTTGCTTCTTGGTAGATGAACGTGCTGGCATCTTGTTTGATGAAGCGGGCATTGCGGATCTGGTTGCGTTTTGCATTGGTGATCGCATCTTTTATTGCTTGTCCATTGACTTCGACCCCGATCACTTCTTTCACTTGGTCTGCCAGACACAGGCCGATCGTACCAATTCCGCAGTAAGCATCTAATATACGATCAGTTTTCTTTGGCTGTAACAGATCATATGCTTTTTGATACAGTCGTTCACATTGATCATGATTGATCTGATAAAAAGAAGAGGAAGAAATACGGAATGTCTTGTTTAACAATTGGTCTTCGATCCATCCTTCCCCATAAAGGATCCGTTCTTCACTGCCTAAAACGACGCTGGTATCTCTTGTGTTGATATTCATGACGATGCTTTTGATCGCAGGATGAGCCTGGGTCAGCTGCTGGACAAAGGGCTTGCGTGCAGGGAATTGTGTATGTGCAGTGATCAGCGTGACGAGAATCTGACCGCTCGTTTTGCCATAACGCAGCTGTACATGGCGAAGAAATCCTTTTCTGCGTTTGATGTCATAAGGCTCGATCCGCAGCTTTTTAACCAAAGCAGCGATCGTTTGGATCACTTCATCACATTCTTGCGGGTGCAGCATGCAGCGTTCATAAGGAACGATGCGGTGCGAGTATTCTTCATAAAGCCCGGCTTGGAGGATGCCTTGGTTGTTTTTAGCAAAACCAATGATCATTTTGTTGCGGTAAGCATGCACATCGCTAGAGATGACCTCATGCACATGCAGCGGCAGACGATGTTTCTTGACCGCTTGCACGATCTGTTGTTTCTTCCAGGAAAGCTGTCCTTCATAAGAAAGGTGCTGCAATTGACAGCCGCCGCACAAGCCGGCATAAGGGCATGGCGGTTTTATGTGGTCAGGATGTTTTTTTTGTATTTCTACGATCGACGCGATATATCCGTTCTTGCTGGCCTTGGTGATCTTGGCACGTACTTCTTCATGCAGCAATGCATGGCGTACGATGACCTTGTCTTTTCCATGCAAAAGGATCGCATTTCCGTTTTCGTCCATCATTTGTATGGTTCCCTTGATGATCTGGTTGATTTTTAACATATGATCTCCCTTGCTTCTTTGATTGCCTGTTTGATTGTCTGTACATGGATGCCATGCATCCCGGTAGTTATGGCTGCTTGGATGTTTGCCTTTCGATCATCTAAGAATAAACAGGTGGATGGTTCTAGATGATAACGCTGATATAAGAATTGATACATGCGGGGATCCGGTTTCCCAAACTTTTCCTCAAATGACAGGATACGGCCATCCAGATCATCAAACAGCCGATAGTGTGCTTGAAGGTAATGATAGCTGTCTTCGCTCAAATTGGAAATGATGTAGATCCCATATCCTTTGGTTCTGCATGCGTTTCGAAATTGCAGCATTTCATCGATCGGCTTCATCAATGCAAACCAGTCCGTACAGACCAATTTGATCTCATTTTGTAAAGAGGGGTGCGCATTGGTCAGTGCGGCAATCACTTCTTGTAAGGACAGCAGTCCATCATCATATCGTCTCCAAGCAGTTGATGAAAAGACCCGATTACAAATAGATGCACTAGCGCTCTGAAATAGCTGTTGATAATAGTGCGCTGGATCGAATGTGACCAACACATTTCCTATATCAAAAACGATATTTTGAATCATCAGACCTGACCTCCTCTTTTGCTATCTATTATAACGGATATTTTGAGCTTCGCCATAGGCCCGATAAAGAAAGATGTAAAATACTTTCTTATGCCTTTGTAAAATAGATTATGGTATAATAAAAAGCAGATTGGAGAAGAATCCTGATTTTAACAAGAAGTCTAGGCATTTTCTATGCAGAAAAGGAAGCAGATTGCTATATTTTATTGTAAAAAAATGATTTTATGAATGATATTTTTGCGAATATGAGATACAATCTATATTGATAAGGCATTTGTAATCAAATGGGGATTCATTGTGAATGGAGGAACGCCGTATGTATCAAGAAAATGATGATATGTTAGAAGTGAATGATTTTGATGAAGATATTCATCGCCGGGAAGCGCTGATCGAGGAAGCCAAAAATATTCCGGCAACTGCTGATTGGAATGAAGTGATGCGTCAGGTCAATGATCTGCGCAGACGCTGGCGCCGGATCCATTTTTGGGATTCTGCTTATGAAGAAAAATTAGCAGAGGAATTTGATAGTTATATCGACGCTTTTTATGCAAAACGCAATGAGATCTATCAGAGCGCGCAGAAATTAAAAGAAGACCTGATTGCTCAAGCAAAGAAAACTGCACTTTCACAGGAGTGGAATCAAGCAACAGAGGAAATGAATGCGTTGATGGCTCAGTGGAAAGCAAGCGGAAGCGCAGGAAAAGAAAAAGATGATGCATTGTGGGAACAGTTTAATGCAGCTAGACAAGAATTCTTTGACCGCAAGCATGCATATTGGACAGAATTAAAAGGCAAATTTGAAAATGCCCGTCAGGTAAAAGAAAATTTGATCGAACAAGCGGCAGCTTTAGAAGATTCTGAAGAATGGCAGAAGACAAGCGAGAAATTCCGTCATCTGATGGATGAGTGGAAAGCCGCAGGCAGCGCAGGAAGAGACCATGAAGATGCGCTGTGGGAAAAGTTTAATGCAAGCCGCCAGAAGTTCTATGAAAAACGAAATGCACATTATGAAGCATTGCACGCTGAACAAGCAGGGCATTACGAGGCAAAAAAGAAACTGGTCGATCAGGCAAAAGAAATTGCAGAATTGAAGGAATACACACGTGAGAATACCAAGACCATGAAGGATCTTGGTGTGGAATGGAAGACGATCGGCTCTTGCGGCAAAGAACAAGAAGATCAGATCTGGAAAGAATTCCGTTCGATCATGGATGCATATTTTGATGGCTTGAAACAATGGAACGAACAACGGCATCAGCAGTGGTGTCAGCGCATGCAGGACGCTCGTACGCGCAAGTTAGAATTGATCCAAAATCAAAAACGCCAGATCCAGCGCATGAAAGAAGAAATGGTTGGACTATTAGGCCAGCGTGCGATCGATGATATGCAGGACCGAATCGAAGAAAAAGAAGAATTCATTACGAAACTGGAAGCTGAAGTAGCTGATATCGATCAGACATTGTCTGAGCAATAAAAAAAAGAAATGCATTTTTTATCCGTTCAACGATAAGAATGCATTTTTTTAATAAACAAAAGAATAAAGAAAAAAGCATCCATCGGATGCTTCCATACATTGTCACTGGCAGGGGTAGAGAGGATCGAACTCCCATCCGCGGTTTTGGAGACCGTTATACTACCATTGTACTATACCCCTATGGAGCGGGTGATGAGAATCGAACTCACGTAGTCAGCTTGGAAGGCTGAAGTTCTACCATTGAACTACACCCGCAT
>CASFOT010000004.1 GCA_949296305.1 uncultured Erysipelotrichaceae bacterium
ATGGCGCGTTGGAGAAACGGTTAACTCACATGCCTTTCACGCATGCATTCACGGGTTCGAATCCCGTACGCGTCACCAATAAACGAATAAAGCCTAGATGTAGGCTTTTTTTCATATATAGAAAATCATACGGCTGTTACATCTTATATGCTGCTGGAGAAATTTGGATATTCCTGCGGCAGTGTTCCATTAAAAACCGCATTTTCTTTCTGTCACGCGATCCATATTTTATTTTGTTCGATTTATTCCTTTTACGAGATGTAAATAGTAACTGGAAATGATGATCAAAAAGATTGTATATAAGAGCCGGTCTGAAATACTGTTTTCTTCTCCGGATATGATATAGATGATAATTACGGTAAATACGCTTAAAAACAGAGCTGAGATCAATGCTGCCAGAATGAGTTTGATCCATCGGGAAATGTTGTTGCTTTTCATCGTTTCCGTTAAGCCTAAAAAAATCATTTCATACAAAAAATCCATTATAATTCTCCTTTATTAACAAACAGTTGGCATAGCAGACAAACGCTTCTTTCATTTGTTATCAGTATACCTGCTTCTCCAGGTCATGTACATCCAGTTTTGTTATCATAACAAAACTGTAATGAAAGGATCACTTTTTTCTATGAGCAGGTTGATTTCTTGTACGAGTGTTGCTTCAGCATTTGAAAGTCATTGATAAAGGGGTATTTAAACAAATATAAATCAATTGTTGTTTTCTTCCATGGACGTTTCTAAAACAGAGGCAGCGTATGGTGATCGCGCTTGACTGATAAAATAAAAGAAAGTTCATAAATAAAGAATATAGAATAAAAGATAAATGAAATAAGGGGTTGTCAAAGTGTTGATCGTATGCTAAAATATAACAGCAATCGAAAAAATGGCGCGTTGGAGAAACGGTTAACTCACATGCCTTTCACGCATGCATTCACGGGTTCGAATCCCGTACGCGTCACCAATAAACGAATAAAGCCTAGATGTAGGCTTTTTTTTTATTTCATCAGACAGTTTGAAGACATCTGTTTTAGAAAAAACAAGGATATGTTGTTGTGTTGACTTTCAAAAAATAATAGAGAAGGCCGCAATAAATTCCATAGGCAAAAGAAAAAGGATCATTCACCAATCGAAACAGATCTTCTTCATTGGTCATATAACCAAGTTCAAATAATAAGGCCGGCATTATGGTCTTTCGCAGTACATAAAGTGCAGGATCGACACGCACACGGTTATTTTTGGTGTCGGCAATTTGACATTGGATCGGCAGAATGGTCTGTGCCATGCTCCATGCAATCGAATCTTGTTGGTATACATAGATTTCACTTCCGGAAATGAAGGGATGATCATTATAATTACAATGAATGCTGAAAAAGAAATCAGCCAGCCATGCATTTGCCATATCGACTCGTTCTTGCAAAGAAGTAACCGTATCTGTGCCTAGTACTTGTTCAGGCGTGTTGCGGGATGTCCGTACAGCGAACCGGCAGTCTTGGTCAAGCAAGTCTGCTAACATGGAGGCAACCGCATAATTGATCGCCTGTTCTTCATATCCATCTACATAAGCTCCGCCATTGATCGTACCTGGATTATGGCCAGCATCGATAAAAATTTTGATTGCCATCATTTCACCTCATTCTAAGATACGTTTCTCGTATCATATAGGATAGACATTCTCACTAGAATCGATATAATAAAAAGAAATAGAAAAGAGGCTGCAGATGGAACAAAAGGTAATCATTGCTGGTGTTTGGGAACAGACAAATTTTGATTTTGAACGACAGATGGAAGAATTGCGCGGACTTGCAGCTGCATGTGAGATGGAAGTTGCAGCGATGGTAAGCCAAAAGATGACAGCAATCCATCCAGCGACCTATTTTGGCAGCGGGCGTTTGCTGGAAATCAAAGAACAGATTCAGGAACTTCAGGTTCAAAGCGTGGTCTTATTGCATGAATGTACACCTTCACAGCTGCGTAATTTAGAAAAAATGCTGGCGTGTCCGATCATCGATCGCACAGAGCTGATCCTTCGGATCTTTGAGAGGAGAGCACGCACAAAAGAGGCACGTATCCAAGTACAGATGGCATTATGCCAGTATGCTTTGCCGCGCTTAGCACACGCCTCTGATCACTGGAGCCGTCAGGCAGGAGGCCGTAACAAAGGAAAAGGGGAACAACAGCTTGCCTTGGATAAACGTTTGTTACAGCGGCAGATTACTTCTTTGCGCCATGAACTCAAGCAAATTCAGTCGAAAAAAGAGACGCAGCGTCGTTCACGGCAACAGAGCGCATTGAAAAAGATTGCATTGATCGGTTATACAAATGCCGGAAAATCGACGATCTTGAATCGCTTGCTGGCACGGAGCGATAAACAAGAGGAAAAGCAAGTGTTTGCTCAAGATATGCTGTTTGCCACTTTGGATACACAGGTTCGCCTGATCAATGTAAAAGGGCATGCCCGTTTTTTATTGAGCGATACTGTTGGTTTTTTGGAAAATATGCCTGCTGCATTGCTCGATGCTTTTGATGCTACATTAAAAGAAGCAAAAGAAGCAGATCTTTTATTGCATGTCATCGATGTCAGTGATCCGCATTTTGCAGAAAAACGAACTGTCACTGATGAAACATTGCGCCGTATCGGCTGCGGTGAGATTCCCCGTTTAGAAGTCTATAATAAGATCGATCGCTGCATCGATCCCCAAATGGACGTACAAGAGGGAGCCCTTTTTATCAGTGCACATAGTGATGAAGGGATCGAACTGCTCTTATCTGCGTTGGATCAGGCGCATTGGCAAGCGAGTTTTGCTGCTTGCTGGCGTTTTCCATATGAAAAACAAAAAGAACTGTCTTCATTTTACAGTTATGCGGATATCACTCAGCGCGAAGAAAAAGAAGACGGCATCTATCTGCAGGGAAAGATTCCTGCACAACGCCGTCTTCAATTTATTGATTATGAATGGGAGGCAGCAAGCTGATCTTGGATCGTTTTGATCCGCTGCTGTGCTTCTTTGATATAATTGCCAACATGATCCGGCAGGTGGGCATCGGAAGCGGTGATGATCATTGCTCCTTCTTGCACAAGCACCTGAATAAAAGCATCGCTTAAACCGATATCGTTTGTGTGATAGCGGTAGTGGCATCCGGTATTGTTTTCCATCTTCAGATGGTGTTTGACTGCCAGCTTTGCTAAATGAAGATACGTAGGTATCTGATCGTAAGATGGGTGAATATCGAACAACTTGATCGTATCTGGGTGGCCGATCTGTGTGAAAAGACCGCTTTTCATCGATTGTTCTACTAATGCATAATATCGCTGATAGATGGCATCTGCGTTTTGAACATCCCATAAAAGCTGTTTAGAGAAAGGCATATCGTAAAGGATCCCGTCAATCGAATGGACAGAGCCAACCAAAAAGTCATAGGGATATTGAGAAAGAATGTCTTTCAAAAAAGATTCTGCTTCTGGAGTGTAGCAGACCTCTAGGCCAAAACGGACTTCAATGGGAAGATCCATCTGCTTCATCGTGTCGATCAGCTGGTGATATTTTGCCAATGGATCTTTTATTTTTTTCGAGAGCCATTGTGCTTGCAAATCATTTGCTTTTCGTACACCTTCATACATTGGTGCGAATTCAAGAAAGCGATGTGTATGATCTAAGATCTGCAAAGTATCAATGCCGCGTGCTGCGGCTGTTTGGACAAACTGCATGACATAATCCACGCTGAGTTCGCCGTTTTCTAAATGTACATGTCCATCGATCATGTGAAGTTCCTCCTTTGATGATTTTCGTCTATTATAACATATAGGAAAAAGAAAGTCATAAACCGATAATATCGCTTATAGATTGATATAGCAGTAATCATTCTGAAAGAGTGTTCATGACGGGAACCTGTCTTATAATACTGATAAATGAGAGGTATTATGGATAAGAAAGATTACGGCAAGCGTTTAGCAAACGCAATATCAACACAAATGCGAAGAAAAGGGATCACACAAGAACAATTAGGAAAGAAGATTGGTGTATCGCAGCGTACGATTTCTGATTATGCCAGCGGAAAAACAGCACCTTCCTATGATGTGATGGCAAAGATGGCGATCCTTTTAGAAATCAGTCTGGATCAGATTTTCGACCTGACGGATGATCATGCGGCAATTTATCTGGATCGTGACGAATCGTTGCTGATTGATGTTTATCGTCAGATTCCTGCAGAACGAAGAAAAGAATACTTAGATGTTCTGCTTGCAGTGATGCGTCTATCTTTAGAAAATAAAGACTGATCTTATATGGTTTTCTTGGTTTATATTAAACTGAGCTGCTGCCTGATGGCAGCTTTTTTTGAACATGGCTTGCAGATCGTAAAATAAAACAGGAGGTTTTCCTATGATCTGCATCTTGCAGGTTCTTGAAAAATGAAACAAATAGCTGTAGATAAACGTGCTATACTTTATAAAAAGGAGAGGAATACATCATGACAAGAAAAGATTTTACCAAGTTAGAAACAAATCTGCGTGCATTTGGGTATCAAGTACACTCGTTTGAAACAGTGAAAGAAGCTGCAGCTTATCTAGATGCCAGCATTGATCAGCAAAGCGTTGGTTTTGGCGGTTCGATGACATTGGGAGAAATGGGGCTATATGAAGCATTGAGCCAGCATAATCAGGTGTTTTGGCATCTACGCGCCGCAGATACAGAAACAAGTGAAAAAATACGTCGGGAAGCTATGATGACGGACATTTATATCACTTCTGTAAATGCGATCTCTGAGCAAGGAGAAATCGTGAATATCGATGGAACATGCAATCGTGTTGCTTCGATCTTTTATGGTCATGAAAAAGTGATCTTTGTAATCGGCGAAAATAAAATTGAAAAAGACTATGATGCCGCTTTATATCGGGCCAGAAACGTAGCTGCTCCTTTGAATGCTAAGCGTTTGGGTAAAAAAACGCCTTGTGCGGCAAAGGCCGATCGTTGTTATGATTGCAAGAGTCCGGAACGAATCTGCCGAGGATTATCAGTTTTATGGCAGAAACCGACAGGTTGTGCCTACGAAGTGATCTTGGTTCACGAAGAACTTGGCTATTGATTTTTCATGCCGGGTTATTCATCGGATAAACGGTGTCTGATCAAGTGCATTCAATTCGTTGATGATAAACTTTTTAAAATTTTCTACAGCTGGAGGAATATAAACATGTTGATTGCTGACCATGTATATCGTTCTTCCAGCTTTCATATTTTTGATCTTGATCTTCTTTATGGGTAAATGATCTAATACCATCATGTCTGGAACGATCGCTATACCAAAATTTTGCGCTGTTAAACCGGCGATCACCTGATCTTCTTGCGTTTCATAGGCAATTAACGGGGTTTGGCCAATCTGATCAAAAAGCTGTTCCACATCATTGCGAACGCCGGCTCCTTGTGAAAAATAGATATGAGGATATGAAAGCGTATCTTCTAGTTCTACTTCATCATATGCTGCCAACGGATGATTCTTCGAAACGATCAAAACCAGCTGCTGCCGGGCAATCGGGATACAGTTCAGCCCTTTGTCTTGCGAAGGGTAAGAGGAAAAGACCAGATCATAGTGCTGAGATCGCAGACCACTGATGAGTTCACTGGTAATGCCGGAGTGAAAAGTAAAATGAATGGGTAGATCTTTTTGCATTGTTTCAAACTTTTGTGCTAAAGAAGGAATCCATTGAACACCAAGCACGCGTAGGAAACCTAAACGTATGCTGCCAGCACCTTTCACACTTTGCCTCAGCGTTTCAATGCTGGAATCCAGGGTGGTCAAAATCGTTTCTGCGCAGTTTAAAAACTGTTCGCCGAAACAAGTGAGCTGTGTTTTTCTGCCTGATCGTTCAAACAGAGGTACTTGAAGTTCTTCTTCCAACTGAGCGATTGCATGGCTCAGGCTTGGCTGGGCAATACATAATTTTTCTGCAGCTTTTGTATAATGAGCCGTATGAGCCAGTTCGACAAAATAACGAAGATGATAAAGATTCATGATAAGGCCTCCATAGTTTTTCTACTGTTTATTTTATCCAAAATAATAGATAAAATCTATTACTTCATAGAAATTATTCATTTGATTTATTATTTAAAGCTGATTATGATAAGAAAGAAAATGAAATGAATGGAGAGCGGAGAATATGAACGAAGATAAGAAAGTTCGACTAAGAGGAGAATGGGCATTGTTTTACCTTATTTTTATAAATAGCTTTGCTGTTTTGCTTATGCTGTATTCAGGTTCAGGCATCTCTGCAATTTCTAGTGTTCCCTATGCATTTAATGCTGTTTTTCCTTTTGTTTCGCTTGGCACTTGGACGTATATGTTTCAAGCGCTCTTGATCTTGATCTTGTTTATTTTGAATCGAAGGATCCATTTGCCGTATCTGCTGAGCTTTGTAGTAGGATTTTTCTTTGGCATAGCGATGGATCTGCATGAACTTTGGATCAATTATCTTCCGCGAGGCTTGTATTTTCAGATCATCTATTTTTGTGCCAGTTATCTGATCATCTGTTTTGGGATTGCGTTAGCAAATCGCTGCAAGATGCCGATCTTGCCCACAGATCTTTTTCCTAGAGAGTTTTCCCAGATAACATCTGTTCGATATTCAAAAGTAAAGATCGGCTTTGATGTCAGCTGTCTGTGCATAACGGTCTTTATTACATGGTTCTTCTTAGGACATATTCAAGGACTTGGTGTTGGAACAGTGCTGGCTGCATTTACGATGGGAAAAGTCATCGGCTGGATCGGTGACTGGATGGATCAGCATGTCATGTTTGTTTCTTGCATGGAAAAAGCTTTTGCAAAGGAATCACGATAAAAAACAAGGTCCTGTGATATGCAAAAGGCATTGAATCAGGTCTCAATTAGAAGAAGAAAACGAATCCGAACAGGCCATGGTTGATCCGTTTTCTCCTATTTTAACCATGTGTTCCTTCTTGCGGTTTTTTTATACTGATGATGGATCAAGGACAACAGGGACCTGCAGATAGATTGTCAGACCCATCTATCCTTTTCAAAGGTACAGGGTCACAAATCAATGAAGGAGTGAGAGCGTGATTGCAGGATCTTATCATTTGATTTTTTAAGGAGGTAAATGCATATGAAAAAGAATAAAGATCGTATGTCTGCTTATCAGACAATTAAAAAAGCAGCTTTTCTTGATAAACAAAAATGTATGATCGATGATGCTGCTGCGGCACCGGTCAAAGAAGTGTTGAAAAGCCTTCATGCCACATTATGCGGTCTGGATGAAGAAACCATTGATGCGAATCGGAGCCAATATGGCCGCAATCGAGTGACCCATGAGAAAAAGAAGTCGTTTCTTCAACAGATTGCAAATGCTTTTATCAATCCTTTTACATCAATTTTATTTTTCTTGGCTATCGTTTCTGCGATGACGGATATTGTGATCCCGTATTTTTCTTTATTTGAGAATTCGCCGGAGGATCTTAATTACATGACCGTATTGATTATTCTTGCCATGGTTGTGATTTCTGGTACGCTTCGATTCGTGCAGGAATCCAGAAGCGGAAATGCTGCGGAGAAGCTTTTATCGTTGATCACAACTACTTGTACGGTGATTCGTAAAAATAAGGAAAAGACAGAAATTCCGATGGAAGAGCTGGTAGTGGGTGATCTTGTGCATCTGTCTGCTGGAGATATGATTCCCGCAGATGTGCGTATCTTGGAAGCTAAAGATCTATTTGTCAGTCAAGCCAGCTTGACCGGAGAAAGCGAGCCGGTAGAAAAAATTCCTTATATGAAGGAGAAACCGGCAAGTGTAACTGATTATTCGAACATTGCATTTATGGGAAGCAATGTAGTTTCCGGCAGTGCCATTGCGGTTACGATCTGTGTTGGTGATCAAACACTTTTCGGTTCGCTTGCTTCTGCAGTAGCCGATGAAGCAGCAGAAACCAGCTTTACTAAAGGTGTAAACGCAGTTTCCTGGGTTTTGATACGCTTTATGTTTGTGATGGTGCCAATGGTCTTTTTCATCAACGGGATGACAAAAGGGGATTGGTTAAATGCATTTTTGTTTGGGATCTCGATTGCGGTTGGATTGACACCTGAAATGCTGCCAATGATCGTGACCACCTGTCTTGCCAAAGGTGCAGTTTCCATGGGCAAAAAACAGACCATAGTCAAAAATTTAAATTCTATCCAGAATTTTGGGGCAATAGATATTCTTTGTACGGATAAGACCGGAACGCTGACACAAGATCAGGTCGTTTTGGAATATCATCTGAATGTGAACGGAGAGGATGATGTACGTGTGCTGCGTTCTGCTTATCTCAACAGTTATTTTCAAACAGGTTATAAAAACTTGATGGATCTGGCAATCATCCGTAAGACGGAAGAAGCGGAAGAAGAGGATCCACAATTAGTGGATCTGTCGGAGCATTATGTAAAAGTGGATGAAATTCCTTTTGATTTTGTCCGGAGGCGTTTGACGACAGTGGTCCAGGATCAAAAGGGGAAAACACGGATGGTTACGAAAGGCGCTGTAGAAGAAATGCTTTCCATCTGTACATTTGCACAAAGGGACGGAAAAGTGCTGCCTTTGACAGATCAAGTACGACTGCAGATCCTGCAGACGGTGGATGATCTCAATGATAAGGGGTTTCGTGTCCTTGCGATTGCCCAAAAAGATGATCCATCACCAGCAGATACCTTCAATACGCAGGACGAATGCGATATGGTGCTGATCGGTTATCTTGCTTTTCTTGATCCGCCGAAAGAATCGGCTGCTGATGCTATCAAAGCTTTGTATGATCATGGTGTCATTACAAAAATTTTGACTGGAGATAATGATAAGATCACGCGCACGATATGCAAACAGGTTGGACTGCAGGTGCGTAACATGCTGCTTGGATCGGATCTTGATCAGATGAGTGATAGTGAATTATCAAAAGCGGCAGAGTCAACTGATGTGTTTGCCAAGCTGACTCCGAATCAGAAAGCACGGGTAGTTTCCATCCTTCGAGAGAACGGTCATGTTGTCGGCTATATGGGGGATGGCATGAATGATGCTGCTGCCATGAAAGCAGCTGATATCGGTATTTCGGTGGATACCGCAGTAGATGTAGCAAAGGAATCGGCAGATATTATCCTGTTGGAGAAAAATTTAATGGTTTTGGAACAAGGGATCATTGAGGGCTGGAAGACATATGCGAATATGATCAAGTATATCAAGATGACTGCTTCATCAAACTTTGGAAATATGTTTTCTGTTTTGGTTGCAGCAGCATTATTGCCTTTCCTGCCTATGATGAGCGTACAGCTGATCTTTCTTAATCTCATTTATGATCTTTCATGCACAGCGATCCCTTGGGATAATGTGGATGAAGAGTTCATCCAGAAACCTCGCAAATGGGATGCCTCCAGTGTGGGAAAATTCATGATGTGGATCGGACCGACCAGTTCCATTTTTGATTTCATTACATTTTTATTCATGTATTTTGTGTTCTGTCCAAACGTAATTTCAAATGGCATCTTGTTCAATGATCTGCCTGCACATTTTCACGGGATCGAATTAGCAATCGTACAAGCCAAGTATATTGGCTTGTTCCAAGCCGGCTAGTTTGTGGAATCAATGTGGAGCCAGACTTTGGTCATCCATATGATTCGTACACCAAAGCTTCCCTTTTTTCAAAGCTGCGCATCTGTTCATGTAACTTTTCTGACATTAGCAGGGATGCTTGTGTTAACGATCATTCCTTTCACATCTTTTGGAGAGGCATTAGGCTTTGTTGCTCTTCCTCTAGCTTATTTTGCTTATCTGATTCCTTGCATCTTGCTTTATATGATATTAGTAACCAGTATAAAAAAAGCTTATGTACGGCATTATGGTGAATTGCTTTAAAGAGAGGAGGTATGCTCTTTGAAATGGACAGAAATTTGGGAAGATCTGTTTGGATCAGCTTCTTACTTAGATATCGATATCGGATTTTGGGTTGGTATAGCAGCAGTCTGCCTGATCATCATTGCAATGAATGTCGTGTTCTGGTGCATGAAACCCAAAAAATAGAAATCAGAGAACAGATCCCTGTTTTGATTGAAATATGCGGATAGATCGGTTTGAAATTTTCAGAACGATAATTATCGGATCGGGCATATGCAGAAATAAGTTGTTTTGCTGCTATATTTATCATTGGAAGTGTTCTGAAAAAGGTTGATTTGACTATAAAATAGAATCGCTAGGCTGTTTAGCATGGATGCTGTAAATAGGATAACAAAAAGTTGTATAAAATTATGTGAAATTGAACATTGAAAGATACATGAAATCAATCATTTAGATGATTAAAATATTTTTTGTTTGCCAAGGCAGGGGATATGTTGAACGCTCAATACCTCGATAAATAGGGATTCTTTTAAAATTCTGCCTGAAATTACGACACTTTTTACGATAGAGAAAGCCAAGATGTGAAAGAGGTCAAAGAGATAAAGGATAATTGTATACTGATAACAGCAAGAACCGGATTTTACCTGTCCGTGAAGTCCGGTTTTTCTGTATATTGTCCATAGTACCTCCAGAATCGGCAATAATAAAATGTATCATCAGCATAGATATCATGATCTATTGCTAGTATGTGATATAATAACTATAAATATGGTGTTTCATAATCTAAAGAGAAGTTAAAATATGCTTGATCATAAATTGGGTATTACCGATTTAACAGAATCGGCAAGAACAGAAGAAAAAATCAGTAAGCTAAAAACCATGGAAGTGTTTGAAAATGGTTCTCTGGAAAACTGGAGCCAGGAACGTATGAAAGTCTTGCGGCCATTCATAAATATGTATTTGATGAAAGTATTAAAAATATGCAGAAATGAATGTAGCCCATCCGTTCAGGGAAGGCAATGGAAAAAGTACAAGAATCTGGTTTGATCTGATGCTGAAGAAAGAAACCGGCAATGCGGTGGATCGGAGCCAGTTGGATAAAGAGGATTATCTTCTTGCGCAGAGGAGCAATTGGTGTTTCAAAGACTGGATCTGTGTTGTAAAGTGAGGTGTTATTGTATGGATGAGGATGAACTCAAAAAGCGGCTTGCTGGTTATGCATCTGAATATAGAATGTTCAGGGATGGTAAAGAAGATAACGAAGTCCTGCCGGATACTTCTTTTGCCAGCAATGTTATCGTATTTCCTGATTTTGAAAAGCTGAAAAATGAAGTTGAAAACATGCGTACCAAATTATCAATGCTTTTGCTTGAACGAGACGAGCTTCAATTTGTTATTTGTAAAAATATCGAGATGGAATATATGATGAAACTCGGCAGTATAGAATATAAAGCTTATGAAGCTCAATGTGTAACTTTGCGGCTGAAAAGAAAAATCGAGTTGATTCAGACGAAGAAGAACAGACAGGAAAAAGTTATTTTTTCTGAAATTGAGGAAGTCCTTGATAGTGAATTTGCTGAATATCAGAAGCAGCTGGATGAGCAAATAAACAAGATGAATGAAGCTCTAAAACGAAGTAAGGCAGAGATCTTGACAGATGAGGAAAGTAAAGAACTGAAAAAACTCTATCGTAAAATCGTAAAGGCTCTGCATCCTGATATTCATCCCGATGTTTCTAAAGCACAGTTCCATTTGTTTGATAATGCAGTACAAGCATATAAAAATGGCGATTTGAATACTTTGAGGATTATTGGAGAAATGATAGGTAACGATTCTTTGTCACAACAGTATGATGATGCTTTAACTCAGCTTACTGAAGAAAAAAATCGTTTGCAGAACTTGTTGAAAGTAATAAAAGACAGTATTGAAAAAATCAAGTCGGAATATCCGTACACAATGAAAGAAATCATCGAGGATAAAGGAAAAACAGAGATAAAAAAACAAGAACTTGAAAGTATCCTCAGCCAGTACAATGAGCTTATCTCGATTTATCAGACAAAAATTGAAGAAATGATGAGGTGAAAATATGGGGGATTTAGTAAAATCTGATGGTGATGGACTTCTGAGATTGCTTCATGACAAAAACGGGGAGCTTATCATACCAAAGCCATTTGAAAAGGATATTTTTCTTTTTGATACTTATGTTGCAGGGACCACACATATTGAGGGTATTGAGGAATTAGAACCACATTTGAATACAGAAGACAGACTTGAGTTTTTCAGAGAGCCAGATAATCACTATGATAAGCTGGCGATTGTGATAAAAACGATCGATGGTGTAAAAATTGGATATGTACCAAGGCAGGACAATGTGATATTTGCTCGATTGATGGACGCCGGAAAGCTCCTTTTCGGAAAGATTACTTCAAAGGAAAAAAAGGGCTCATGGGTGAAAATTTATATAAAGGTTTTCCTGCATGAATGATGTTTAAGAGAAATAGCAACACTTATTTCATTGGCTAATTAACGTATAGTAACCTGCTTACTCATGTTTTCATGAATGTTTATACATAAGTAGGATTAAGTATGCGGAGAAGGAAATGCAAAGAATGATAGAGACAAGGTCTGAAAAGGGCAGAAGGCAACTACGGTTTTACTGCTCCTCAGGAAAGAACAGTGAATAATGTGAAAGTTTTGATCCGGGAGAGCCAATGGTATCTGCTGGATTTTTATATTGTTCCGATAGATGCTAAATATTATTCCGATTACGTTGTTATTATTCCGATAATGGGATATATTATTAATTAAGCGAGGTGAAATACTTATGTATATGTCAGTGAAACAAGCGGCAGAGAAATGGGGGATTTCAGATAGAAGAGTACGAATTTTATGCTCAGAAGGAAAAATCCCGGGAGTTATCCGTGAGGGGCGTAGTTGGAAGATTCCAGAAGAGGCAAAGAAACCGGAGGATGGTCGATATAGGTCTGCAGAAAGTCTATTGGAGATGATTGACCGAAAGAAGGCTGAATTGGATGCCAGGCGCCCATTGACAGAAGGAGAGGTTGAGCGTCTTACAGAAGAATTTGTGGTGGAGTATACCTATAATTCCAATGCGATTGAAGGTAATACGCTGACCTTGAGGGAAACAGATATGGTGCTGCGTGGTCTCACGATTGATCAAAAACCTCTCAAA
>CASFOT010000005.1 GCA_949296305.1 uncultured Erysipelotrichaceae bacterium
CCTTTTGGTCCTTGTGGACCATAAGGTCCTTGAATTCCTTGCGGACCTCGTTCTCCTGGTTTTCCTTCATATCCTCTTGGCCCTCTTGGTCCTGTAGCTCCTGTAGGACCAATGCAGCATTCACAAGATTGACTCATGCAGTCGCATTCACAATCCCAGCATCCTTCTTGTTCACAACCAAATTTGTGTTTATTAAAATACATGCTGTTTCCTCCTTCCATACATAGATTCAATTCAGACTATGTTTAATTGAAAAATACGTATGGGCACTTTCAGGGTCAAAAAAAAGCTGATCAATATCAGCTTTTAATCGATATGAATGATATAATCTTTTTTTCGTTCTTTCGGCTGTGGTGCTTCAGCATTTGGATAACCTAATGCAATTGCTCCAACACCACGAAGATCAGATGATAATTCCCATTCTTGAAGCAGCTCTTTTCCGCGTTCGCTATCAAAGATCTGACGTTCTCGGTGTACCCATACGCTGCCTAAACCAGCTGCATGTGCTGCCAGCATCAAATTTTCTAATACACAGCTTCCATCCTCAACAAAAGTAGGAATCGTACCATCGGCTAAGACCAAAACAACAACTGGTGCACCATAATAAGGATCCGTATCGGAATTCATCACAGCAGCATTCAGCTTTGCAATCTCCTCTCGATATTTCTTGTTTGATATTGCCACGATCACAGGTGATTGCTTGCCCATTGCTGAAGGAGCATAAGTTCCTGCTTCTAATACCGCATCCAGCACCTTTCTTGGTATCTCTTTTGATTGAAAACTGCGAATACTTCGACGACTCTTAATTGCATCTAAAACTTCTTGGTTCATATACATGCCTTCTTTCTTTTTTCATTATTAATGGATGACACATATTCTTCAACAATCATATAATTCTCCCTATCTGTTTTTCAGAATGAGTTATTCAGCAACTTTTCCTTTACAAAATTACCGATGTCTAGTAGAATGAAATTCGGGAATGAAGTTCTCCCTTGGGTAACCTAAACCGCTTTATCGAGCTGATGACTTCTGTGATGTTTTTATCACGGAATCATCAGCTTTTTTTCTTTAAGGAGGAAAAATATGCTTACTTCACTGGCTTTCATTTTTTTGATTGGTTTAGCAATGGCTTCGATCACACAAGCATTGAAACTGCCCCGTATCATCGGCATGCTGTTGACAGGAATCCTGCTAGGACCATATTTATTAAACTTGCTGGATCCTACCATCTTAGCAGTCTCCTCAGAATTACGGCAAATGGCTTTGATCATCATATTACTAAAGGCAGGACTATCGCTAAATATCGCAGATTTAAGAAAAGTAGGACAGCCTGCAGTGATGATGGCTTTTGTACCTGCATCATTTGAAATCATTGCTTATATTCTCTTTGCCCCTATGATCTTGCATATTTCAATCGTAGAAGCAGCCGTCATGGGAGCGGTATTAGCCGCTGTTTCTCCAGCTGTCGTCGTTCCTCGTATGGTTCATTTGATGGAAACATCTTACGGTACAAAAAAGGGTATTCCTCAACTGATCATGGCTGGAGCTTCTTGCGATGATATCTTTGTTATCGTTTTATTTTCTACTTTCTCCAGTATGGCCCAAGGAGGAGCTGTACATATCACTGATTTCTTCTCCATTCCGATTTCTATCCTGCTAGGTGTTTTATTTGGCGGGATCGTCGGTTACCTGCTCAGTCTGTTTTTTGAATCAGCCTATCGCCGCAAACATTATATCCGCAACAGCACGAAGATCATTATCATTCTTGGTATCTCTTTCTTCTTTATCGCTGTAGAATCCTGGATGAAGAACATTGTTTCTATCTCTGGTTTACTGGCAGTCGTAGCCATGGCTTGTGTTTTAAATCGAAAATGTCCATCGGTCGTATCAAAACGTCTATCTGAGAAATTTGGTAAGCTGTGGATCGCAGCCGAAGTCGTACTATTCGTATTAGTTGGTGCTGCAGTAGATATCCGTTATACATTAAACGCCGGCCTTGCTGCTGTTTTGATGATCTTTATTGCTTTAATAGTTCGTTCTATCGGTGTTTCTATTTGTATGTTACGATCACCATTAAATAAAAAAGAACGCCTTTTCTGCATCATTGCTTACCTTCCAAAAGCTACGGTCCAAGCAGCAATCGGTTCCGTTCCATTGGCTATGGGATTATCTTGTGGTTCGATTGTCTTGTCTGTAGCGGTTCTTGGCATTTTGATTACTGCTCCTCTTGGTGCCATCGGTATCGATTCGACGTATAAAAAACTATTAGAAAAGGGATAATTCCATTTTTGTTATTCCCTGTTGCCCCATCCAAAAGAAAAGAAGAACTATCTTTGTTCTTCTTTTTTATTTTGTTTAGGTATTGTCAATCGTACTTGTTCGATTCGATTTTTCTCCAAAGCAATTACTTGGATCTGAATACCATTTTCTAATTTGATCGAATCATTTAGTTTCGGTAACCGGCCCAATGCATCAATGACCAATCCGCCGATCGAATCAAAGTTCTCGCTATTCAGATCCAGGTGTAAAGCAGAATTTAAATCATGTAAACTGATATAACCTTTGATTTCATAAACGTATTCACTGATTTGTTTGATCTTTTCTTCTTCTTGTGCATCATATTCATCATGTACATCGCCAACGATCTCTTCAACGATATCTTCTACCGTGATGATTCCTACCATTTCACCATACTCATCTAAAACTATTGCCAAGTTAAAAGTAGAGTATTTCATTTCAAACAATAAATCACTGACAGATTTATTTTCATAAGTAAAATATGGTTTTCGTAAGATATTGTCTACATGAAAATGATCCAGATCCTGATACAATAATAAATCTTTCATATTTACCAGTCCCACGATGTTGTCAGTAGAACCGTCATAGATTGGAATACGTGTAAACTGTTCCTCACGAAACAACTCGATCAGCTCTTGATATGTACTTTCACGTTTTGCCATGACAACGTGTACGCGTGGCACCATGACATCTTTTGCCTTGGTATCCCCTAGATCAAACACTTTATTGATCATTTCTTTCTCATCTTTTTCGATAACACCTTCTTCATGCGAAACATCTACAATCGTACGCAATTCCGATTCAGTCAACGTCTGACGGTTTACATCTGACTTTGCGCCAAACAGTTTTAAAATAACAAAACTAAAAGCATTGATAAAAACGATGACCGGTGTTAAGATCCCCATTAAAAAAGCAATGATCCGAGCATAAGCCAGTGCCATTTTCTCGGACTTTTCTGTTGCCATCGTCTTTGGCGTGATTTCGCCAAAGATCAAGATCAACAAAGTGATGATAAATGTGGCGATTCCAACTGCAGCACCGCCAAATGAATATGCAATCGTTGTTGCAATACTGGCTGCTGCTGTATTGACCAAGTTATTTCCGATCAAGATTGCACTCAACATTTTTGCTTGGTTATCTAAAATCTTTAACACTAGTTTAGCACGTGCATTTCCTTCATCCGCTAATGTCCGCATCCGAATCTTATTTGTAGAAACCAAAGCAGTCTCTGCTGAAGAAAAGAATGCAGATAAGATCAATAGTAAAATTAAAACTACAATTTGAACCGATAAATCAGGATCCATAGACTTTTTATCTCCCCTTTATATTTTATCTCATTTTATCATACTATCCATATAAGAACAATAATACCGATCTAAGATTGATTTTTACCTTATTTACAGACACAGCTCTTTGTATCTCCGTTATTTCATCCGTGTTCAGTTAATGAAGAACACAGTACTTTATTATGTATCGTTTTTAAAAAAAACAGAGAAAGCAATGCACACAGTGTTTCAGTGATCAAAAATGCCCACCAGCACATATTCAATCCGAATGTGGAAGAAAAAAGATAAGCCAATGGCAACAACAGCACCATCTGCCGCAACAACGTGATCAATAAAGAATGATTAGGACTGCCTAATGCCTGGAAAGTCGAACATAATACCATTGAAATACCTGCAAATAAGAACGAAAGAGAAATGATCCGTAGTGCCGGAATGCCAATAGTCAGCATGTTTTCTTTTGCATCAAACAAATAAAGAAGCTGCGTTGGGAAAAGCTGAAAGATGAATGTGCCGATGACCATGATCACGCATGCCACTAAAAGAGCAAAATGAATGGTTTCTTTGATTCGTTCTCTTTTGCCGGCACCATAGTTATAAGACAAAATAGGAATCAACGCGTTATTCATACCTAAGACTGCCATGAAGACAAACTGCTGCAATTTGTAATAAATGCTGAATACAGATACCGCTGTTTCTGAAAAAGAAACTAAGATCATATTCATCATGACAGTCATAAAACTCATGATAGACTGCATGAGAATTGCTGGTATGCCGATTCGATACATGGATCTTAAGATCATCGTATCAATATGAAAATCGCAGATATGAAGCTGTATTTCTTGCACTTTTTTCTGAGTGATGATGATTCCTAAGATCATTGCAATGATCTGTCCAACGACCGTTGCAATTGCAGCACCGGCAACGCCCATTGCCGGTAAGCCGAACATTCCAAAAATAAAGATCGGGTCTAATATGATATTAACAAGTGCACCGACACCTTGAATGATCATATTGTAGATCGTATTTCCCGTCGACTGCATGATTCGTTCATAAGTAATCTGTACAAAGACACCAAATGAAAAAATTGTACAGATCTGCATGTAATTGATCCCCATATCAACAATTTGTGCATCATCTGAAAACAAATGTAAAAACGCATTTGAGAAAAATAACCCAATCACTGCAAAGACCAGCCAATTACATATAGCTGTAAACAAGCCATGTATGGCAACTTTATTTGCTTCTTTTTGCCTTCTTTGTCCTAAATATCGTGAAAGCAACGCATTTACACCAACACCTGTCCCGCAAGCAACAGCTACCATGATCATCTGTATCGGATAGCATAAAGATACTGCTGCTAAAGCATCTTCACTGACTCGTGCAATGAACATGCTGTCTACGATATTATATAGTGCTTGTACCAGCATAGAAATCATGATCGGAAATGACATTGTCAAGAGCAAACGTTTTATACCCATGATCCCCATTTTGTTTTCTTCCATAGAATTTCCTCCTTATCACGCAAAAAGGAACCCCGGGGTTCCTTTTTCCTTTCACTTCGATCGTTTCTGATGTTTTATGCAAAGCGAACAGTAATGAAATGGGACTTCATTACCATTTAATGATATTATTCATGTCGCCGTTATTATACACGACCAATTGCATATTGGAAAGCATCTTCTTCAACTTTTTCAGGATCATACGTTTCTAAGATCTTTCCATAACGTTCACGATAATCATTATCGATTTCTGCCTGTGGGATGACCTTGCATGCTTCATTAAAGAAATGCTTAGAATCTCTTCCCATTGCTTTTCCTCGTTTGGTATGTTTATCCAATGCGAGGTCGATAATTTCAGGCACTTCTCCCATCGCTGCTGTTTTGATCACGATGTTCTTCAAGAAATCGCTGGAACGATCTTTTTCACACGAACATAAGATCCGGATTGCATGAATGAAATACATCGGTTGATCTGGATCATCATAAGCGTATTCCTTTCTCATTTGATTCAACACGTACATATGACGTGCTGCATCCAAATTCCCAAATCCTACATCTTCAACTGAAATGGTCAATAGACGGCTCCATAATTTTTCTAATAATACTGGACTTGTCGTATACAATTCATATGCATAACGGCATGCCAATTCCGTCATTGAACGGCGGATTGCTTTCTGTAATCCAGATACGACTTCATCTGCTGCTAATCCATGTTTTGTTTTTGCTTCTGCCCAAAGACTATAATCTTTACTCATTATATATTCCTCCTCATTTCCTAATCAAATTTTTAATTCCATTTTTGCTGTTTGACTACTGACAGCTGAATGATTTATCTTTTCATAAACGTATTCATACGAGTTTCTCCATGGCTTGGATGATCTGCGATTTCTTTTCTATTTTAATTGAGGCCAATATTCTTTATTTGCTTCCATCAGATCATCCAACAGCGCTTTGGCAACATTCGCGCTCGGTACAGTTTTTGACAAGGTCAATGCCTGCCATAATTTTAAATAACTGTGTTCCATCCAAGCATCAACAACCAGTTTTTCCACAGCGACTTGCTGCTCCATCAGACCTTTTTGAAATGTTGGGATCTTTCCTATGGATAGTGGTTCATAGCCATCTTTTCCAACGATACAAGGAATTTCTACCATGGCATCATCTGGAAAATTTTCAATTGCCCCCTGATTT
>CASFOT010000006.1 GCA_949296305.1 uncultured Erysipelotrichaceae bacterium
ACAATTATCGACAGAGAATGCGGAAAATGCGGAATCATTTTGTGTTACAATGGAATCAACAACCTTATTATCAATATGGAATGGAGGCAGGACAATGATCAATAAGATGTTAGATAATTGCTTTAAGACAGAGTTAACAACAAGAGTAGAAGAAATCAGAGAAGACAATGGGCTCTATTGGCATTGTTTTAAAGATACCATTTTTTATCAAGGGAAAGGCGGCATGGCCGATGATACAGGCATGATCAACAAACGTCCGGTCAAAGGCCTAAAAGTGGATGAAGGACGTTTCTGGCATCTGCTGGATGAAAAGATGGAAGGCAATGTGTTCATGAATGTCAATCCGCATACGCGTTTTTTGAAATGTCAGGCACATACAGCACAGCATCTGATCAGTGCACTGGTGGAAAGTATCTATGGCGTGCAGACCGTCAGCCATCATGTGGGCACTGATGAATGTTACGTCGAATTTGATCTGCGGGATTTTAATAAAAAGATGGCCATTGAGCTGCAAGTTACATGCAATGGTTTGATCCGTGATGATCTTGCTGTGACGATCTTGTATCCATCACAAAAAGATGCCCAGCTGTTATGTCCGAACAAAAAGCTGCCGGCAGGGGATATCCGTTTGGTCCGCATCGGCAATTTGGATGTCGTTCCTTGCGGCTGTATGCATGTGCCTTCTCTGCGTTATTTGCAGATGATTCAGATCATCGGTTATGAAAAGAGCTCAAGAGGATACCGCATCCGTTATGCATGCGGCGATCAGCTGTTAAATAATATCACACAGCGCTATGAAGTCTTGGATGAAGCTTGCGAGACGTTATCGGTTCCTCATATCTATCTGAATACAGGCATTTCCAAACTGATCTCACAAAAGAACATGATGCAGAAAGAACTGGATGGATGGCGTCATCTCTACTTTGATAAAGAATGTGAAGATGTACAGAAAAGCGAGAAGCAATGTCTGTACCGCCGTTATGATGAATACAGTGCTTCTGATGTGCGTCAGCTGGCCAAGATGATCGCCGAAAATAGCGATAAGGCAGTCTGCTTTGTATGGAAGGAAGACGAGAAGGCGAAGGTCATCCTGGCCAAAGGCAAAGCGAGCACATATGATCTGAAAGGACTGAAACGCCTGTTGATGGAAGAATATCATTTCAAAGGCGGAGGAAGCATGATCTTCATGGAATTTGGCGGCCCATACAGTGAAGAACTGGAACGTTCGCTGCAAAGTTATATCAATGATCATGAATAAGGATGAGCAGTACAGAAAATGCCTCTGTACTGCTTTCTTTTCTGCGCATGCTGGTTTTCTTACAACCCCTTTTATGATATGATAAGTAAGAATATAGAATAAATTGAAGGAGTGTCTACAATGTCCGATAAGATTATTGTTTTAGATTTCGGCAGTCAGTACAATCAGCTGATTGCCCGCAGAATTCGTGAATTTCATGTGTATTCTGAATTGCATCCACATACGATGTCATTAGAAGAGATCAAAGCGTTAGGTGATGTTAAAGGAATCATCTTCAGTGGTGGTCCGAACAGCGTTTATGATGAAGATGCGTTCCGTTGTGATCCGGCGATCTTTACTTCCGGTATTCCGATCTTAGGCATCTGCTATGGCATGCAGATGACGCATTACATGAATGGCGGAAATGTAAAATCTTGTGAAGCAAAAGAATATGGCCGTACACAGATCAAGGCAGATACAGCTTGTCCATTGTTCAAAGGACTGCCAGAAGAACAAGTGGTCTGGATGTCCCATGGCGATCAGGTATCTGAATTGGCACCTGGCTTCCATGCGGTTGCTAGCAGCGATACTTGTCCATTTGCGGCAAGTGCAAATGATGAAAAGAAGATCTATACACTGCAGTTCCATCCAGAAGTGCGTCATTCCGTATATGGCAATGATATCCTGCGCAATTTCGTATTTGAAGTATGCCAGGCAAAAGATGACTGGTCCATGCGTGATTTCATCGAAGTGCAGGTAGAGAAGATCCGTTCACAGGTGAAAGAAGATAAGGTGTTACTGGCACTTTCCGGCGGTGTGGATTCCAGCGTCGTAGCCGCATTGCTGCATAAAGCGATCGGTCCGCAGCTGTACTGTATGTTCATCGATCATGGCTTGTTGCGTAAAGGAGAAGCTGAAAGCGTCGTTGAAATGTTTGGCAAGAACATGAAGATCAATTTGACCAAAGTGGATGCCAAAGACCGTTTCTTAGGAAAATTAGCTGGTGTGAGCGATCCGGAAAAGAAACGTAAGATCATCGGCAATGAGTTCGTGTATACTTTCGATGAAGAAGTGAAGAAGCTCATCGTCGGAGAAGATATCAAATGGCTGGCACAGGGTACGTTATATACCGATGTGATCGAAAGCGGTACGAAGACTGCACAGACGATCAAATCTCATCACAATGTTGGCGGATTACCGGAAGATATGCAGTTCCAGCTGATCGAACCATTGAATACGTTATTCAAAGATGAAGTGCGTGCATTGGGAATCGAATTAGGTCTGCCGGAAGAGATGGTATGGCGTCAGCCATTCCCGGGACCAGGTCTGGGCATCCGTATCTTAGGTGATATTACAGAAGAAAAACTGGAGATCGTCCGCGAGTCCGATGCGATCCTACGTGAAGAGATTGCCAAAGCTGGTTTACAGAAAGAAATCTGGCAATACTTCACCTGCTTGACCAATATGCGTTCGGTCGGTGTCATGGGGGATCAAAGAACCTATGATTATGCTGTAGCGATCCGTGCAGTAACATCTATTGATGGTATGACTGCCGACTGGGCAAAGATCCCATACGAAGTGTTAGACATCATCTCTAACCGTATCGTCAACGAAGTCGCACACGTCAACCGTGTCGTTTACGACATCACATCCAAGCCTCCGGGAACGATTGAGTTCGAATAGTACAAAATCACC
>CASFOT010000007.1 GCA_949296305.1 uncultured Erysipelotrichaceae bacterium
GTTCAGATGCGCTTTGATTATTGCATCCACATAACATGAGGATCCCAAGCACAAGCAAGTATAACCATTGCTTTTTCATAAATGATCCCTCCTTCATCTTCTATACAAAAAAGGAGGGAGATTTCTTGCAGCAAATAAAAAAATTTACAAAATTTGCGAAAATAACGAAAAAACGATTTTTTAGCACTAGAGGGTTGACAGTGCTAAAAATTAGGCATATACTGTTAGCAGACGTAAGGAATGAGTGCTAGAGAAGGGAGTGGACGCCATGCTGACACCGCGGCAAATTGCAATCTTTAAAGCAATTGTTGATGAGTTTACAAGAACGGCAGAGCCGGTCGGTTCCAAGACGTTGATGAACCTTCTAGACTTTCAATGTTCCAGTGCGACCATACGCAATGAAATGGCCGTGTTGGAAGACGTCGGTCTGCTGGAAAAGACCCATACCTCCAGTGGACGTATTCCTAGCAGAAAAGGTTATCGATTTTACGTCGAGCATCTGATGGAAAGGGAATTGGACAGCGAAGTAAAATATTCCCTGCAGCAGGTGTTCAATGAGCGTCATTATTCAATGGATGAGATCGTAAAGAAGAGCTGTGATATCCTTTCACAAATGACCCATTTGACCAGCGTCGTATTAGGGCCGGAAAGTAAATATCAGACGTTGCAGCATATCCAACTGGTGCCGATTTCCAGCCGCAGTGCAGTAGCGATCTTCATTACAGATCACGGACATACGGAGAATAAGACATTTCATTTCGACACGGATGTAAGCGTAAAAGATCTGAAAACTTGTACGGATCTGCTCAATGATAAATTGAGCGGAACCCCGATCAAAGATGTCGTCGAGAAGATGCAGGAGATCGAACCGCTGTTAGCTGCTCAGGTAGCACGTCACGAAGTGCTGTTTGAAGCGTTCGTATCCGCTTTTATGAAGTTTGCCAGCGAAAAGGTGTATTGCAGTGGGCAAAGCAACATGCTTTATCAACCGGAATTTGCAGATATCAATAAGCTGCGTGAAGTCATGAAAGTATTGGAAGACAGTTCTTTGTTTCGGCAGATTGCTAATCACGAAGGCAATGTGGCCATCGAAATCGGCGGTGATAATGAATTGATCCAAGTAGACGATATGGCCATCGTTTCCAGCAAGTTCCGCTTGCCTGGCGAGGAAGAAGGCCAGTTGATGATCGTCGGGCCGACACGTATGCAGTACAATCGGGTCGTTGCATTGATGGAATACATGAGCAAAGTGATCGAAGATCTTTATAAGCAGGAAGAATAGGAGGGATCTTACGTGCAAGAAGAAAAGAAAGAAACGATGGAAAAAGAAACATCACAAGAAAATGTGAACGTTGAAGAACATACGGAAACAGCAGACGCAAATGAAGCAGCAAAAGAGAGCAAGAAAGAGAAAAAGCTCTTTAAGAAAGATAAAGTTGCTGAACTGGAGAAGAAGATCAGCGAACTGGAAGAAGAAGTTGCAAAACAGAAAAATGAATATTACAAGGCCTCTGCAGACACGGAGAATTTACGCAAACGTCTGCAAAGCGAAGCAGAGACGACGCGCAAATACCGTATTCAAAGCGTTGCGTTGGAACTGCTGCCGATCTTGGATTCAATGGAGCGTGCATTAGCTGTTCAAAGCGATGATGAAAACATCAAGAACTATGTAAAAGGCTTTGAAATGATCCATGATCAGCTAGTCGCTGTCTTGGAAAAAGAAGGCGTGAAAGAAATTGAGGCTTTGAACAAACCGTTTGACCACAATGTGCATCAGGCACTGATGCAGGAGCCAGTTGACGGGGTGGAAAGCGGCATCGTGGTCGAAGTGCTTCAAAAAGGATATATGTTGAAAGACCGTGTGCTACGTGCATCACTGGTCAAGGTAAGCGAATAAATAAGGAGGAATCATTATGAGTAAAATTATTGGTATTGACTTAGGTACGACAAACTCTTGTGTTGCAGTTATGGAAGGTAAAGAATGCAAGGTCATCACAAACCCGGAAGGAAACCGGACAACACCTTCTGTTGTTGCTTATAAGAATGGCGAGCGCATCGTTGGTGATGCTGCAAAACGTCAAGCAGTTACAAATAAAAATACGGTTTCTAGTATCAAACGTCTGATTGGTACGAACGAAAAAGTAGAGATGGAAGGCAAACAGTATACGCCGCAGGAAATTTCTGCAATGATCTTACAGTATCTGAAAGGTTATGCTGAAGATTATTTAGGAGAAAAAGTCACAAAAGCGGTCATTACCGTGCCTGCATACTTCAATGCTGCTCAGCGTCAGGCAACAAAAGATGCTGGTAAGATTGCTGGTCTGGAAGTAGAGCGTATCATCAACGAACCAACAGCAGCAGCGCTTGCTTATGGTATCGATAAAACAGATAAAGAACAAAAAGTATTGGTATATGACTTAGGTGGAGGTACATTCGATGTTTCCATCTTGGAATTGGCAGATGGTACATTTGAAGTATTGTCAACAAACGGTGATACACACTTAGGTGGAGACGACTTCGATAACGTATTGGTTGACTGGATGGTCGATACATTCAAGAAAGAAAACGGCATCGATCTGCGCGGGGATAAGATGGCTATGCAGCGTTTGAAAGAAGCAGCTGAAAAAGCAAAGAAAGATTTATCTTCAATGATGCAGACACAGATCTCTCTGCCATTCATTTCTGCAGGACCTAGTGGACCATTGCACTTTGAATCTAGCTTGACACGTGCAAAATTTGACGAAATGACGAAACATTTGGTTGAACGTACGATGGAACCAGTACGCAATGCATTGCGTGATGCAGGTTTGACAAAGAATGATATCCATCAAGTATTGCTGGTTGGTGGTTCAACACGTATCCCAGCTGTACAGGAAGCTGTAAAGAGTGCTTTAGGCAAAGAACCAAACCATTCGGTAAACCCAGACGAAGTTGTTGCTATGGGTGCTGCGATCCAGGGTGGTGTTATCTCTGGTGATGTAAAAGACGTATTGTTGTTAGACGTTACACCATTAAGCTTAGGTATCGAAACCATGGGTGGTGTCATGACCGTATTGATCCCACGTAATACAACGATCCCAACAAGCAAATCACAGATCTTCTCAACGGCTGCAGACAATCAGCCAGCCGTAGATATCCGTGTATTGCAAGGAGAGCGTCCAATGGCTGCCGATAACAAAGAATTAGGTATGTTCAAATTGGACGGCATCGCACCAGCACGCCGTGGTGTTCCTCAGATCGAAGTTACTTTTGACATCGACGTAAACGGTATCGTTCACGTATCTGCAAAAGATAAAGGAACAGGCAAAGAACAGTCCATCACGATCCAGAACTCTAGCGGATTGAGCGATGAAGAAATCGACCGCATGGTTCGTGAGGCTGAAGAGCATAAAGCAGAAGATGACAAACGTAAAGAAGATATCGAAACACGCAATAAAGCAGAAGGCTTCATTGCACAGATCGATGCAACATTAGCAGATAATGGTGATAAGATCGATGCAAAACAGAAAGAAGAAGTACAGAAGCTGCGTGATGATCTGCAGAAAGCATTGGATGAAAACAACATGGATGAAGTCAAGAGCAAACTGCAGATGCTGGAACAAGCAATGCAGGCTGCTAGCCAGCAGATGTATCAGCAGGCTGGTGGACAGGCCGGCGGCGACAATCATGCAAATGGCGGCAAAGACGACTTTGTAGATGCTGAATTTGAAGAAAAGAAGTAAAAGATGAATCGTACAACTCCTAGTGCTTGCGCTAGGTTTTGTACTGTAAGGAAATGCTGCTGGAAAGGTTCAAAGACAGACTTGAAAAAATACGATTGAACTGGTATTCTTAGGAGCATGCAAGATCAGTAAGAGAGGTGAGCCATAATGAGCGAAAAAAGAGATTATTATGAGGTCCTTGGTCTGAGCAAAGGTGCCAGCGAAGAGGAAATCAAAAAAGCATACCGCAAGATGGCAAAAAAATATCACCCGGATATCAATAAAGAACCGGGTGCAGAAGAGAAGTTCAAAGAGATCAATGAAGCGTATGAAGTGCTTAGTGATCCACAGAAAAAAGCGACATATGATCAGTTTGGCCATGCCGGTATGGATGGAGCAGGTTTTGGCGGCTTCAATCAGGGCGGTGCCGATTTCTCTGGCTTTGGCGGCTTTGAAGATATCTTCGGATCTTTCTTTGGCGGCGGTTTCGGCGGTGGCGGCAGCCGGCGTGCGAATACGGGACCACGTAAAGGAAATGACCGTTTCATGCAGATGCGCATCGATTTCATGGATGCGATCTTTGGCAAAACAGAGACCATTAATATCGATGTGGATGAGCAATGCAAAGAATGTAATGGAACCGGCGCTTACAGTGCCAGCGACATCCATACTTGTTCACGATGCAACGGCAGCGGTTATATAACGACACAGGCAAGAACGATGTTCGGCGTCGTGCAGCAGCAGACCGTGTGTCCAGAATGTAATGGTACAGGGAAGAAGATCACGCGGAAATGTACGAAATGCAACGGAAAAGGTTATGAACACAAGCGTGTCAAACTGGATATCAAGATTCCTGCAGGCATTCAGAGCGGACAGCAGGTACGTGTTGCCGGAAAAGGTGAGCGAGGCAGCAACGGCGGACCGAATGGAGATCTGTATATCGAGATCTTGGTAACGCCGCATAAGATATTCCAACGAGAAGGAAATGATATTTCCATCAGTGTGCCGGTCAGTGCCATCGACGCAACATTGGGTTGCAAGGTCGATGTGCCGACGGTCTATGGCGATGTATCGCTGACGATCCCGGCGGGAACACAGCATGGCACGAAGTTCCGTTTAAAAGGAAAGGGTGTAAAATCACCGCGCGGCACGCAAGGCGATGAGTATGTCGAGGTACGTGTAGAGATTCCAACGAAGCTCAGCCATGAAGAGAAAGAGCTTTATGAACGCATTCGCAGCAAAAAAAGCTATGAATCGCCATTTGATCGTTTTAAACGTGCATTTAAATCGTAACAGCGCAAGTACAGCGCTGTTTTTTAATGGGGATGATCAAGGACTTGCATGGCAGTGAGGAAGCAGAGATAAAAAAACAGTGCATGCACACTGTTTTGATCATTTTTTGTTTTTATGCCGGTCGCCGTCCAGGAAAAACATTGTAAAGGTTGCCCGCGATAACAACGTTTCTTCATCATTGAAGATAAAGATCTCATAAACACCGGTGGTCCTTCCTCTGGAAATTTCTTGTGCAATAGCAATCAATTTGCCGCCAATACCAGGTTTGATGTAATTGATCGATGCAGACAAGGTCACGCTGTCTCGTCCGGTCGCAAAGCTGGCAGCACCAGCAGCAGTATCGCCTAAAGAGAAGAGTGCACCGCCATGAACGAATCCGTGTCCATTCAGAATTTGTTCATCGATGATCATCTCCACTTTGGCATAACCTTCGCGAACCTCGATGACGCGCATGTCATTGCTTTGCAAATATTGTGAGGAGCTGTTTAACCGTGCGCGCAGCTCTTCCATTGTTTCTTTACTCATCATATCGCCTCATTTCAGGTATTATTATACAGAAAAAATGCAAAAATAAAAGAGAAGCGGGCTGAAAGGGATCAGGAAGTAAAAAAATATAAAATAGTGTTATAGTGAAATGAAACAGAATTTGATAAAATAAACATATGGAAAGAAGGGGATGGTCGCATGCGGCACAGAGGTGTATTTTTTACGATTTTGTCAGCAGTATTATTTGGAATAACACCTGCATTTGCAAAATTGATCTATGGGGATGGGATCAACTCTTCTACTTTGGTCTTTTTCCGTAATTTTTTTGCGATTCTGCCCTTGTTTGGTTTATGCTTGTTGCAACACTGTTCTTTTCAGATCACGCTGCGCCAAGGGGTGCATCTGATCTTGGCCGCTGTGATCGGTCAAAGCATAACTGCAGTTATGCTGTATACGAGCTATAATTATATTCCGATCGCAACAGCAACGACCCTGCATTTCTTTTATCCGATCTTTATTACATTGATCTGCATCATCTTATTCCATGATCAAGTGACCATGCCCAAACTCATTGCGCTTGCTGCCGCAACGTTAGGGGTCGCCTGCTTTGTGGATGGCAGCGGTAATGGAAGCATGCAGGGATTCAGCTTAGCGTTAGCTTCGGCTTTTACCTTTGCCTATTATATGGTTGCCGTAGAGAAAAGCGGTCTGAACCGGCTGCATCCCTTTGTGATCACTTTTTATTTTTCAATCATCGTTTCGCTGTCTTTGCTGTTTTATAATGGCTGTACACAGCAGTTCACCTTGCCGGCGGAATGGTTGACTTATGGAAAGATGTTCTTGTTTTCTTTGTTTACTTCCGTGGCTGCGATGGGATTGTTGCAGCTGGGCATTCGTCAATTAGGCGCAGGAGATGCGGCAATCTTATGTATGTTTGAACCCTTGACCGCCTTTGTCAGCGGGGTCTTCTTTTTGCATGAAGAGATTACATGGTTCAAGTTGCTGGGCAGCATATTGATCTTGGGTGCAGTGACTTTTATGATTGCAATGAATCGCAGGGCAGAAAAGAAAACAAATCTATAGGGATGTGATTGTTGCATAAGCTCATTTATGATACGATGGAGATAAGAGGGGTGGTTTTTGATGAAGAAGATACATTTTGAAAAGTGGCAATTGATCGTATTATCGGTATTTTATATCGTATTTGGCATTATTTCCGGTGTAGTGGATCGAAAGGAATTCTTGACTTTCTTCAATATCTTGGGATTGATCATCGTTTTGATTGGTGCTTTTTCCATCTTCATTTATTTTTTACGCAAGGATTATCTGGAAAAATATAATTTGCAAGTGGCTTTCGGTTCCTTGTATATCATGGCAGGTCTGATTGTCTGGTTGAAACCTGAATTGATCGTTTCGAATTATCCGCTTGTATTTGCTGGATGTGTAGCAATCGACAGCTCGATCCGTTTGCAGTATTCGATGAATCTTTTCCGGATGAAAGAGCAAGGATGGATCTGGGTGCTTGGCAGCGCATTGATTGCTATTGTCCTATCAGCAGTCATCTTATTGGTTGAACTGGATTATGGCCTGCAGCGGGCAGCGTTGATGCTCTTGTTATGCTTTGATGGCGCCAGCAATCTGATTACCCTGTGTTATGAGCGGGTCGCCAAAAAACGCTATTATAAAAAAGCCAAGGTGGCAACAAGCGATGCAAAACGCATTACGAATGAGGAGTAGGGCTCTGTGACGAGAGCTCTTTTCTTTTGATCATTTGTTTTGACAAAGGACAACAGAATCACTTATACTTAATACATACACCCCGAGGGGGTATTGGAGGATGCGGTTATGAAACAAGAGAATCGGGCAGATACGCTGCGTTTGTTAAAAACGGCACGCGGACAAGTAGATGGGATTATCAAGATGATGGAAGAAGGACGTTATTGCATTGATATCTCTAATCAGATCTTAGCAAGCGAAGCACTGCTTCGCAAGGCGAATGCGCAAGTGCTGACCAATCATTTGGAAACTTGCGTGAAGAACAGCATTGAAAATCACAGTGATTATGAACAAAAACTGAAGGAGATCGAACAG
>CASFOT010000008.1 GCA_949296305.1 uncultured Erysipelotrichaceae bacterium
AATAGTCTCCATGAAAACGTTCACACCTATACGTATAGAGTACACAACTCAACATAAATAATATCCGCTTTTCTATGTCAACCGTATATTCATTGTTGTTCACCGTCACTTTTTCTCCTCTCAATATCTTTTGGAGCAAAAGCGAAGACCGCCTCAACACGTCTGCACTAGGCTTCACCGTTTCCTCAAGTTCATACTTGGCTTTGATATCAGCCTACAACTCTTTCGTTAAGATATCTTTTGCTCTTTCCGAAACTTTTTCTGCCTTGTCTGTAATAGCTAAATCATGTTGGATAAAGCAGCGCATAACTGCAAATCTTAATACAGAAATTGGAATTTCACTTAAAAATCGCTCCCACATTTCTTTTACCCGCAAATCTCTATTAACAAGAGGCATAATCAACTCTTTTACTGTTCTCAGCATTAGATGAGTTGCCTTATCGTTATCTTTCGGCCACGCTATGCTCCTATGATGATTCATAAATATCTCTAGCGAACGCCATGCGATATCGAATCCCTCATCCGGTCTGTAAGGTAATTCGTCATAGATATCAACGATACCCGAAAATATTTTGTTTAGTTTCGCATTGGAAAACAGGATATCTTTTGCTCCTTCTGATAGCTTCACAGGTTCAAAGATTTGTGTTATCCCTTGCTCTTTAAGCCACTCGTCTAGCATCTGCTGTACATCACTATACCACTTTCCTTCTTTTGGCCATGTATTGTTATAGGCAATACGTTTCTCTGTCCAAAGCAATTCTCGATTATTTTTTTCTGCCATAACCATTTTTATATGCCGTAAAGTTCTCTTAAAGTTTTTACTTTCCATGTCTGTGCCCAAAAGTTGTTGTTCACGACATCATAAAATCTAATTTCATCTCTATACCGTCTACAAACAAAAACGAATTTAAACCTATTCCGAAAAGGATGTCCCTTAGGTTCCACATGACTCACAAAATACTTCACATTCGCTCTAATGTTCGTTTCAATATCGTTTAACATTCTGAGCATTTCTACGTAAGTCTGCATTGCCATCATGCTTGTCCCAGCTGATGTTATACCACCTCCCATAGGTAAGTATGAATTCCCAGCAGATAATTCATGAAAAGTATTTATACCAGATTTTCTTAGTAATGTGATCTCCTTTTCGTCAAATGAGGTTTCAGGTTTCACTCCTTCCATCTTATAGATGGAAAGTAATTCTGGCCAGTTCTCGTTTACTATATCCAAAAGTCCTTTATCCGACCATCCTACATGGTCTCTGATATCAATAAAGTATACATTATTTTTACGAAAAATAGCGAAAAGTACAGGCCCTGTACGCTTCACATAACCAGGGGCAGAAAACGTTTCTCCTAAATGCAAATGATGTATGCCCCAGTCATATAAAAGCCCATCAAGTTTGTCTTTTTTGGTAGCACTATTCAAGTGGGGATTCACACTTTCTCCTTTCAGAATCTTCTCTTCCAACCATTTTAATCCAATCTCTACTTCTGCTGGACAAGCAAAAGAGGTTGCTTTGTAAATTTCCCTAGGTCGTTTTTCTATAAGACGATAAGTGTATGAGCAATAAGACTGCAATACATCATCACTAGTAGTCAAAGAAGATGTGTCAAAACCTAGTTCCTCTATTTCTCTCTTAAAAATGTTGGCAAGCGTTTCTCTAAATCTAAAAGTAATTTCTATACCCATTATTCATCCCTTTTATACATCCCATCATAGCTCCTATGAGACGAACCGTAGTGCTGAAACCTTAAATGAAACAAGCATTGACATAAATGCTCGTTATTATTCATAGCATTATATCTATTCGTCGCTTTGCATACTTTTTCGCAGCACCAAGAGCCTCATCATATAATATTAATTCATCTTATTAGTTATCTACTGCTCTATTCTTCTTGTGCGTTGCATAACCTTCAAAGAATGCTTCATATGCAAAAATATCATTTTAATAGCATATATTGAAATAAATATATAGCTTTTTAAACTTAACTGATAAGTTTTTCCCTGAATCATAAAAGCATCATCATCAATAAATTGACGACCATTTTTCTACTATAGCATAAACGTAAAAAGAGTTTGCTTCACACAAAAAAATGTTCAGACTGATGATACAAAGTCCCTTTCTTTTTTAATTATGCCATAAGCGATGCTTTTACACTTGTTTCCTGTCGATATTCTCTTTTCATTTTTATCTAATCAAACAGAACTCATAGCCATCTAAGTTTAGCCAGATTGTTCTATAATCCCTTCTGAAAACCGCTTCTGCCTGATGCGCAAAAGCCGATTTCAGAAACAGTACAAGCAAAAGAAAAGCCCACAGCGACCACAATGTCATAAATGACACTGCCATCGC
>CASFOT010000009.1 GCA_949296305.1 uncultured Erysipelotrichaceae bacterium
CTATTTAAATTATACCATTTTGAGCAATAGAAAAGGCAGAAAAGTTGGCTTTTTTTTGGCTTATTAAGGTCTTTTCTGCCATAAATATTTTATCAGAAAAAGTAAAGACTGTCGACTTTGTCATACGGTCTTTTTTAATCTCCACATTTAAAGAGAAAACAGGTAATCTTAAGCCATCATTTATATAAAATTACCTGAAAAATGGTTGATAATCCCCACTTTTATCGAATTATTTTTCTATACTTTTTAAGTATATAGTTTGTCAACAAGCTGAAAGGATGCGCAAGCATCCTCTCTCTTCTATTCTGTTGTCTCAGTTACATCATTTGCCAGACCTTTTGCGATCATCCACATTTCACGATAAGATATAAAACCGATCGCATCGCTTCGTTCTTTCGCTCCATGCCGTTGTTTTTTTACATTTCCTTCAAATGCTTCCTGCAATTTACGTTTGTCCATCATAAACTGTACATAACAGAATTTTTTCAACAGGAACCATTTCATAATATATTGATAGACTACCGGCTGTGCATCATCGCCCAGTGTCGTCAGTTCTTCTCTTGCCTGCACCTGCAGCTGTTCGCCATAATTTTTTGCCAGATCGATCATTTCATCATAGTTTTTAAACAACCGCCGATCAACGAAGCGCTGTATCAAACCTGCTTTTTCTTTTTTTACAAAATAGCGTTCCATCGTTTCTTGGAAAAGGTCATCGTAATCTTCTTGGTAGACCATCGAAATGATTTCATTACGTGTCCCTTCATACATATTATCTGGTTCGCTGATCACATAATAATAAGCTTTTGCAAAAATATAGTCATCTTTGTTGCCAAACAGCAAAATACTCGCCCGTTGCGTGTCATCATCTTTTCCATATATAATGTATGGAATCGTGATTTGTCCTTTCGGCATCTTGAAAGCATCTTTGTATCGAATAATCTGATTTGCAATCGCATCACGGTTAATGTCTAGATGCAGATCTGTACAAATACGCAGATTTTCATCCAACGTGTACAGATACCGTAACACTGAAGTTTCTTTTTCCTTATTTTCATCTTCCTCAATGATGCCTAAATAATCTTCTAAATAGCCATTGAATGTACAAACATCGCCCCCATCTCTCTGGTCTTTATGAGCTGTCAAAATATCATAAATTGCCATATCGTCGTTTCCTCCTTATGTCCCCTTGCACGCCGTATGTTTTCACGCGATATTACAGAAAGCGTTTTCATTCTTCTGTATAAATATTATAGTCTGTATGCGTTGATTTTTCAACTGAAACCGAAACGAAAGCAGTTTCATCAATATTTTTGTTTTCACATCACATGTAAAATCAAAAGAAATACTTAAAAATCTGCCATTTCTGCCTATCCAACTAACGAAACACCTCAAAGAGAAAGGCAGCCAAACCAATGGCTGCCTTTCAGGGATGGGAAAAGAATGAAAAAGCTATTGCTCGAAGTCTCCTTGACTTCACCATTATAGTAATAAACAAATATGGAACGACAATGTTAAAAACGTGAACGTTTCATGAATATAGGTTTACATCCTTCTTTTTTATATGTAAAATATAGATAATATCTTCTGCTGTTCATCATTGCAGAGAATAGAGGAGGAAGGCATAATGAAAGATATCGAATTATTAAGTCTTTTAGAAAGTAATGCCAGACTTTCTGTAACTGATCTCTCTGACATCCTTTTAGAAGAAGAAGATCAGATTGCAAAACGAATGGATAGTCTGGAAAAACGTAAGATCATTTGCGGCTATCATACCGTGATCAACTGGGATAAAGCTAACCGCAATCGCAAAGTGATGGCTATCATCGAAGTTGGCGTCACACCACAAAGAGATTATGGATATGATAAGATCGCACGTACCATTGCCCGTTATCCTGAAGTGGATACAATGTATTTGCTCAGCGGTAAAAGTGAGTTTATGTGTATGGTCTATGGAAAAAGCATGTATGATGTTGCCAGCTTTGTAGCTGATAAAATCGCTTGTATCGAATCAGTAAAATCAACCGTAACGCTCTTTGTCTTAAAACAATATAAGCAAAGCGGCATCATTTTAGACGATGAACGAAAAGACACTGGTGAAAGACTGGTTGTTACTCCATGAATTTAGAAGAAACATTATCCAACCGGGTAAAATCAATTCAACCAAGTGGAATACGTCGATTTTTCGATCTTGCCAGTGAGATCGAAGGGGTCATTTCCTTGGGCGTCGGTGAACCAGATTTCTCTACTCCCTGGCATATTTGTGAAGCAGCCATTTACTCGATTGAAAGCGGCAAAACGCATTATACGGCCAATCAAGGACTTTTAGAGTTACGAAAAGAAATTTGCAATTATCATAAAAATCGTTTTCACACCTCTTATGATCCAAATGACGAAGTCATCGTAACGGTCGGCGGAAGCGAAGCGATCGATATCGCTTTACGCGCATTGATCAACCCTGGAGATGAAGTGATCGTTACAAATCCTTCTTATGTTGCTTATTCACCTGGTGTCACTTTGTCTGGTGGAATCAGCGTACCTGTGGAACTGCGTCACGAAGACGATTTCAAATTACTGCCAGAAGCTTTAGAAAATGCGATCAGCGATAAGACAAAAGTATTATTGATCAATTTCCCCAGCAATCCAACAGGCGGTGTCATGAGCCGCGAGGATTATGCTAAACTGGTCCCAATTATCAAAAAACATAAACTGATCGTTATCAGTGATGAAATTTATGCAGAATTGACCTATGATGGTGAATTTGCGTCACTTGCTCAATTTGAAGAAATTAAAGATCAAGTGATCGTTATCAATGGTTTTTCCAAAGCTTTTGCTATGACCGGATGGCGTTTAGGCTATCTATTAGCTAATAAAACATTGACACAGGCGATGAACAAGATTCATCAATATATCATCATGTCTGCGCCGACGGCCGCACAATATGGTGCAATTGAAGGTTTGCGGAATGGACTGCCGCATGTTGAAGAAATGATTGCTTCTTATAAAGCAAGACGTAATTTTATCGTCAGCGGATTCAATCGAATCGGATTGAAATGTCATCTGCCTCACGGTGCATTTTATGTATTCCCAGACATTCGCCCTACCGGCCTGAGCAGTGATGCTTTCTGCGAACTGCTCGTGAAAGAGGAAAAGGTCGCTTGTGTACCTGGCACTGCTTTTGGTGAAGCTGGCGAAGGATTCATCCGTGTTTCTTATGCTTACAGTATTGATCATATCAAAGAAGCTTTGAACCGGATCGAACATTTCCTAAAAAAATTTGATCTTAATAAAATAGCAGACTAATCAAGGAAGATAAAAAGTAAAATAAGGCACTTTCTGAATCATTCAGCGAAAGTGCCTTTTTATTCAATAAATACGAACGTGTCTAATTACATCATCAGACAGACCATCAAAACTATGATAAGTGAAAATAGCATTCAATATGCAGCCATGCTTGCAACAGATCATCAGCTATATAATCCGCCTTGGATTGATCGACTTCAAAACGAATCTCTCTTTTCGCTATCACATAAAGTCCAGCTCGTTTCGCTGCCTCAATGCCTATGGCAGAATCCTCAATCACAACGCATTGTTCCCCAGGAAGAGCCAAACGGCGTAGTGTTTCATGATAAATTGCTGGATCCGGTTTGCTGATCGCTACTTCATGGCCGCTGATTACCTGATCAATATAGGAAGCAATCTCATTGCTGTTCATCATATCTAAAATTCGATTTTTTGCTGAGCTAGAAGCAATGGCAACCTGTAGTCCCGCTTGTTTGATCTGTGGCAAAATGTAACGAACATGCGGATTCAATAACGTTGTATAATTCAACTCCTGCTGACCAAAACGTTGTGAAAAAAGCGTACGCATGTTTGCTTCGGTCAACCTTGGTTTCCATAACATTCCCATGTGTCGATAAAAAAAGGAATCACTGCAGCCAACAAATGCATTTGCTTCTCGAACGGTAATGTGCTGTCCTTGCTTTTTAAAAAAATCCAACAACAGGTATTGATACATCGCTTCTGAATCTACCAATACCCCATCCATATCAAAAATGACTGCTCCCATCATAATTCACCCTTTTCTTCAAAAATCACTTGATCCCACAAAGGAATACTGATTGCAGCACCTTTCTTCTGAATACTGAATGAGGATGCCCTGCAGGCAATAGATAGTGCTTGCTGAACAGAATAGCCATGCAAAAAGGCTTTGATATAAAATCCCGTAAATGTATCTCCAGCACAGGTAGAATCAATAACTTCTGCCTTATAAGCCTTTTGATAATAAAATTTCCCATTCAGATAAGCTCTAGCACCATTTTCTCCGCAAGTTAATACGATATGCGTCTGCGGGTATTGTTGAGCCAATGCATGTAAAATCGTTTCATATGAGCATTCTTTTAAATGAGCAAGTGCCGCTCCTTCAACTTCATTCAAGATCATCATCTCGCAAAAGGAAAGCGGACAAGAAAATAATTCTTCATTGATCGGCGATGGATTCAAAATGATCCGCATATCTTTTTCTCTTGCTTTCCTTAACAACGTTCCTATTGCATTGATTTCATTCTGCGCTAACAAAATATCTCCAGGTCCAAATGAATCAAACACATGGTTGATCATGGTCTGGTCGATATCCCGATTCGCACCGCCATAAACAATGATGCAGTTTTCACCATCTACGATTTGAATGATCGCATGTCCGCTTGCTTTTTCTGATTGTTTCACAAAAGAGGTATCTACATGATGTTTCTCCAAAAAATCCTTTAAAATATTGCCATCTGCACCAATCTTGCCAGCATGCATCACGTCTAATCCTGCTCGTGATAAAGCAATAGATTGATTTAATCCTTTTCCGCCGACATTCCTCTGATAACCCAATGCTGCCTGCGTTTCTTTTGCCGTTACAAAATGTTCTAAATGATAAACGTGGTCAATGTTCAATGACCCAAAATTTAATATCTTCATATATCCTCCATTTGTTTCATTATTACCCTATTTGTAATTAAAGCGAAAAAAATAATTACTATACTCTAATTTAATACAATTATAACGTTATCGGCTATAGAAATAGACATTTTTCCGTAAATATCATCTAAAATCATACTATTAGTGTTCAAATAGAATACATGTAATACGGCAAACTTACCCAATTTTAAAGAATTAACCAATTTAGATAATTACGAAGTGCATAATAAAGATAACTTGAGCGTTGACATGTTCGTTGTTAATATCAAAGATATGGCAACAAAAGAGATATTTTTACATTAACATTTGTCTAAAATTTCGTTTAGCAAAGAGCGAAGAACTATATAAGATTGCAGAGATGTTCGATCATTGGGAAGAAGAAATCATCCATTCTTTCATCGTATATAGAGGAAAACGCTTGTCAAATGGACCGATAGAAAAAAAGAACGGGATGATAAAGAAGATATTGAAAATTGCAAATGGATATGGAAATTTCAAACGATTCAGAAACAGGGTAATGTACACGTTGAACAAACGATCTATGCATACATACCCTGTGATTTTAGAAGATTTAAAAGATGATTAGGACCATAAGAAAAGAGAATGTAGAAAAAGATGATAATGTCAATATAAAATTTACCAAAAATGATCGTTTAAAAATCACCAATTTGGATCACATTTATTCTTCCAAAGAATCCAGGACATCTTTGGTTCTATAAGATGGTCCTACGATACTCACAATATGGGAGTGG
>CASFOT010000010.1 GCA_949296305.1 uncultured Erysipelotrichaceae bacterium
GCAGCCCGTCCCATCTCTCCGCCCAATGCATCAATTTCGCGTACGACGATCCCTTTAGCTGGCCCGCCGACGCTTGGATTACAAGGCATCGTGGCAATCATATCGATATGCAGTGTAAATAACACTGTTTCTTTTTTCATTCGTGCACAGGCAAGCGCAGCTTCAATTCCGGCATGCCCGCCACCAATTACTATTACATCTATCATGAAATCACCTAACTTTTCCATACTATTATATCCATGTTGAAGCAAAAGCGAAAGAGGAGATTTTCATCATTCCCCTCTTCTTTTCTTTAATTGATGGATAAATTAGTGTTTGAAATGACGTACACCGGTGTAAACCATGGCAATGCCATATTCATTGCATACATCAATGGATAACTGATCCTTGATCGATCCGCCTGGCTGAATGATGGCCGTCACACCTGCTTTTACAGCTTCTTCTACTGTATCTGGCATCGGGAAGAAAGCATCGGATGACATTACAGATCCTTTGGATTTTTCTCCAGCCTGTTCAATGGCGATCTTCGCAGCACCAACGCGGTTCATCTGACCAGCACCGACACCGATCGTCATGTTATCTTTCACTAAAACGATTGCGTTTGATTTTACATGTTTAACCACTTTCCAAGCAAACAGCAATTGTTCAATTTCTTCCTGTGTTGGTTTGCGGTTTGTGACACAGCGCAGATCTTCTTCAGTAATCTGATGCGCATCCATATCCTGAACCAGCAAACCATCCAATACATTGGTCACTTTATATTTAGCATTCGGCTCTAATGACGTATCCAGCTTCATCAATCGAATGTTCTTTTTCTTTGAGAGCAGTTCAAATGCATCTGCATCAAAGCCTGGGGCAATGATGATCTCTAAAAAGATCTTTGACAGTTTTTCTGCCACTGCCATGTTCACTGGTTCATTGAGTGCAACGATACCGCCAAAGATGGATACCGGATCCGCTTCATACGCTTTATCCCATGCCTCTTCGATCGTTTTTCCGATGCCTACCCCGCAAGGATTCATATGTTTGACACCAACAGCAGCCGGCTGTCCATCAAAGTCTTTCAAGATCTCAATAGCGGCATTGCCATCTTGAATATTGTTATAAGAAAGCTCTTTTCCATGCAGCTGTGTTGCATTTGCCAATGAATACTGCGGATTCATGTTCTTATAGAAAGCTGCGCTTTGATGCGGGTTTTCGCCATAACGAAGATCCTGCACCTTATCATACGTCACTGTGAAGCTTTCAGGATATTTTTCCTCTGTACGTGCCGTTAGATATTCAGCGATCATCGCATCATAACGAGCGGTATGACGGAAGACCTTTGCAGCCAGATGTTCTCTAGTTGCTAATGTAGTTTCTCCATTTTCCTGCAGTTCATTCAATACCTTTTCATAATCTTTTGGATCACAGATGACAGGGATCGAAGCATAGTTTTTCGAAGCGCTTCGCAGCATGCTCGGTCCGCCGATATCGATGTTTTCGATAACTTCTTCATGTGTAGCGCCTGGTTTCTGTACAGTTTCTTTAAACGGATACAGATTCACGCATACCAGATCGATCAGTTCGATTCCTAATTCTTTTAATTGTGCCATATGGCTTTCATTATCACGAACGCCCAGCAGTGCGCCGTGTACTTTTGGATGCAGTGTTTTCACACGTCCATCCATGATTTCAGGGAAACCTGTCACATCTGAGATCGAGATCGTATCGATGCCTGCTGCTTCTAATGCCTTTCGTGTTCCGCCGGTCGAGATGATCTCATACCCTAATTCACGCAATCCTTTTGCAAATTCGATCAATCCTGTTTTGTCGGATACACTTACCAATGCTCTTTTCATTGCTTGCCCTCCTCTATTTCTTCACAGACTTGTTTCAATGCTTTTGGAAACAACGTATATTCCAAAGCATGAACGCTTGTTTCTAACTCTTCTAACGTCCAGGAAGGATCAATCATGATCTTTTCCTGCATGATGATCTTTCCTGTATCGATTCCTTCATCTACATAATGCACCGTAACACCGGTAAATTCGGCTTTGGCCTCATAGGCATCCTGGATACCATGTGCACCTGGAAAATTTGGCAGGTAAGCCGGATGAATATTGATGATCCGCTGCGGATAATGCGTTAACAGCTCTTCACCGATAAAACGCATATACCCAGCCAGCACGATCAATTCGACGCCTTTTTCTTCCAAATGACGCCGGATCTCCTGCTCATAGGCTTTCTTATCGGCATATGCTTTGGGGTTCACATAGATTGCTTCGATGCCCAACCGTTTTGCCCGTTCCAATGCTTTGGCATGTTCTTTATCGACGATCAGCAATTTACAAATGCATCCAGGCAAAGAACCCTCTTGGATGTGCTTTACCAGATTTTCAAAGTTCGTTCCGCTCCCTGAGGCGAAAATCGCAATGTTTACCATTGAAGATCCACGCTTCCTGAAGTCGTCACTTCCCCAATCACATAGGAAGGTTCATCAATCTCTGCCAACAATGATTGTACTTTTTCAACATCACAGCGGTCCACGGCCAAGATGAAGCCGATGCCCATATTGAAGACATTGCACATTTCTTTCTTTTCAATATTGCCGGTCTCAGCGATCAGATCGAAGATCGGCTTGGAAGGATAGCTGTTCAGATCGATTGTAACACCTTGTCCTTCTTTCAACATACGCGGTACGTTTTCATAAAAACCGCCGCCGGTAATATGGCTCATTCCTTTGATATCCACTTTTCCTAACAAATGTTTGATCGCTTTGACATAGATCTTTGTCGGTGTCAGCAATTCTTCACCTAAGGTCTTGCCGCCAAAGGCTTCATATGTTTCCTGCAGATCCAATCCGGCATCTTTCAACAGCACCTTGCGGATCAACGAGAATCCATTGGAATGACAGCCGGAGCTAGGCAGACCGATCAGCACATTGCCTGCTTCGATCTTCTGTCCATCTAACAGGTTGCATTTATCCACTGCACCAACACAGAATCCAGCAATATCATAATGATGTACGTCATACATATCTGGCATTTCAGCCGTCTCGCCGCCGATCAATGCACATTCTGCCTGTACGCAGCCATCAGCTACGCCTTTGACGATCTGTTCGATCACTTCCGGGTGGTTTTTTCCTACCGCGATATAATCGAGGAAGAAGATCGGCGCTGCTCCTTGTACCAACACATCATTGACACACATGGCAACTGCGTCCACACCGATCGTATCATGCTTATCTGCTTCAAATGCGATCATCAGCTTTGTACCGACACCATCTGTACCGCTGACGAGCACTGGTTCTTTCAGTCCATATTTTGAAAGATCGAACATACCGCCGAACGCGCCGATCGAATCGATGGCACCCATGGTCTTGGTACGTGCTACATGGCTTTTGATACGGCGAACCGATTCATATCCGGCTTCTAGATCAACGCCGGCTTCTCTATATTTATCACTCATCGTGAACCTCCTCTTTTTTTATTTCTGACGAAAATAATTGACGCCATTGACAAAGATGTTCTGCTCTTTGTTTCCATCGATATTTTTGAACAATCCTTCTTCATAGCGTTCGCTATGTCCCATCTTACCGAAGATCCTTCCATCAAGCGAAGTGATTCCTTCGATCGCATAAGAAGAACCGTTGATATTATATACACCATTCATCGTTGGATCGCCATCCTGATCTACATACTGTGTGGCAACTTGGCCGTTCGCAAACAGCTCTTTGGCCACATCTTCGCTGACAACAAATTTTCCTTCCCCATGGCTCATTGCGATGCTGTGGCATTCGCCAGGCGTAAAGCTTGCTAACCAAGGAGATTTATTGGAAGCGATCCTAGTCTTGGCCATATGGGATACGTGTCGGTTGATATTGTTTCGGAACAGCGTTGGGGAACCTTCATTCAATTTTGCCACATCGCCATATGGCAGCAATCCGGCCTTGATCAATGCTTGGAAACCATTACAGATACCTAAGATCAAGCCATCATTCGCTAACAAGGTCTGTACCGCAGCATTTACCTGCGGATTACTCAATACATTGGCAATAAATTTACCGCTGCCATCTGGTTCATCTCCGCTAGAGAAACCGCCGACCACCATCAGGATCTGCGCAGATGCGATCTTTTCACTGAGTTCCTTCAAGCTTCGTTCGATGCTTTCCACATTCAAGTTGTTGAACACATATGTTTCGACCTCTGCACCCGCACGGATAAATTGCTGAGCTGTATCATATTCACAGTTTTGTCCAGGAAACACAGGAATGATTACTTTTGGATGTTCATAAGTCTTGCATGGCTTTGACACTTCTTCTGTTTTATAAAGCGGTGTCTCGATCTTTTCTCCATCGAGATCCACGGCCATTGGATAGATGGAATCATAACGTTCACACCATGCACGAATCGCTGCATCGATCGATGCTTGTTCTTCATTGAAGACAAGCTGCTGTTCTTGTGTCGTGATACCCAGCAGTTCAAATGCATCATCTAAGATGGATTCTTTTGATTCAACGACAATGCTGCCGATTGAAAGATCATACAATGATGCATCGCTCTTGATGGCTGCACCAATCTTATTTCCAAAAGACATCTTCGCTACTGCTTCTGCAATACCGCCGAATTTCACTGTAGCAGCTGAAACGATCGCTCCCTTACGGATCCATGTACGTACTTTGTCAAAGTTTGTTTTCAGCTCTTCATAATTCGGCGTATGGTCTTCATTTGCATGATGACGGATCACATAAATATAATTGCCTGCCGATTTAAATTCTGGTGAAAGGATATTTTGTGTCTTTTCAGTAGTTACCGCAAAGGTGATCATCGTTGGCGGTACATGGATCTGATTGAACGTACCAGACATCGAATCCTTTCCACCGATCGATGGCGTCTCAAAAGCCAGCTGTGCTTCTACTAATCC
>CASFOT010000011.1 GCA_949296305.1 uncultured Erysipelotrichaceae bacterium
AGTGCCGACGCAGTCTTCTAATTCGGAAAGAGAATAGGTATATTGAGATGAGTGTCGTTTCATGCAATTCTTGTGTCGCAAAAGATCAATGGACAGCTCTCTCGTGATCTTTGCTAAATAAAGAGAAAGCCGTACAGGGGAATGGGGTGGAATTGAATTCCATGCTTTAAGGTAGGTATCATTGACGCATTCTTCACTGTCAAACGAGTCATTCAGAATGTTCTGTGCAATCTTTAATAGATAGCAGCCATATTTTTGTTTTGTCTCTGTGATTGCTTTTTCATCACGGTTCCAATACAACTTTACAATTTCCTGATCCAACATATCTTTCTCCATCCCATCCTGTTCACTATATATACCGAAAAAGAGTTAAAAAAGTTGCAAAAAAAATTATTTTTTTTCTTTTTTTAATACAAAAGCGATATGAGGCATATCGATTCCATGATAATGTTTGATAAAGGTAAGAGTTGGATGCATTCCTAATCGTAAGGCTACATGGATCGATGCTTGATTGCTTTCACGGATGATGGCATATACTTCATCTGTGTGAAGATGCTTGAATGCATACTGGCAGCAAGCTTTTGCTGCTTCTGTGGCATAGCCATGATGCCAATACGCTTTTGCAAAGAGATAACCGACTTCTTTGACTCGGATGCCGTTACAATTTTGCATCGTGATCCCGCATTGTCCGATCAATGTATTATCGCTTTTACGGATGACTGCCCACAAACCAAAACCATCCTTTTGATAACGATACAATTGTTTTATCAGCCATTGTCTGACTTCTGAATCGTCAAAAGCATGTCCATATGCATACATCACATCTTTATCTTGCAAAATCTTTGATAAATCGCGGAGATCTGCTTCTGTGAATTGTCTTAAATATAAGCGCTTTGTTTCTAAGATCATCAAAATACCTCCAAAAAAAAGCCCGAAAGCGATGCCTTCGGGTTCTTGATCTTATTGTATGGGATTACGGACGTTTAACGATAACAGCACAACCTTGACCGCCGCCGATACACAAGGAAGCGAGACCTGTTTTTGCATCTCGTTTGATCATTTCATGGATCAAAGAGACAAGGATACGGTTACCAGAAGCACCAACTGGATGTCCTAATGCAATAGCACCACCGTTAACGTTTACTTTTTCCATGAATTTGTTCAGATCGATACCATGTTCTTCTTCTAATTCATGTAATACACCCAAAGACTGAGCAGCAAACGCTTCGTTCAATTCTACTAGATCCATGTCATCTAATTTCAGACCAGCATAGTTCAATGCATTGCGGATCGCTGGCGTAGGGCCAAGACCCATTGTCAATGGATCGACACCACCTTGACCAATACCGACAATTTCGCACAATGGAGTCAAGTTATATTTCTTAACTGCATCTTCACTTGCAACTAATACGAATGAAGCACCATCGTTGATACCTGAAGCATTACCTGCAGTTACAGTTCCTTCTTTGATGAAAGCTGGACGCAGCTTCGCCAATTTTTCCGGATTTGATTTACGGTTTGGATGTTCATCTGTGTCAAACACGACATCCTGTTTCTTCAAATGAATCGTAATTGGTACAATTTCATCTTTGAAACGTCCGCTGTCAACAGCAGCAATTGCTTTCTGCTGAGAAGCATAAGCGAATTCATCTTGCTGTTCACGCGTAATGTTATATTTTTTTGCGATGTTTTCAGCAGTTACACCCATGTGGATGTTTGCACGAGCATCTGTCAATGCATCATAGATCATATGGTCAACTGCTGTGAAGTTACCCATCTTGTTTCCTGTACGAGTGTTTGCTGGAATCAAATATGGAGCACCTGACATAGATTCAACACCACCAGCTACGACGATGTCATTAAATCCGCATTGAATAGACATCACTGCTTCCATGACCGTACGTAAACCAGAACCGCAAACCATATTTACTGAATGAGAACATACAGTTTCAGGGATGCCTGCTTCTAAAGCAATCGTACGTCCGATGTTCTGTCCCAAACCTGCACCTAATACGTTACCGCAAATCAGTTCGTCAACGTTTTCAGGTGCAACTTTTGCGTCTGCTAATAAAGCTTTTACAACTTCGCTGCCCATATCTTTAGGTTTAACCGTTGCCAAACCACCAAGGAAGCTGCCAATAGCAGTACGCTTTGCACTTACAATATAAGATTTTCTCATACTCTTTACCTGTCTTTCCTCTCTCCGCGCTTCTTTGCGCATTCACAGATAAATAGTACCGAATTGTGAATGTTTTGTCAAGTTAGAGAGAAGCGGCTTTATCAGGATTTATAGAATATATTGATAGCGAATTTACTCATTTGGATAGAAAAAAGCGGCATATTGATGAAATGCCGCTCCTATGCAATTAAGGACGTTTGACAATTACTGCACAGCCTTGACCGCCCCCGATACAAAGGGACGCCAAACCAATTTTCAGATTGCGTTTTGCCATTTCATAGAGAAGGGTAACCAAGATCCGGTTGCCGGATGCGCCAACTGGATGACCTAGAGCGATGGCACCTCCATTGACATTCGTCTTTGCCATAAATGCTTCTCGATCCATGCCTGTTGCTTCTTCTAGTTCATGGATGACACCTAATGATTGCGCTGCAAACGCTTCATTTAATTCGATCAGTTCCATATCTTCAATTTTCATATCTGCGTATTTTAAAGCATTGAGGATAGCTGGTGTAGGACCGAGACCCATGACACGCGGATCGACACCGCCTTGACCAAAACCGATGATTTCTGCCATCGGAGTCAAATTGTATTTTTTTAATGCATCTTCACTGACAACAATCGTAAAGCTAGCACCATCATTGATGCCAGAAGCATTTCCTGCAGTAACTGTTCCGTCTGAGTTGAAGGCAGGACGCAATTTTGCCATCTTTTCTGGTGTCGTTGTACGGTTTGGATGTTCGTCCGTATCGAAAACATTGACTGCACCTTTTCTGCCAGGTACTTCTACTGGTACGATCTCATCTTTGAATCGGCCGCTATCGATGGCTGCAATTGCTTTTTGTTGAGAAGCATAAGCAAATGCATCCTGATCTTCACGGGAAATGTTATATTTTTTTGCAATATTATCAGCCGTTACACCCATGTGGATGTTGTACATGCCATCTGTTAAACCATCATGGAGCATGCTGTCCACTAATTTCATGTCACCCATTTTTACGCCATTGCGAATCTTGCTTGGTACTAAGAATGGGGCATTTGTCATAGACTCTACGCCACCTGCTACATATACATCACCGAATCCGGCTTGAATGCGCAAGGTTGCTTCCATCACTGCTTTTAATCCGCTGCCACAAAGCATATTGATGCTTTGTGCACAAACTTCGACCGGGATACCGGCAGCAATGGATACTTGACGGCCGATGTTTTGGCCTAATCCTGCAGCAATGACATTTCCAACTAAAACTTCGTCAATGTCTTTTGGATCAATGCCGGCTTGCTTGATAGTTTCTTTTAAAACGGCTGCTCCCAGATCAACAAGCGGAATGTTGGTCAAACCTCCCATAAAGCTTCCGATTGCGCTGCGTTTTGCAGCTACGATATACGCTTTTCTCATAACTTATGTGCTCCTTTCGATATGATGAATGATATCAGTCAGCTTCAGTTTATCGAACGGGATAAAAGAAGTCAACAGTTAAATAGATTTCTCATCAAGTATGTATAAAGATCAAAACTTGGAAACTATAGGCGCTTTCAATTAGCTGCTTTTTTTTATTTATCACAATAACAGCGGTTTCGCAAGAAAAAGCGGTTACATTCAAAAGTGTTTTACCACTTTTTCTCTTTTTGTGAAAAAAAACACAATTCGCACTTTTTTGTTTGTTAAAAATTTAACAATCTTGTTGACGCGTTTCATCGAAAAGGATAAAATTATATAGGATTATGTGAAGATGAATCAGACACACAATCTAGGTTCATTTATTCAAGGAGGAGAACATTATGGACTTCATGTTAACAGAACAACAACAAATGATGAAGAAGCTATTCGCTGAATTCGCTGAAA
>CASFOT010000012.1 GCA_949296305.1 uncultured Erysipelotrichaceae bacterium
AGGGTGTATTCAAACCATCTTGTCTTCATAGAAGACAGGATGGTTTTTACTAGTGCGCCCGACATGGGCAATAACTTGGTGGTGAAAGTCCACTACAGACTTGGCAGTAGGAACTGTTAGCCCAAGGCAAGGGTGTCCATCGTGAGAAGGAGGACTGGCGCCATGACAGCAAAATACCGAAAAGGCTTCGTGCAGAGGGATAGCGTGGAACGTGAAGAGTATGCAAAAGTGCCGAGTACCAGCCCTGCGGAAGGCAAAGCAGAAGCTGAAAGAACGGACCAGCAGGAGCCAAGGCAGAAATGTGAGCATGGTGATGGCAAAGGTGAAGGAGTTCATCCGAGGTTGGATTGGATACTTCTACATTGCCGATATGAAACGCACCCTTCAACGCTGGAATGAATGGCTGCGGCGCAGGATCCGCATGTACATCTGGAAACAGTGGAAGAAGCCGAAAACCAGGGTGCAGAACCTGAAGAAACTGGGCATCCCTGCGTGGCAGGCTTACCAGTGGGGGAATACTCGCCTGGGCTACTGAAGAGTAGCTGGAAGCGCAGTCCTCAGCCGCTCTATTACAAACGAAAAGCTCGCACTGGCCGGGTACTATGCTTTCCCGGCCCAGTACGAGCAACTTCGTAAACTGCACGTATGCGATTGAACCGCCGTGTACCGAACGGTACGCACAGTGGTGTGAAAGGACGGCTACTCAAATAATGGGTAGTCTCCTGCTCGATTATTCATGTATCTTATTCTCGATTTACCTTTCCAAAGTTCTAAATAATGATGCGCTGTATCATCGGCATGCTCTATCAGGATCAGATCCATACGTTTACGCTGTTGTATAACAACATATCTCCTTTTCCTTACAAAAACCATTTATAATGAAAACACATCTATTTTAGCAAGAATTCTCCCCTTAAACAGAGATCGATCTTTCTCCTTGAAGGTGCTTTCATCAAAATATCGAATTGATTGCAGGGCTGAAAAATATATTTTTAACCCTTCAACACTGTATCTTAGAATACAGTGACCGACATACACGATGATGTTTCAAAAAAAATCTTTACTGAATGATTCAGTAAAGAGAATGGCTCAACAAGGTTCTTTTTAAGACTCTTGCGGGAGACGTTTCTTTTTTCTATCATGTACAGGCAATTCATTTGAAGTCATCACTCGAAGCTCTGTACCAAATTTCAATCTAACCAGAAATAAACACAAGCGATAAAACAAACGGGACACTAACGGCTGTTCATATAAATCTAAATAGGGTAAAGAATAATTATGTATATCTTTTCGTTTGACAAAAACAAACATTGCATATAGAACAAGGACATTTGTCATAAAATAGTTCTGGGCATTGCTGATCTCTGCATCAGGAAATTCCTGTTGTAACATTGTCTCTTGGTATTCAAAGGCAGAACGCATCATCAACAATGTTTCCACATCCATGAAGAACACACCTTTTTGATTCATGAAACTGCCTTTGCGCTGAACATAATGATAAAAACGCTGGGGCATCGTAACGATCTTGTCTGCATTGATAAATAATTTAAAGATCGTACAAACATCTTCAAACACTCGCCAATTTGCAGAAAACTCAACCTCGTCGAATAATTTTGAACGAAACAATTTTCCCCACGGATAATTATTTACTTTTGTATTTTTCAGCAATAATTTTAATGCTTCTATACGATCCAGCACCTGATAAGAAGGAGCCATTCGGTTAAAAAAGCCAAAACGAAACTCCATGCGGTAAAAACACTGTACAATGTCCGCATGTTCTTTTTCGATAACCGCCACCATGCGTTCAACCATATCAGCGTCAATATAGTCATCACTATCCACAAACAAATAATATTCCCCTTGTGCACGTTGGATCCCATAATTTCGGGCTGCGCTCACTCCGCCATTTTCTTTATAAAAATATTGAAATCGCTCATCCTGTGCACAAAAACGTTCACAAATGCTTGCACTGTCATCCGTTGAACCATCGTTTACTAAAAGAACCTCTAAAGGCGCATATGTCTGTGCTGCTAAAGATCGTAAACAGCGTTCAATATAATTTTCGACATTGTATACAGGAACAATAATACTAACCAAACCTTGTTTCATGTATGGATTCCTCCCTATCTTCCTCCTTGGTTTTCATCAGAGGAAAGCTTATAATTGCTTTGAATAGATCACCATCAACTTCCACATGAAAATCTCCATGTTGAGCTTGAGCAAAACTTCGAACGATTGCCAGACCAAGTCCGCTTCCTTCACTCGTCCTTGCGGCATCCCCGCGAACAAACCGTTCTAAAATGTCGCGAGCATCAAAACTGATTTCATATGCGCTAACATTCTTGATACAGATACTTGCTTGATCCGCATCATGGATCAAAACGATATAGATCCGCGTATCTGTCATAGCATATTTTACACAGTTTCTTATCAAATTGTCAAAAATTCGGTGAGTTTTTTCTGAATCTACATTCACGATCACCAAATGACCAAACCCTTCGAAACGAATGTGCAAACCCTTTTCAGCTAAATCGTGCTCATGTTCTAAAATAACTTGGCGTATGAGTTCTTCTAATCGAACCGCTTCTAATTGAAGGTGTAAATTCCCGCTTTCTGCACGGCTGATATCAAACAAATCCTCCACAAGCGTAGTCAAGCGATAAACACCAATCCCCATTTTTTCAACATATAATTTCTGCTGTGACGTCAATTGTTCTTGTTTTAATAAATCGACATATCCGCGAATACTGGTTAACGGCGTTTTTAGATCATGGGATACATTTGTGATCAATTCACTTTTCATCCGTTGAGAGCGTATCTCTTCATCAATCGCTTTTTTAAACAGTTGTTGATTTTGCTTGATACATTCTTCAAAGAACGACAGTATCTGTAATGGCCTTGCTAACGGTTCGATCTTTGTTAAAGCCCATGCAATCTGATCTTTCTCTTTTATAATGATTGAATAGGTTTTTGCAAACGCCAACGAAAAAATGAAATTACAAAGAACCCATAAAGCAATGCCGATCACACCTTGGTAAATAAAAATTAATGATATCAACGAAAGGAATAAGATAGCAATAAACTCAAAAAAACAAATCCATCTCATATCTTTGTCCTCTGCTTTTTTTAATATACGGACAAAAACAGAGTATTGACATAAAAAATGACACGGCTTATTTTGATCAAAATTTTTTAATACCAACAAAAAATTTACATAAACATAAGACATCAACAATCCAAAGAACAGCAAAGAAAAATAAGATCTCCAGGAAAAATACCATATTCCGATGGACTGTAACGTATTACTTGTGATTATAAACGATGTACTCAGTAAAAAACATTGGATGTAAAATGGGCATGATCGTCCAATGAAAAACATCTTCTTTTTGATCAATAATCCATCCCCATGAAGAATAAAGACAGCGCCAAGAACTGCTACGATAATCAAAAAAATAATAAAATATTGGTCTTGCATCATAGCATATTGAGAGTAAATCTGATTATCTACTTCAGCAATATACATAGAAGATGAATCGATAAATATTTCATAGGTCACATTCGCAGGCAATGGTCTACGTAAACCCTCAAATAATTCAGATTTTATATCTTCTTGTTGCTCCATCTCATAAATACCAATCGATTCAAAATAGATGGGCTGCGTTAATTGTTCATAAATATTTTGCATACCATCGATGCCTGTAGGGACTGCCCACGGTGTCGTTGCAGGCTGTTGTTCTCCATTTAAGATATAATCCGCCTTTCCGTCTTTATCAAAATCAACGATCAGCTTAATAATTGATTGTCCTTGATCTGATGACCTATTTGAGGCAATTTCTTTTCCATCCGCATCCAAAATGCGATAAGAAAAGTATTCTTTAGGATTCTCATTCACACGATCGCAATATTGTTTCAAGTAATTCTTTATCGTTTCTTTCAGTACTTGCGGAACATTACTATTCGGATCTAAGACTGCTGACAAATCAGCATCACTCGCTTCATAATACAACATAAGATAATTTTCCTGAAAGGCATTAGCTAATAAATCGCTTTTGGTATAATCAATCGTTTCTTTGCTGTTCTTTGCGCATATATGAAAAACAACCGGCATACTCAAACCTATACAAACGAAAAAGAAATATATGATAATTCGTTTATTCATCATTCGAAACATGATCCATTTACTCCTATCTTTCAATTTTATAGCCAATTCCCCATACGACCTTGAGATATTGCGGCTGTTTTGGATTAACTTCGATCTTTTCACGCAGATTCCGCACATGAACCATTACGGTGTCTGTGTTAACAGCCTCTTCCTGCCAGACTTGTTCATAGATCTGCTCTGCACTGAATACCCGGCCTGGTGATTGGATCAGCAATTCCAAGATACGATATTCGATCGGTGTAACATGGATCAATTGACCATCGACCATTACTTCTTTGCTCAGCGTGTTTAATATAAGCCCTCTAACTTGAAAAACGCCCTCATTTTTAATGTTTTTTTGATCATACAGACGGTAACGGCGCAATTGCGCCTTGACACGCGCCATGAGCTCCATCGGCACAAAAGGTTTGCTTACATAATCATCTGCCCCTACATTCAATCCGGTAATTTTATCAATATCCTCCGTTTTGGCAGAAAGCATGATAATCGGAAAATCAAAACGTTCTCTTACTTTCATCACATAAGTGATACCATCCATTTTTGGCATCATCACGTCAACGATTGCTAGATCCACTTTTTCTTTTTGCGTAATCTGCCATGCATATAGACCATCAAAAGCTTTAAAAACTGTATACCCCTGATTTTTCAAATAAATCTCAAGAATTTGTGATATTTCTTGATCATCTTCTATGATCAATATAGTTGCACTCATCTTTTATCCCTACTTTCATATCTATGATATATGATAATTCCTAAATTGAACAGCAAGAAAAAAGAAAGAATTTCGAAAGAAACACAAACTTTTTATCATATTTTCATACAATAGACCATAAGGAAGATCTTCTTTCTCATGCACTGGCGCACATTGACAAAACCCCTAATTTCCCCTATACTATCAGCATAGAAACAGCTAGGCGCTGCTGGTCATTCTCGGCTGGTGGCGCCTTTCGTGAATATCATGAAGGAGGTACTTGCATGCAGACAATTACAAATCTTTTCGGATCCTTGGTTTTTAATGATCAAACCATGAAAAAACGTTTATCTGCAGATGTGTATGATCGTTATCATCTGTGTTTAAAAGAAGGAACTGAACTTTCAAATGCTGACGCAGATGTCATTGCAAACGAAATGAAAGAATGGGCAGTAGAATTAGGTGCTACGCACTATACACATTGGTTCCAGCCTATGACAGGCATTACCGCTGAAAAGCATGACAGTTTTATCGAGCCGGATGGTGATAACGTCATCTTAAAGCTGTCAGGCAAAGAGTTGATCAAAGGTGAAGCAGACGCTTCCAGTTTTCCGAATGGAGGTTTGCGTTCTACTTTTGAAGCAAGAGGTTATACCGCTTGGGATATGAGCAGCTACGCCTTTATCAAAGA
>CASFOT010000013.1 GCA_949296305.1 uncultured Erysipelotrichaceae bacterium
ATCCACTCAAAGATATTGAAATAGAAAAATAAGAAGGGGTTTTGAATGAAAAAAATTGCGATCGTCATGTTTGCGCTCGTATGTACGCTGTTGCTTTCGCCACAACCTGTACATGCCGCAGCGCAAAAGAATGTAATAATGAAAAGTGAAAATGAGAAGACAGAAATCTGGGTCCAGCTTCCCGATTCGACAGCGGAAGTGACCACATTGAAACTGCGTGTTCACTTTACAGGAGACATCGATCCGCTGGATGCAGAAAATCCATTGAACTTTGAACTCGATGAGATGATTCAGCCCGCTTATGCAGATGTTCGTTATCATGCAGAGAAAAGCACTTATACGATCTATCTATCTGATTTTGTCCGCGTGAGCGATCAAACAGAATTTCGTTTAGGCGCATTTTCCGCAAACACATCCAGTGATGCATCTTATACGCTGACATTCACGGTGGAAACAGATGGTCTCGCATATGTAGATGGCACAGGCAATCTGAATGAGGAAGAAATGGCTGCACTGATTTCGACCACCTTGGAAGTGATCCAATCGACAACGGATAACGGTAACGGAAACACTTCGACGGGCGGAACGGAAAATGGTTCACAGTCAAATCCTGGCAGCACAACGGAAACCGACGGAAATCAAACAGAAGCTCCTTCACAGGATGTGGAATCTTCCGTAGAAACAGGAATCCAGAACAGCAATGGATCTTATGCGATGATCTTGGTTACAGGAATCATCGGTGCAGGTACCGTATTCACCATCCGAAGACAAAAACTGAATAAATAAGGTCAAATGGACAGTTTTCAACGATTTGAAAAACTGTCTTTTTCTATACAGTTCTCTAAATAGAAATTTTCTTTCATTCCATGATCCGCTAATGATAAAATGAATGAGAAAAGGGGATGATTCCATGCGGTATGTCTATTTGTATGAATTGGATTCAGTGAAGAAAACGGATGAGGAGGTCAGAGCTGCTCAGTATGCTTTGTTTGATGAAATCGTATGCAATGGCAATGGTGTAGTGCTCTCTTTAAATCAGCTGACGGATTCAAAAGCAATCTTATCCATGCTGGATCCGAAGAAGGAATCCAACATTTTGGAACAATTTTTTGAAAAAGGATATCTGAAATATGCACGCTTTGGAAATTACCGTTCGCCATCGGAATATCTGCAACAGGCGATTGAAGAAAAACGAAGCTTTATCTATTCTTCGTTACCGATCAAAAGTAATCAGTTTTATTTGCAAAATGAAGTATTGCTTGCCTTGCGATATGCAGATCTTTCCCGAATTTGCGAATGGATCGATGAACAGAAAAACAGTACCAGTGCCCTTTCGATCTTCGATGAATATCAAGAACATCAGTTTCAGCCTTCCTCAATGACCACTGCTGAAGCTGGGCAAGCACTGACGTACATCAAACAATTCATCGAGCTGATCTTGAAAATCAGCGTTTCCAGTGAATATGCCTTGCCTGCCATTGCATATGACGAACAGTATCCGCCAAAAACATTTGAACAATTTATGGATCAGATCTTGACACTTCCTTTGGAATTTGGTGCTTTTGATCAAACAGCAGCACTATTGAAAGAAATAACAGCAGCTTTACATGCAAAACACAAAAATATCAACAGCCGTTCAGAATGGATCTTATGTCTGAATGAGAAAAAAGACCAGTATCCAAAACAGCAATTATCATTCGCTGCTTGCTTGATTCATCTTTGTTATAACTATACGGTGGAATACAGCTTGTATCATGTTTCCAAACACTATGTGATAGACAATCCAGACTCTTTCCAGGCAGATCTTTTGAAACGTTTAAAGAAGGAATGTAGTGATACAGATCATTTTGAAAAAGATCCTGATTGGGATTTGGCATTGCGTATCGTGAACAATCGAAAAAAGGAAGAAGAAAGACCAGACCCAATCGAATTGTATGAGAATGATTACGATAAGAGACGCGCTCACATCAAACAGCAAAATCAGCGATTGATCTATCGGCTTCTATTGGCAACGGTTGCTTCGATCATCCCGATTTTTCTCTATATGTGGATCGATGATACATTGAATCTTTTGACCGGTCAAGTGATCTCATGGATGATTGCCAATCAGATCATTCAGTTCCTCCTTTTGATGATCGTTGGAAATTTGATGAGTACGATCATGGATCAGATTGCAAAAGTATCCAATCTATGGGAGATCATTCAAGGGATCACAAGAGCGAAAAAAGACTTACGTCATCTAAGCAGGATGAAGGAAACTTCTTTTTGTAATCATGATTTGCATGGTCTTCGTTATGAACAAGCGCAAAATCGAAAGAAACTGCTCAGTCAGGAAGACGTTCGATTAACAAAGTACAAACAGTTATGGCAAAAGCGAAGCCAGAGCTTCTCAGCAAACGACTTGCTTCCTCTGGTTGATCCAAATACTGATGCAGATCAGCTCTTTGCATATGCGTTTGATCATCAGGAGCGCATTGGCATCGTCCATGAGAGTCCATACTATCTTCATATTGTCGATTTGATCCAGCAAACCGATCCAAAAGCGGAAGAACCGTATCATCCGTATGAACGCCTATTGCCAGCGATACCGCAAGGTTCGATCGTTGCCATCGTAAAGCTGCGTGATCAGTTTGTATTGTTGAAACAGTTCCGTCATGCCATTCGTTCTTTTCAGCTTTCTTTTATCCGGGGATTTGGTGAAAGGAATCTATCGGCAAGTGAAAATGTAAAAAAAGAAATCATGGAAGAAATCGGCGGAAGAGGATGCAGTGCTCCGCTTTATCTAGGAACGATTACAGGAGATAGCGGTGTCTTAGGAATCCAAACAGCAGTATATTATGCCGAGATCGATGATTATGAACAACAAGAGCTTCATGAGGGCATCAAAGAGATTTGTTTAATGGATCAAAAAGAATTCGAAACAGCCATCAAGGATCAAAAGATCGAAGATGGTTTTACGTTATCCGCGTATTTATTGTATCAACAAAAGCTTCAAACAAGCTTTCATTAGATGATACAAGGATGTTGATGAAAGAAATAACCAGATTTATCTTGCTATTCTCTTGTGGTTGTAGTAGGATAAATCTGTTCTTGTTTGGAGCTGTACTCAAGAGGCTGAAGAGGTCGCACTCGAAATGCGATAGGTCCGAAAGGGCGCGTGGGTTCGACTCCCACCAGCTCCGCCAAATATAAAAAAGAGACCATATTGGCTTAGTGATCACGATTCACGCGTGCCGGTATGGTCTTTTTTTATTCCAGAAATCTGTATAAGACAAAACTATGGATAAAAGGGAAATTAATTTTCTTGTGTCGTTATAATTGAATGGATTCACCTGGCTGCACGATAAGAGCACCTGGGACTGTGAATTGTTTTGCACGTTTGATATCAAATAGTTCGCCTGGTGACATATGTACAGGAATCGTATGCTTCGCGTTGATCAGTTCAGCACAATGAATCGTTTCAGGAATATCCATCGTATAAGTGAAATCCATTGGTAAAACCGCATAATCCAGTTGTCGTTTTGCCATCTGAGCCATTTCATCCGTTTCTCCTGTATCACCTGCAAAATAAATAGATTTGTCATCGACAGTGACGATATAACCGACACATTCGGATCTGCTGTGATGGTGATTATAGGCTTCTACTGCTTCCACGGTCGCAAAATCTAATGTTAATGTCTGATAGTCACCGTCTTTGAATGCATCAGAGTTCTGCCAAATCAAACAATCAGGATTTTTAGCAGGCAGATCGATGCGATTATGATCGTAGTGTTGGTGGGTCACTAAGATCAGATCAGCCGCAAGCTGATATCCTTCGCCGGCAAATGGATCGATATAAATGACTTTTCCGCTATCTGTAGTTAATCGAAGACTGCCGTGTCCTTGATAAAATAAAGTTGCCATCGTACGTGAACCTCCTATTTTCTAGTTAATTATGTTGATTTAAAATTGGATCGTAATCGGTGCATTCGTAAAGGAACTGATGATTGCTGTAGCGTTCTTCATGTAAAACACTTGTGTATTGCCGTCATTTTCATCATACATCTCACGAAGATTGGGGTAAGCGTCTAACATGGATTTCTTCGCTTCGATTCGTTCATCTTCCACCAGCTCACAAGCAATTCGGATCCATTCGCCATTGCAAAACGCACAGATTTCCACCTTTGGATTGGCGGCAATCTGGTGGCTGACCGGTTTGATCTTTCCGGTTTGAATGTAAAGCTTTCCTTCAAATTCGTTCACTGTTCCAAAGGGACGCACTCTTGGCTGGTCGCCTTCAACGGTTGCGAGATAGTAAGTTTCTGCTTTTTTTAAAAATTCATACACACGTTGCATAACTGCTCTCCTTTCATGATTTGATTTTTATGTTTAAATTTAACTATAGCATATCGCGGTACATCAAAAATTACAATGGTGCAATTCAATTGAAACAAGAACGGCGTTTTCTTGTTCTGTTTTATTTTGAAAAAGATTTTTATATAAAGTAATGGCAACAAAAAAAAGATAAATACTGCTTTTTTGAGGTATGTTTTTTGGCATAACTGATAAATTTGGTTCGCAAGATAGATTTTTGAACAGTATCATTGTATAATGATAGAAAGTTACTTTTATGTATATTTTCATATGTATGACAAAAAACTTCCATTTTGAAAAAGATCATTTGATCGAATCGTTTGATAATTCTTGTTTTTTGATTCGATGTTCATTTGATAACAAAGACGCAAAAAATATGGAGCAGAAGCAAAAAAGTTCTTTTAGCTATACTCGAGCGGATCTTAGTTCAAAATGAGTCGCTTTTTGTAATTAGAAAGGTGATGAAAGATTGAATAAATGGTTAAGATATCATGATAAGTAACGATTTTAATAAATCAGATGTAAAGGAAAAATGATTTCCTATTCCAATAATACGATGCTTTGTGAAAATGATGGACATGGATGGGAGGAAGTTTAAAATTCGCGATCAATGACAAAGGTTGTATATTGGAAAGCTGATCTATTGAGCGAACGGAATGTATAATATACATCGGTATCGTTTT
>CASFOT010000014.1 GCA_949296305.1 uncultured Erysipelotrichaceae bacterium
ATGATTGCTGCAGCAATCGAAGCACCGACATGGAAAAATTCTCAGACAGGACGTTATCATGTGGTCTTGTCACAAGATATGCTGGAGAAAGTAAAATGGGAAGGTTTAGCACGCTTTAATGGGGAAAATGTTGAGGATGCACCAGTTTTGATCGTAGAAACATTTGTGAAGAATCGCAGCGGCTTCGAAAAAAGCGGTGAACCAAGCAACGAGTTAGGAAACGGATGGGGCTGTTATGATCTAGGTTTACAGACCATGAATCTGCTGTTAAAAGCAACAGAGCTGGGCTTAGGTACATTGATCATGGGTATTCGTGATGAAAAACGCATTCGCGAGATGCTGGAAATTCCAGAGGAAGAAACCATCGTGAGCGTCATTGGGGTAGGTTATCCAGATATTGCACCTTTAAAACCAAAACGAAAAGAAGTAGCTGATGTGATGGCCATCCATTGATCGATTAACATCGATATAAGTGGTCTGTGTGTTAGGCATAGATCACTTTTTTAGTGGGTGAACCAGCTTCAACGTATATAGGTGATGTGTTTGAATGAAAGGAAGGCAGGTTAATCGTTTAACATGCGCGGGTATCGTTTCAGTTTGTATGCATTGATCACGATGATGAGCATCGTCATTCTTTTACAGAAAGAACAGAAGATGGAATTTTGCTATTTGTTTTTATTTGTTTTATTGCTTGCCGGAATTGCTTTTATCGATCTTTGTTGGATGATCATACCAGATGTATTAGTGCTTGTGTTCTTTCTGATGGCATTGCCTTTGCTTTCAATTCCATTTTCAGAGCGTATGGTTGCTGCAGGATTGATCATTGTGATTACAGCGGGATTACGTTTATGGAAAGGAAACTGTCTGGGCTGGGGTGATGTGAAATTATCGATCGCTGCGGCTTTGGCGTTTGGTTATTCTTTTCTTTCTGCCTTGCGTTATTCGATCGTTGCCAGCGGTGTCACGGCGCTGTTGTTTCTCTTGTTTCGCCAAATTGATTTACAGACACGATTGCCTTTTGCTCCATGGATCGTGCTTGCCGTTCTTTTGATTTTTCTTTAAAAAGACATGTGTCGGAGCAAAGAATTTTGTTATAATCTGAATAGTATCAGATTTGGAGGTCAAAGCATGGATCGAAAAACAGCGATTATCGAAGAAATAAAAAAAAGCAGCACGCCAATATCGGCATCTGCATTAGCGAAAAAGCTCCATGTATCCCGTCAGATCATTGTAGGTGATATTGCTTTGATCCGGGCAGGCGGCATACAGATTCTGGCTACTCCGCGTGGTTATGTATGGGAACAGCCAGCCAATGGCGTAGAAAAAAAACTTGCAGTTTCACACACACGTGAACGGATGCAGGAAGAACTTTATACGATCGTGGATCAAGGAGCACAAGTGCTTGATGTGATCGTAGAACATCCTACCTATGGACAGCTGGTAGCATCTTTACAATTGGCATCTCGCTATGATGTTGATCAATTTCTTTCAAAGATCGAGGGTAATGAGCCTTTAAGCCAGCTCACACATGGCGTGCATTTGCATACGATCCGCTGCAAAGATGAACAAACCTATGAAAGAGTACGGCAGGCATTGAGAGAGAATGGTTTGCTGTATGATGAAAAATTTCATGAGATCTAGCACCGAACAGGTGCTCTTTTTTTGTATGAAAGCATGGAAGAGCGGGCATACTTTTACTGTAAAGAAGCAGGGGCATCTATCTAGAATGTACGTATAAGAGGGATGAAAGGAGGTATTTTATGGATGTTCGGACATTATATACACAATGGAAACAGCCGTGTACACAAGATACACTCTTGCAGTGGCAGCAATTGATGAATGAATTGTTGAAAGAGAGGCAAATGCATTTTTTGAAGATGAATCGTAAAGAACAGGCAGAACATCTGATATCTGAAGCAAATCGTCATGAACGAGCAGCCTTATATTCTTGTGAAGATGTAGGAATCGAAGTGCGGGTAGGTGATATCTGTTTTATTGATTTTGGTGCCGATGCGTATCAATGTGAGATCGGCTTTCAACATTTCGGAATCATCATGAAATTGTTTCATGGAAAGGCCTTCGTCATACCGATGAGCGGAAATCCTTCTGCTTATCAACAAGCGTATGATCGTTATGATCATCCTAAAGGAAAGCGACATCTGATGCGGCTTGGACAACTGCCAGGTTTGCGAAAACCATCAACGTTATTTCTGAATGACTGTAAGTTCATCAATACTGCGCGTATCATTGACATCAAAGCTCATTTACCAAAGGACAGTGATCTGTTTGCAGAGATCTATCAGCGTATGCAGCAAGTAATCGGATAATGCATCTTTCTGAAAAGGTTCGCATAAAGCGACAAGTTTTGTCGGCAGCATTCCCTACAATAAGGCCGTGAGGTGATGCTGTGGAAAAAATAGCCGGAAAAGATGAAGGACTCAGCCTGCATACGAATCTGGAGATCCTGGTCTATTTATGTGCAGGGGTATTTACGGCGATCCTGCCATTGCGTTTTCAATATATTGCGTTGTTTCCCTTGTTGACATACGGTTATATGCATAATCGAAAGGCTTTATTATTTTTTCTTTTCTCATTAACGCTTTTTCTTCTGGCATTATCGGTGTCGACTGCATATCTGACTTTACTAGGGATCCTTATTTTTTTTCTGCTTGTTCAGTGTGCGTCAGCAGCACATGGATCAATGCCATTTTGGCTTACGGTCATCAATCTGGCCATTCAGCTGCCTTATGTGATCCAAGTACAGGATATGGAAACGATCGCTTTGCTGATGGGGTTGTTGACGGCCTTGTATTTCCATCAATTGAAAAGTGAAGACTGGATGCACAATGATCTGCCAAAAAATGACCTATGGAAAGGGTCGCTGCTTTGTGCCTCCTGTCTTTTGTTGATCCTGTTTCTGCCAAAAGAAACATCTTTGATCGCTTTGGTGACAGGGATGCTGATCATGTTTGTCTGTCAGCCATTGTATGGGTGTATGTTTTTATTGCTGTTGAATTTATATATTCCTTCTTATCCGCTGTTTGCTTGTTTAAGTGTGGTGTTTTTACGGTTACATATTTCAAAAGGCATTGCCATATTGCTTTATTTGCTTGGTTTTGGCATGCTGCATCCAACGCTGCAACAAGGATTCGCTGCTTTGGTCTTTTTATTGCTGCAATTGATGATCTGGCAGCGCCAACAGCAGATAAAACCGGTAGAAATCTTACGAAAGGATGAAGAAAGTCATCAGTTGATCAAACGAAGGCTGCAAAACTATTCAGGTGTCTTTTATTCGCTGGCTCAATTTTACGAGCATCTGCATCAACAAGAGAGCGCTCTGCTTTATCAGATGGCAGATGGAGTTGAACAGATGGCGCTGCAGGTAGGCTTAGATGCCATATGGATCGACGAGAACCGACTAAAAGAGGTGTTAGAAGGTTATCAGTTTGTCATCTATTCTTTAAAGCTTCATCAACAAGTCAACGTGATCCGGATCGAAGGTGTTGTTGATCAGATCTCGCATCGGGACGTAGAAGAAACGCTGCTGCCTTTATTGAATACTTTATATTTGACAGAATTTCATATTGAGTATCTAAAAGACAGCCGGTTATTTTATCATTCGACCTCATTCGTTTTTGAAAGCATCCAGCCTTTGCAGGTGGATGCTTGCTATGATTCAATCAGTGTGCAGGAAAAAGAAAACGGCGATACATGTTCGATCTTTCGTCATGGTCTATATACGATCTGTTCCATTTCGGATGGCATGGGTTATGGTCCGGAAGCATCACAAAGCTCCATCTTGATCACTGGCATCTTCCAACGAATGATCGCCAGCGATATGGAAATCGTGCAAGCCATTCAAACGATCAATCGTCTGATACACAGCGATGTTTATGCAACGCTTGATGTGATCTGCATCAATGCACATACAAGAAAAGCTTATTTGGTAAAATCAGCTGCATGTCCTACCTTGTTGATCCGCAATGAACGTCTATTGCAGATCGATGGTCATTCTTTGCCGATCGGCATCGTGGAAGAAATGGAACCGGATTGCATGGAACTTCAGTTGGAAAAGGATGATGAGATCTTGATGATCAGCGATGGTGTTCATTTGCAGGAAATTCACTATTGGTTACAAACACGGAAGAAAGGAAATGTGCATGAAGAGCATGCTCAGCTGATGAAGATCTTAAGACAACGTACACGTGAAGATGATACGACTGCACTGTTGCTTCGGTTGCAATAATAGATATCACAAATATTAGGCAGGATTTCTGCCTTTTTCTATGGTTTGTTTCAGGCGGGCATGGTTTTTAAGTATATGGATTGCGCAATTGAGACCAGTGTACTATAATACGTTCATGGAAAATTTAGAGATTGCACCACAGCTTATGAAAGGATGCTGGCTGATCGGTGTCAGCGGCGGCGGTGATTCCATGGCACTATTGGATCTTTGCCGCAGAAAAGGCGTCTCATTACGCTGTGCACATGTAAATTATCATCATCGGGATACTGCAGATCGTGATCAGCATTTATGTGAACGATACTGTGCAAAATGGTCGATACCGATCCATGTATTGCATGCAGATACTTCAGCGTCTGGGAATTTTCAAGCGAATGCCCGAAAAGAACGTTATGCATTTTATCATCAGCTTTGCGGACAATACAGCTGTGAAGGTGTATTGGTGGCTCATCAGCAAGATGATGTGTTGGAAACGTATCTGATGCAGAAACAACGTGGTTCCCTCCCTTCTTATTATGGGATGAAAGAAGAAGGGGAAGTTTATGGCGTACGCGTGATCCGGCCTCTGCTGGCATATACACGAAAGCAGTTACGTGCGTACAATGCGCGATACGAGGTCCCTTTCGAGGAAGATGAGTCCAATTTCAGCGATGATTATGAGCGAAATCGCATTCGTCATCACCTGATCGAAAAGATGGATCAGCAAGCACGCTGCCAGTTGTTGAAACAGATCGAAGACGATAATCAGCATCTGATCGGACTTACGAAAGAGGCAGAAGATTTTTTGACCTCTTGGGATGGAACATGCGCGCTCTTAATGGCTCATCCCCGCCGGGAATATTTATTGCAATATTGGATCCGTTCAATTTGTCAGATCTCACTTTCGGCCTCTGCACAGAAAGATGTATTCCGCCGCTTGAAAGATGGCAAAGCACAGTGGATGCAGCAATTAGATGCTCATTGGGTATTAAAAAAGGAATATGACCTGCTGAAATTGGATAAACTAGAGATGTGTGCATTTTGTTATACGTACGATGCGCTATGTTATGCAGATACGCCCCATTTTCAATTATGCAGAGAAGGTGAACGCATAGAAGGTGTTACCGTGCAAAAAGAAGATTTTCCGATCATGATTCGTCCGGTTCAGCCAGGAGATGCGATCCAGCTTCGTTTTGGCAGAAAAAAGATCCATCGATGGTTTATTGACCGTCATATCCCTTTGAATGAACGAAGCAGCTGGCCAGTAATGGTCAATGTATCAGGGGAAGTGATCTTTGTACCGAAAATCGGCTGTGATGTTGCACATTTTTCTAACAATCCCAATCTATTTATGATACAATAATGGTTGTTCTGTATTGGGAGGATTTAAGAGTGATAGATGTAATTGATCGCGTTTTAGTCAGTGAGGAAGAAATCGTAAAACGCAGTAAGGAATTAGGTAAACAAATCAGTGATGAATACCGTGCGAAAGGTGTGACACCGATCGTTGTCGGTTTATTAAAAGGAAGTGTTCCTTTTTTAGCAGAAATCATGAAACATATCGATCTGGATATCGAAATTGATTTTATGGATGTATCCAGTTATGATGGCGCAGAGTCCGTTGGCGATGTGAAGATCAATAAAGACTTGGATAAGTCGATCAAAGGAGAATCGATCTTATTAGTGGAAGATATCGTGGATACAGGACGTACGTTAAAAGAAGTAAAACAGCTGCTGTTCAATAAAGGTGCTGTTGATGTGAAGATCGTATCGCTGTTAGATAAACCAGAGCGGCGAGTGATCGATATCGAAGCGGATTATGTCGGTTTTAAGATCCCAAATGAATTTGTTGTTGGATATGGATTGGATTATAACCAGAAGTATCGCAATCTCGGATATATTGGTGTTCTAAAACCATCAGTTTACGAAACGAAGTAAATTGATATTACCGCAGAGGAGGTTTAAAAAATGAAAAAATGGATGAATTACCTGCCTTATGCACTGGTGCTCATCATTCTCACCTCTCTTATTGTGTTCAGTAACGACAGCCGAACAAAGAATTATGATTATTCTTCGTTCGTGCAAGAAGCAGAGAAAATGGATTTTCAACAGTCATCCATCTCTGTTGGAACAACTGTAATTGATGTACAAGGAACGTATAAAGATAAAGATGGTGTGACACAAAGCTTTACTGTCAGCATTCCGAATACGGATGAAAACATTCAGTGGTTAACACAAGTTTTAGGTGAAGGAAAAATCGCAGTTACGGATCCGAACCGGGAAAATCAGCTGATGAATATTTTAGGAAGCTTGCTTCCTGTGCTGGTCATGGTCGGATTGTTCTTCCTTTTCTTTTCAAAGATGAATGCTGGAGGCAACAACAAGGCATTTGATTTTGCAAAATCCCGTGCAAAGATCCAATCAAATGTAAAGGTGCGCTTTAAAGATGTGGCAGGATGCGATGAAGAAAAAGAAGAAGTTCGCGAGATCATCGATTATTTGAAAAATCCAAAGCAGTTCACGGATATGGGAGCGCGTATTCCAAAAGGTCTCTTGATGGTAGGGCCTCCAGGAACAGGTAAGACGTTATTGGCAAAAGCGGTTGCCGGTGAAGCAGACGTGCCATTCTTTTCCATCAGCGGTTCGGATTTTGTCGAGATGTTTGTTGGTACCGGTGCAAGCCGTGTGCGTGATATGTTCAAAAAGGCGCAGCAGGCAGCTCCATGTATCGTGTTTATCGATGAGATCGATGCGGTCGGTCGTCAGCGCGGTGCCGGTATGGGCGGTGGCAATGACGAGCGTGAACAGACATTAAACCAGCTGCTCGTTGAGATGGATGGTATGGGCGAAAACAAAGGAATTGTGATCATTGCAGCGACGAACCGTCCGGATGTATTAGATCCAGCTTTGCTGCGAAGCGGCCGATTTGACCGCCAGATCACGGTCAACCTGCCAGATAAAAAAGGGCGTGAAGCCATCTTGCGTGTTCATGCTCGTAATAAAAAACTAGCAAAAGATATTTCTTTGGAAAATTTGGCTCAGCGTACACCAGGTTTTTCCGGTGCAGATTTGGAAAATGTGTTGAACGAAGGGGCAATCTTAGCAGTTCGTGATCACCGGAAGATGATTACGATGGATGATCTGGATGAGGCAATTGACCGTGTCATGATGGGACCGGCGAAGAAATCAAAGAAATACAATGATGATGATAAACGTTTGGTTTCGTACCATGAAGCCGGACATGCAGTGATCGGCATCAAACTAGAAGATGCTGACATGGTACAGAAAGTAACGATCATTCCGCGCGGTGATGCAGGCGGATATAACCTGATGACACCGCGGGAGGAAAAATATTTCCATCGCAAACGCGAATATATGGCACAGATTACCGGATTGCTGGGCGGCCGCGTGGCAGAGGAACTTGTATTTGGCGAAATCAGTGCAGGTGCAGTCAATGATATCGAGAAGATCACAAAGATTGCCAAAGCGATGGTGCGTGTCTTTGGTATGTCTTCATTAGGACCGATCCAATACGCAGATCCGCAAGGAAACGTATTCCTAGGCCGAGATTACAATAACGGCAATAACTATTCAGCAGGCGTAGCGGCTGAGATCGATAAAGAAGTCCGCAAGATCGTTGATGAATGTTATGAGGATTGCAAACGGATTCTCTCTGAAAACCGCGAGTTGTTAGATCTGATTGCGAATACATTATTTGAGGAAGAAACCCTGACCAAAGAACAGATCAATCATCTAGTAGAATATGGAACCTTGACTTCTCCGGAAGAGGAAGCAGCCAAAGCCGCTCAAGAAGAGGCGCAGGCAGCTACTGAACCTGAAGTGAAGGAAGAGGAAGAAACAAAGCCAGAACCACAGGAACCGCAGGTTTCTGATGAAGAAATGGAAGCAGCATTGAAAGAGCTGACCAAAAAAGAATAGAGCAGGACGGATGTCCTGT
>CASFOT010000015.1 GCA_949296305.1 uncultured Erysipelotrichaceae bacterium
GGCAGCGATGAATTCTACATCCTCCCGCAGGATAGCCTGTACCTGATCGGCCACATTGACCTTTACACCGCTGACATCGGTCAATAAGGTTCCAGGACGAAATGCATGCTGGTGCGCTTTGATCCATTCGATCATCGTATGCGGGTATAGACCGAAGATGACCAGATCAGCCTGATCTAAGAAAGCTTCAGGATCCAAGGTTCCTTCATCAATGAGATGATGTTCTAAGGCATAATCAATGGTTTCTTGTCGTCTGGCTACACCTAACACACGATAACCGGCTTGCTTTAGGCCCATGGCATAACTGCCTCCTAAAAGACCGAGTCCAATGATGACAAAAGTTGTATCTTTATTGATCATAAAAGTTCCACCTTTCCTTGTAGTTTTTGCACATCTTCAAAGAAGGAAGGGTATGATTTGCGGATGGCTTGTGCACCTTCGATGCTACATACGTCGTGATTTACAAGTGTCATTATGGTCATTGCCATAACGATGCGATGGTCATTGTGTCCATGCAGGATTTGATCACAATGATAGCCGTCTGGATTTCCGATGATCCAGATTTCTTCCTCCGTTGAGTGAATATCAACACCAAATTTTTTTAATTCACATTCCATTGCGGCGATCCGATCGCTTTCTTTGATCCGCAGACGGCCGGCATTATAGATATGCGTTGTTCCTTTTGCCATGGCTGCTAATACAAAAAGGATCGGCCCTAAATCTGGACAATTGTTCAGATCGATGGAACAGCCTTGCAGCTCGGCTTGATGAACGAGAAAACCGTTTTCGATTTCTTCGATCGATGCATGGAAATCTCGCAGGATCGATAAGATCTGCTGATCGCCTTGTTTGCTGTTGCTGGAAATGCCTGTAATGCTCAGATCTCCTTGAATGGCTGCTAACACAGCAAAGAAAGCCAGCTGTGAGAAGTCTCCTTCCACATAGACATCGTTTGCTTGATAGATTTGATTTCCTTTGATTGCGATCGTCCATTCATCTACAAAAGCTGCCGTGATCGAAAATTGCTGCAACATTTGCAAGGTCAGGTCAATATATGAGCGAGATTCAAACGGCGGTTTGATCTTGATGATCGAATCTTCGTTTAACAGCGGTAAAGCGAATAATAATCCAGTGATAAACTGGGAAGAGATGTTGCCATCTACTTCATAGATACCCGGCTGCAAACAATGATCAATGATGATTTGATCAGGTTGATGATCAAAGCGAAGTCCCTGTGAATGAAAGATCGTTTCATATACGCTTTGCGGACGCTGCAGTAATCGCCCTTTACCGACAAAATGAACTTCTTGGTCACATAAAGAAAAGATCGGGATAAAGAAGCGAAGTGTTGAGCCAGATTCGTTACAGAAAATTTTCTTTGTTTTTAATTGATGAAAGTCGCGGATACCCTTGACGACGACTTCCTTTTCATGAACCGTGATCTGTGCACCTAATTGACGCATTCCTTCAATGGTCGCATGGATATCATCACTGAGATCGATATTCGTAATATGCGAGCATCCATTTGCTAATGAAGCGGCGATGATGGCCCGATGCGCCATGCTCTTGCTTGGGGGGATCTGCACGCTTCCTTGACAATGAGAGGGAGTGATAGCTGCAATCATGCGCGTTCCTCCTTTCTCATGCAGTTTGCTGCCTGCTGTTCACATAAAAGATCCAGCAGCCCTAGTGCCGTTACACTGTCAATGACGACACGGGCCCGATGCAGGATCGCTGGATCGTGGCGGCCCTGGATCTGCAGTTTGACAGGCTGTTTGCTTTGATAATCGATCGTTTCTTGTTCTTTAAAAATTGATGCGGTCGGTTTGATCACACATTGGAAGAGGATCGGCATTCCATTCGAAATTCCGCCGTTGATCCCGCCATTGTGATTGGTCTTTGTCACTACTTTGCCATCTTTAAAGCTGATGGCATCATTGGCCTGTGAACCATAGTAATCGGCAAAATCGAAGCCTAAACCAAATTGCACACCTTTGACTGCAGGTACGCTGAACAATAAATGGCTCAACACACTTTCGATGGAATCAAAGAATGGTTCGCCGATGCCTGCCGGCAGACCGATCACTGCTGTTTCGATGATTCCGCCGACACTGTCTCCTTCATTTGCGGCTGCTTCAATTACTGTTCGCATCGTTTGGCCTTTTTCGTCATCTAATACGGGGAAATCTTTGGCATTAAGAGCAAAGATCTGTTCCTTTAATTTGTTTTCCTCTTGTGCAAAACTTTGATCGCTTTCTTTATGACAGCGCAGCATATGAGACCCGATGTAAATTCCTTTTTGTTCCAAGATCTGTTGTGCGATGGCACCTGCGGCTACGATGGGAGCCGTCAAACGGCCGCTGAAATGTCCGCCGCCGCGGAAATCCTGAAATCCGTCATATTTTGCAAATGCCGTGTAATCCGCATGCGAAGGGCGCAGGCGATAACGTGTTTTTTCATAATCTTTGCTGCGCGTATTTGTGTTCTCGATCAAGATCGTTAATGGCGTACCGGTCGTATGTCCTTCAAACCATCCGCTGACGATTTTGATCTCATCTGGTTCATGCCGCTGAGTAGAAATTCGGCCTTTTGCTTGCCGCTGAGCCATGCGCTGCTTGATGTAGTCCAGATCCAGTGCAATGCCTGCTGCTAAACCATCGATGACGACACCGATGGCTTCTCCATGGCTTTCTCCAAATAAAGTAACTGTTAGATTGTGTCCAAAACTGTTTTTCATATCATTCACCTCGAAGCTTGTTTTTGATTTCAGCATAAGAAATCGTTTCTAATTCTGCTTTTCCTATCGTTGTTACTTTTACGATCGTGATGCCAGAATGTGTTGCTTTTTTATCAGCTAACAATCGTTGATAAACTTCTTCTGGATCGTATGGTGCATCGATCGGCACACCTAACTTTTTCAAGATGTTGATCGTTCGCTGTTTAACTTCCGGATCTTCGATAAAGTACAACATCCCCATGCCGACACATTCCCCATGCAGATATTCTTCCATATGATAATAGCCTTCGATCGCATGTCCGATCGTATGCCCGAAGTTCAGGATCTTGCGAAGGCCTTTTTCGCGTTCGTCTTGCTCGACGACTTCTTTTTTCATACATAGGGAGCGATAGATGATTTCTTCTAAATGCGCATCGATTTCTTCTTTTTCGAAAAGTTTGAACAACGCTGGATCATAGATCAGTCCGGCTTTTAATGCTTCGATCAATCCGTTGATGTAATGACGTCTTGGCAATGTCGATAATACATCAAAATCGATCAATACTTTTTTTGGCTGATAAAAGGCACCGATATTATTTTTGATCCCGCCGGCGTTAATAGCCGTTTTTCCTCCAATGCTGGAATCGATCTGTGATAATGTCGTTGTCGGGATATTGACGAAATCAATACCGCGCATGTAGCAGGCAGCTGCAAACCCGGCAAGATCACCAACGACACCGCCGCCTAACGCAATGACGAGATCACTGCGCAAAAAATGATTTTCTAGCATGCAGGTAAGCAATTCTTCCCAAACAGCAAAACTTTTTGATTCTTCCCCAGAAGGAACGATCTTAACGACACAGTGCGGACACTGTTCTTTTACGATCTCGATCCACTGTTTTGGCACTTTGCTGTCGCTGACCAGCAATACATTCCGATCGACATTGATCTCTTGTGCAAGCCGGTGTAAGACGCCCCGTTCCAGTATAATATCATAGCCGCGTTCTTTCAGATCTACATGTAATTTCATATTAAATACCCCCTCTGGAAACAAAAGAGCATCAACTCGAAGTAGATGCTCGCTTTTTCACCATAAAGCAAAAATAACCATTTTATTCATGGCTTTATGATGGCTATTCATAATAGTAAAAATAATTCGAAGTATGCATGATAATCACTCCATTGCACTAATCATAATATAATGAAAGGAAGATTGCAACAATTTCTGAAAAATATCATGAAAATTTATGAAAAAGGGATTGCGTTGTTACATCTGAATCGGTAATATAAAAGAAAGCAGCTCTCGTTAAAAGAAAATACACAGCTGAAAAGTGCAGAATAGTGTATAATAAAAAAGGTGATTATATGAGCATGTTAGATGAAGCAAGAGAAAAAATCAATACAATTGATGAACAGATGGCGAAACTGTTTGAACAGCGGATGAAGACCGTAGAGGATGTGATCCTCTATAAAAGGGAGCATCAGATGAATGTGTTAGATCCTGCAAGGGAACAGGCCGTCATTGAAAGAAATACGGCATTTATCGAAGATGCTCGTTATGTACAAAGCTATCGCCAATTCATTGAAGATGTGATGACCGTCAGCCGAAACTACCAAAAACAAGTACTAAATGAAAATGTCATCGGTTATGGTGGGGCAAAAGGAGCTTTTTCTCATATTGCAGCAATGAAGATCTTTGAACAGAGCGAATTACGCAATTACACGACGTTTGAAGAAGTTTTTCAGGCTGTTATGAATGGAGAAGTAGCATATGGCGTGATTCCTTTTGAAAATTCATATACAGGGGAAGTCGGAGATATGCTGGATCTGCTGTTGCAATATGATGTAACGATCACGCGGATGTATGATTTAAAGATCAATCAGAACTTGTTGGGATTACCAGAAGCTTCATTAACGGATGTCAAACAAGTGTATTCTCATCCGCAAGGATTGGCACAGTGTTCTTTATTTTTACAAGGAAGAGATTATGATCTGGTTCCTTATGGAAATACGGCACTTGCAGCCAAATATGTGGCAGAACAGCAAGATATCAGTAAAGCGGCGATTGCTTCGATCGAAACGGCAGATTTATATGGTTTGAAAGTATTAGCAAAAAACATCAATACATCGACTCAAAATACGACTCGGTTTATCGTTATTTCAAAGACACCGTCTGCGGACGGCAATCGTTTTAGTTTATTGTTTACTGTAAAACATGAAACAGGAGCCTTGATGCAGGTAATGGCTTTGATGGATAAGTATGGCATGAATTTAGAGAGCATAAAATCACGTTCTCTTCATGATCAGCCATGGGCGTATTATTTTTATAGCGAAGTGATTGGGCATATCAACAGCACAAACGCAAAAGCGCTGCTAGAAGATATGAAAAAAGTATGTGCGATGGTGAAAGTCATCGGCATCTATGATCGAGAAGAAAGTGAGGAAACAGCATGAGATTTGTAAAGGAACAGGTAGACTTAAATCCAATCGTGGATACTGTATTTGCAATCGTTGCAAAAGCAAAACAGGCAAAAAAAGAACTAGGAGAGGATCAGGTCGTTGATGCGACGATTGGTTCTTTATATGATGAAAACGGTAAGATCGTTGCTTTTGACAGTGTCTTTAATACATTGAAGGAATTGCCGAATGAAGTGATGGCTGCTTATGCCGGCAGTTTTACTGGAAATCCAAGTTATCGCGAACATGTTTATGAATGGATCGTAGGCGATCGAAGCAAACTGGCGCACAGCGTTATTGCCACTCCGGGAGGAACCGGTGCAGTCAGCATCACGATTTCTGAAATGCTGGACGAAGGCGAAACGCTGATCATTCCAGAAATTTGCTGGGGTTCTTACAGTTTGATGGCATCAATGGATAATTTAAAGACAAAATCTTATTCATTGTTTGAAGGGGATCATTTTAATATCGCATCATTTAAAAATGTTTGTGAAGAAGTAATGCAGCAGCAGAAAAAAGTAGTTGTTGTATTGAATGATCCATGTCATAATCCTACCGGTTATTCATTAAGCGCTGAGGAATGGGATGAGGTTGTCAACACGTTAAATGAATTAGGTAAACAAGGTCCAGTGATTTTATTGAATGATATTGCTTATATTGATTTTGCATATCGCGGTAAAGCAGCTCGTGATTACATCCGAAAATTCGATCATATCAGTGAGAATGTATTTGTTGTCATTGCATTTAGTATTTCCAAATCAATGACTTCTTATGGCATGCGTTGCGGCGCAGCAATCTTATTAGCACAAAATCAGAAAAGTGTTCGTGAAGTTGAGATCGTATTTGAAAAAGCTGCTCGAGCAATCTGGTCAAACGTTAATAACAGTGCTATGGAAAACTTCGTTACGGTCATCACACAGAAAAAAGATGGCTACGAAGAGGAAAAAGACAGCTATGTAAAATTGTTGAAAGAACGTAGTTCTATCTTTACAAGTGAAGCTGATGCTTGCGGTTTGGCATGTTATCCATATAAAGAAGGGTTCTTTGTTACATTAAAAGTGGAAGATAATCAGTTACGTGATCAATTCCATGAAGCAATGATGAACGAACACATCTATACGGTAAAAGTGAATAAAGGAATCCGTGTAGCAGTTTGTTCATTGCCTGTGCAGAAATGCTATGGTCTGGCAAAACGAATGAAAGAGATCTTAGATGCAGTAAGCGCATAAATATGAGAATGCTAGAGCTTTCCATAAAAGATATGGGAAGCTCTTTTCAAAGAGAGGAGATAGTATGATCTTATTTGTCAGTGGACGATGTGATATACCTGCATTTTACAGCGAATGGTTTTTTAATCGTTTACAAGAAGGATTCGCAGATGTCCGAAATCCGTATAACGAACACCAGATTTCACGTATCTTATTAAATGAAGAAATGATCGATTGTATCCTCTTTTGCACAAAAGACCCAAGATCGATGCTGCATCGACTACATGAGATTCCGTTCCCCTTTCTTTTTCATGTCACGCTTACGGGTTATCATCAAGATATTGAACCGGGAATCAAGGATAAAAAAGCAATCCTTGAAGCAGTTAAACAATTGTCAGAACAAATTGGAAAGGATCGTGTCATCGTGCGGTATGATCCAATCTTGTTGAATGAGCGTTATACTGCCCATTATCACGGAAGAGCATTTGAATCTTTATGCCAAAAACTTGATGGTTTTGTTGATACGTATATTCTTTCCTTTGTCGATTTTTACAAAAATACTAGAAAACATGCAAAACGATTAGGCATTCAAGTTCTGAATGAGGAGGCAATGCGTGCGGTCGCAATGGAAATCGAACCTTCTATTTCCAAATATCATGTGAAAGTTCAAACCTGTGCAGAAAGGATCGATCTAAGCCAATATGGCATCCTTCAAGGAGAATGTGTGTCACGTGAAGATTTAAAGAGACGTTTGGGCAGCCATCTTTTGTTGCCGATAGGGAAAAGCGTCCGCTCTCAGTGTCAATGTTTGCCTACAGTTGATATTGGTGATTATAATGCTTGTGCACATTACTGCGCATATTGTTATGCCAATTATGATGAACAGCGGATCCAAAAGAATGTATTATTACATGATCCAAAGAGTTCGCTATTATTAGGGCATTTATGTGAAGAAGATAAAATAACTATTCGTAAAGACCCAAAAAAATATTAAGAATACTCTAATAATCTTAATTGATGTTAAGAAATAATACATATAATTAAGATATAAAAATATTTTTGCTCATTTTCACTCATTACAAATGGTAATAATGCTTTGCCACAGTATGCTTTTGTTCAAATCTTACTGAAATAAGTATAGGATTGATCATAATATGTTACAAAACACGCACAAAAATTTACCCTGTATAAATATTTTAGCTATATATTTTCTAAATTAAGATAAAAGACAAAATTACTGATTTTCTTAAGATTAAATTAAGAAATATGCGCTATTCTATGGTCAGAAAGGAGGGGGATAAAATGAAAAAATTGTTAAAAGCAGGGATAGCCGGTGCGATCGCCTGTTCAGCTCTAGTTGGTACAGTAAGTCCAGTATCAGCAAACACAGTTTCCGGAACTTTACAAAATAGTGTCCAGGATGCAGCAACTGAAATCACCCCACGATTTATGTATAC
>CASFOT010000016.1 GCA_949296305.1 uncultured Erysipelotrichaceae bacterium
GGATCGTTCCATGGTCATCGGTTATGGACAAGATGACCGTGTCTGTGCTTATACGTCATTGGCAGCGATGTTAGAGATGGAAGAAGTAGAAAAGACAGCGGTCTGCCTGCTGGTCGACAAAGAAGAAGTCGGCAGCCAAGGTGCAACCGGCATGCAGTCACGTTTCTTTGAAAATGCGCTTGCGGAAGTGATGGATCGCCTGAATGATTATTCTGAATTGAAGCTTCGCCGTGCCTTGCAGCATTCAAAGATGCTGAGCAGCGATGTATCGGCGGCTTTTGATCCAAACTATGCCGGCGTGATGGAAACGAATAACTGTGCTTATTTTGGCAAAGGACTGGTATTCAACAAATATACCGGTGCCAGAGGAAAGAGCGGCTGCAACGATGCAAATGCAGAATATATGGCAGAGCTTCGTTCGATCATGGAAAAAGGCAATGTCGTTTATCAGACCAGCGAATTAGGCAAGGTCGACCAAGGCGGCGGAGGCACCATCGCTTATATCTTGGCAAACTACGGCATGGAAGTCATCGACAGCGGAGTTGCGCTGCACAATATGCATGCGCCATGGGAAGTCAGTTCAAAAGCCGATATCTATGAGGCAAAGAAGGGTTACCTGGCTTTCTTGAAATATGCAGGATAACCGATAGATAAAAAGAAAATGGATATTTCAGCCAAATGGCAGGAGATATCCATTTTTTATCGAGTTTCATTTTGTTTGGTAAACTGTTTGAAACTTTTAAACATTCCGATCCGCATGTTGGCGGCCATGATTTCTTCTAATTCTGCTGCAGCGATCGTATCCGGATGCTGTAATCCCCATCGGATCATCAATAACATATCAGAAGCAAATAATGAAGCATATAAGGACGCATATTTATTGTCGCTCTGAAGAGTAGCCAACAATTTGTCTTGAATGATCTCCACCATTTCGTCATAGATCTTTCTGGAAATTTCCGCTTCCCATAAAGTGAGAAAGATCTGTTTGCTTTCATAGATAAAATACAGGATCGTATGAAAGCTTTCCATATATACTTGATCGTGGATGTGCATCGGTTTTGCCAGGATGAAACTGACATCTACTTTTTCTTTAAAAGCTGACAGCTGCTGTTCGATAAATTGTTGTAAGAAATCTTCTTTGTCTTGATAATAGCTGTAAAAAGTAGAACGGTTGATCAAGGCTTCTTGACAAAGCTGTTCTACGGTTAATTTTTGAAATGGCGTTGATCGTAAACAAGAAAGCAGAGCGCATTCCAGCTGCTTTTTGGTCTTTATGATTCGCAGATCCTGCTTTGGCATAATATCCTCCTTTTCCAACAAATACATACGATCTGTTGGATATCCGACAAAATAAAAAAAAGCTGATGATGGTTTTTAAAAAAGGGGTTTGTTAAAATGAAAAATTGGAAAGAAGCTGTATTTCAACAAAGAAATTATAGCATAGCAGAAGTGGATAAGAAAGGAAGGATACCAGATGACTTATAAGATTATGGGAATTACCGCTGGGCGGAAAAATGGAAACAGCGAGATCTTGTTAAAAGAAGCATTGATGCGTTGTGAGGAACAGGGAGCTGAGATCACGATGATCAATTTACGTGATTATCACATTATGGATTGTACCGGATGTACAGCTTGTACAAAAGCAATGTCACAAGGAAAGCATATCGGCTGTGTGTTAGATGAAAAAGGTGATAAGAAAAAGATCATGGATGTCATGTTAAATCAGGATGCGGTCATTTTTTCAGTACCGACATATGATCTGATGCCGGCATCTGTATATTTATCATTTGCACATCGCAGCTTGAGTTATGAAACATCATTTTTGGAAACGATCGGTGTCATCCCGCATAAAGATCGTGTTGCCGGGTTGATCGCAGTTGGCGGTTCTACTCGCTCATGGCAGTCGATGTCTTTGGAAGGTTTGCAGGCAACGATGTTTACCACAGATATGAAAGTGGTTGATATGCTGTTGGCAACTCGTGTACCAGGGAATGGACAATGCTTGTTGAATGAGGAATTGATGCAAAGAGCTGCTCTGTTAGGAGATCATATCATGCAAGCGGTGCAGACACCTGCAGAAGAAAGAAAATGGCTTGGTGAAGAAGATATGGGATGGTGTCCAAACTGTCATTCAAATGCACTGGTCTTAGGAGAACCACAATGGGATGGTGTGTATTATCCGGTAGAATGTCAGGTTTGCGGCGCCGGCGGTAATCTGGAACAGGATGAGAATGGGAAATGGAAATTTGTCAATCAGGAAGATGGTTTGTTGAAAGACCGTACGACAGTAGCCGGCCGTGCGAAACATCTTGAAGAAATCGCTGAGACCCAAGGAACCTTCTATAGCAATCCTGAGAATTTGAAACTTGTTCAGGAAAAAAAGAAAAAGTACATCGACAAGAAATTTAAGACGATCGAATAAGAAAAAACTGTGCAGGCAGAATAATTGCTTGCACAGTTTTCTTTCTTCATTATTTTACTTCTTTTGTCCAACCGAAAGTATCCTCAACATTGCCCCATTGGATGCCTGTTAATGTGTCATACAGTTTCTGTGTGAGTTCTCCGGTCTTGAAATCATTGATCATGACTTCTTCATCTTTGTAACGCAGTTCGCCGATCGGTGAGATGACAGCAGCTGTACCGGTACCAAATGCTTCCTGCAGGGTATGGTCTTCGCCGGCTTTCATCAGATCATCGATTGCCAGATGGACTTCATTGACTTTATAGCCCCAAGATTTCAAGATGTGGATGATGGAATCACGTGTAACGCCTGGAAGCACGGTTCCATCGCAAGGTGCCGTATAGATCTCATTGTTGATCATGAACATGACATTCATCGTACCTACTTCTTCCACATATTTGCGGTGTACGCCATCTAACCATAATACTTGTGTGTAACCCAATTCCTGTGCCTTTACCTGTGCAGCGATGCTGGCTGCATAGTTGCCGCCGCATTTTGTAAAGCCGGTGCCGCCTGGTGTAGCACGTACATATTCATCTTCAACATAGATCTTGACCGGATTGACGCCTTCTGGATAGTAAGCGCCGACTGGTGACAAGATGATGATAAATTTATATGAGCTGGCTGGATGTACGCCGACAGCGGCTTCTGTAGCAAACATGAATGGGCGGATATACAGGGATGTTCCTTCCTGAGAAGGCACCCAGTCTTGTTCATAAGCGACGAGCTTTGTGACAGCTTCGACAAAATCTTCTTCCGATACTTCCGGCATGCACAGACGACGGTTGGAATTCGCAAAGCGTCGTGCGTTCATTTCCGGACGGAACAATAAGATGCGGTTATCTTTTGTACGATAAGCCTTCAATCCCTCAAAAGTTTCCTGTGCATAATGTAGGACCATGCTGGCTGGATCCATGGCAATCGGTCCAAATGGAACGATGCGGGCATCATGCCAGCCCTGATCGACATCCCAGTCCATGACGAACATGTGGTCGGTATAATATTTACCAAAGCCCAGTGCTGCATCGGCAGCTGGTTTTGGTTTTAAAGTTTGTGCGCGTTCAATTTTGATTTCCATTGAAAATTACCCCTTTCGAACATCTTTTGTTTTTAGAGTAGTACCAATTTGTACATTCGTCAAGGGTTAAAAGAAAGATAATTTCAGTTTTCGTGAAAATAATGTAATAAAAATGTGAATTTATGAAAAATTTTCCTTTTCCTTATATATAAAAAAGGAATGTCTGCACATTCCTGAGCTTATTTTTTCTCTGTGTGGATCCATCTGCCATAGATCCCGCATGGCAATACCGTGTTTGTCTTGGTGATCGGCAAGCCGATCTCGCCGCATTCGATGGTTCCTTGCGGATGACGTTTTCCTACCGTTGCCTGCAAGATGTTCTGTAATACGCTGGCAGGGAAGCCAGTCGTATAGGAATTGATCAAAAAGAACAATGGATCTGCATCCAGGATATCCAGACAAGCAGATACAAGCGGATACAGCTGCTCTTCGATCTTCCAGATCTCGCCTTTCGGTCCGCGTCCATAGCTGGGCGGATCCATGATGATCGCATGGTAGGTGCGCCCTCTGCGCTTTTCACGTTCGACAAATTTCAAGACATCATCGACGATGAAGCGGATCTTATGGTCTTCTAAGTGAGAGAGCACCATGTTTTCTTTGGCCCATTGGACCATGCCTTTGCTGGCATCGACATGAACGACTTCTTTTGCGCCCCCATAGGCCGCTGCCATCGTTGCCCCGCCAGTATAAGCAAATAAGTTCAATACACGGATCTCTTTATCTGCATGCTGGATCTGATCGATGATAAAATCCCAGTTTGCGGCCTGTTCAGGAAACAGACCCGTATGTTTGAAACCGGTCGGACTGACTTTAAATCGCAATTCACGATAGGCAACGTTCCAGCTTTCTGGTACTTTTTTCTTGTATTCCCAATGACCGCCGCCTTTATTGGAACGATGATAATGGGCATGCGGCTGGATCCATGAACTGTCTTCATTTTCGATCGGCCATAAAGCGAGAGGATCTGGACGGCGCAGGATGACATCCTTCCAGCGTTCGAGCTTTTCTCCGTTTCCCGCATCGATACATTCATAATCTTTCCATTGATCTGCCACCTGATTCATGCGCTCACTCCTATCTTTTCTTTGCGTATTATAGCATGGTTTCAAATGAAAGAACACAAGATTTCACACAATTATCGACAGAGAATGCGGAAAATGCGGAATCATTTTGTGTTACAATGGAATCAACAACCTTATTATCAATATGGAATGGAGGCAGGACAATGATCAATAAGATGTTAGATAATTGCTTTAAGACAGAGTTAACAAC
>CASFOT010000017.1 GCA_949296305.1 uncultured Erysipelotrichaceae bacterium
ATATGATCACAGCCCTGTTCTTTTGCATAAGCCGGTGTTGCCACACGTTTCTGATCATCTTTTGAATCATCTGCTAAACGAATACCCGGTGTAACAGTTAAGAAATCAGGACCGCAAGCTTCATGGATCGCACGTGCTTCATGAACAGAGCATACAACACCATCCAAGCCAGCTTCTTTGGCATTTTTAGCATATTTGATCACACAATCGATTACTTCTCCAGGAATGCCTAATTCCTCATTCATTGCTTCTTTTGAAGTAGAAGTTAATTGAGTTACCCCAATACATAAAGGACGTTTTCCATTTACAGCTCCTTCTTCCAAGCCCTCGATTGCTGCCTTCATCATCGCAATACCGCCTGCACAATGGAGATTGACGATATCTACATCTAACTTTGCCAGATTTTTCATTCCCTGTTTTACTGTATTAGGGATATCATGCAGCTTAAGATCAAGGAAAATATGATGTCCCATCTTTCTAATTTCACTGACAATATCTAACCCGAATGCATAAGTTAGCTCCATCCCGATCTTTACATAGATCGGTTCATCAAATTTTGATAAGAATGCAAAAAGATCTTCACGATTTGAAAAATCTAATGCGACAATTGTTTTTTCGTTCATTATTTATAACTCCTTCCAACCGCTTCACTGATTGAGGAAAATCCATATTTTTCCAACACACGCGGTAATTCTTCAATGATCTTGATACAGCAATAAGGATCCACAAAATTCTGTGCACCAACTTCTACGGCACTAGCACCAGCATATAAGAATTCCAAAACATCTTCTGCACTAGTAATACCGCCGACTCCGATGATCGGAATCGATACAGCCTGTGCAACCTGATACACCATACGGATAGCCACTGGTTTAATCGCTGGTCCGCTTAAGCCACCGGTAACGTTCGCTAGAATCGGTTTCCCTGTACGAAGATCCAAACGCATGCCCATTAACGTATTGATCAAAACAATTCCATCTGCACCAGCCGCTTCTACAGCCTTTGCAATTGAAACGATATCTGTCACATTTGGGCTTAATTTCACATAAACCGGCTTTTCAGCAGCTTCTTTGACCATTTTCGTTACATGGGCAGCCAATTCCGGAGTCGTTCCCAAACCAATTCCGCCATGCTTGACATTAGGACAGCTGATATTTAATTCATAAGCTTTGACTACAGAGGAAGCATTTAATTTTTTTACTACCTCTACATATTCTTCTTCCGTTGCACCAGCAACATTCGCAATAATCTCTGTATCAAATTGTGCCAGCCAAGGAAGCTCTTTTTCCATGATGACATCAACCCCAGGATTTTGCAAACCGATGGCATTCAACATGCCCATCGGTGTTTCTGCAACGCGTGGTGTCGGGTTGCCTAAGCGTTTATGCAAAGTCGCGCTCTTGATTGCGATACCGCCTAATCGGCTGAGATCATATAATTCAGCAAATTCTCTGCCAAAGCCAAAACAACCACTAGCCGGGATAATTGGATTTTTTAAATGTAATCCAGGAAGCTTTACGGTTAGATCCATTCAAATGCCACCTTTCCCAATGGGAACACTGGTCCCTCTTTGCAGATGCGATGATACAGATCTGCTTCTTGTTTATCTTTTGCGATACAAGCCATACAAGCACCCATACCGCAGGCCATGCGGCTCTCAAAACTGATGTAACCACGGTGATAACGTGCTTCTACTGCTTTCAGCATAGGCAATGGTCCACAGCTGCAAACAAACTCCGTCTTGATGTTCATGGCATCAATAGCATCCATCACAGTACCTTTGATTCCATAACTGCCATCCATTGTAGCAATTACTACCGTACAGCCCAATCGTTTGAATTCATCTTCATAAAAGACCGCATCTTGGTCATTGAAACCCAAAACTACCGATACATGTGTATTGATGGCGCGATAGCGTTTCGCTAATTCATAGAGGGGCGGAACACCTACTCCTCCACCGATCAACAAGACTTCTTTTTCATTTGCTTCAATCGGATATCCATGACCCAATGGGCCAAAGACATCTAAAGCATCGCCAGCTTGCAGCTTGCTTAATGCCTTTGTGCCATCTCCTACTACTTTATAGACCATGACAAAATGCTGATCGTCTATCACTTCACAAATGGAGATCGGGCGACGCAGAAAGAATGTATCGATGGCCAGGTTGACAAATTGGCCCGGCTGCATTTGTTTCGCGATGGACGCTTTTAACAAAATTCGATACGTATCTTTCGCTATTTCTTCATTTTCCAATACTCGTGCAATTTCACGTTCCATAAACTAATGCTCCAATTCATTCATACTGATCGTTGTGTAACTCATAGATTCTACGACACGCAGGATCGCATATGCAGTATCTAAAGAAGTGAAACAGCTGATGCTGTTTTCAGCAGATACACGGCGAATCATGAAACCATCATTGGAAGTTGTCTTGTGAGTACCTTCCATCGTATTGATGACATAATTGATACGTCCCATACGGATGAGATTCAGGATATTCTTATCTGGATTTTCGCTTATTTTAATTGCATCATGAACGTAAATGCCTCGTTCACGCAAATATTTTGCTGTTCCATTTGTCGCATAAATGCCATAACCACAGTCAAAGAAACGTTTTGCAATATGGAATGCTTCTTCTTTATCACGATTTGCTACCGTGATCAGCACATTGCCTTGCATCGGTACTTTGACACCGCTGGCAATGAGTGCTTTATGCAGTGCTTTTTCCAAAGTTACATCGCCGCCAAGTGCTTCGCCGGTCGATTTCATTTCTGGACCTAAGGTCGTATCAACACTGCGCAGCTTTGCAAAGGAGAATACCGGTGCTTTGACAAAGACACGATCTTCTTCTTCTTTTACACAATCCAGAGGATAACCTTGTTCCTTCAATGAATGTCCTAGCACGCACATTGTCGCAATATGAGACATTGGCACACTGGTGATCTTGCTCAAGAATGGAACAGTGCGTGAACTACGCGGATTGACCTCTAATACATAAACATTCTCATCTTTATCCACGATGAACTGAATATTATAAAGACCGATAAAATGGAATCCTTTACCAATGCGGATCGCATAGTCAGCAATCGTTTCTTTGATCTTTGCAGACAGCGTTGGTGCCGGATAAACCGAGAAAGAGTCCCCTGAATGCACGCCAGCACGTTCGATATGTTCCATGATGCCCGGAATAAATACATTTTCCCCATCAGCGATTGCATCGATTTCACATTCTTTTCCTACGATATATTTGTCGACCAAGATTGGAGCATCATGTGAAATTTCCTTAACCGCTGTCGCCATATAAACGCGCAGATCATCATCATTTTGAACGATTTCCATAGCTCGTCCGCCTAACACATAAGAAGGACGTACCAATACCGGATAACCGATCCGGTTGGCGATCTTCACAGCTTCTTCTACTTCAACCGCAGTTTCACCTCTTGGTTGAGGAATGTCCAGCTTATGAAGCATTTCTTCAAATTCATGACGGTCTTCTGCGCGATCGATGTCCTCTAAGCTCGTACCTAAGATCTTTACTCCGCGATCAACTAATTTATCTGCCAAATTGATTGCAGTCTGTCCGCCAAACTGAACGATGACTCCTAAAGGTTGTTCAAGATCCACAACATGCATAACATCTTCGATCGTTAATGGTTCAAAATAGAGCTTATCTGAAATAGAGAAATCAGTTGACACGGTCTCTGGGTTATTATTGATGACGATTGCTTCATAACCTGCTTCACGCAAAGTCATGACACAGTGCACTGTAGCATAGTCAAATTCAACACCTTGTCCGATACGGATCGGACCGCTGCCTAATACGATTACTTTATGGTTATTACTGCGGATCGATTCATTTTCTTTTTCATAAGTAGAATAGTAATACGGCGTCGCACTTTCAAACTCTGCCGCACAAGTATCTACCATCTTATATACTGGGATGATGCCGTTTGCTTTTCGCAGATCATATACTTCACGTTCACTTATGTTCCATTCACGTGCGATGTAGGAGTCTGCAAAACCATTGCGTTTGATTTCATATAAAACATCGATATCTTGAGGACGGGCTTTCATTTCTTTTTCTAATGCAAGAATATGATTAAACTTATCTAAGAAGAAATCGTCGATCATCGTAATTTGATGAATTCGATTTTTATCAGCACCTCTTCTTAACAATTCTGCAATCGTAAACATGCGCAGATCGTCTTTGACGGCCACACGCTCCCATAATTCTTCTTCGCTTAATGCTGCAATTTCTTTATTTTCGATGTGATCACATTTCATTTCTAACGAACGTACAGCTTTCAAGAAGCTTTCTTCAAAGTTACGTCCAATTGACATTACTTCACCCGTTGCCTTCATCTGAGTACCTAAACGGCGGTCTGCATTCGGGAATTTATCAAATGGGAAACGAGCCAGCTTAGTAACGATATAATCAAGAGCTGGTTCAAAACAAGCATAACTTGTCTTTGTAATCGGGTTGATGATCTCATCCAATGTCATGCCGATTGCAATTTTAGCAGCTAGTTTAGCAATCGGATAACCGGTTGCTTTGGAAGCCAATGCTGATGAACGGGAAACACGCGGATTGACCTCGATCACATAGTATTTAAATGAATTTGGATCTAATGCTAGCTGTACATTGCAACCTCCGCAGATCTTTAATGCACGAATGATCTTCAAACTAGCATTGCGCAGCATTTGATGTTCTCGATCACTCAATGTCTGTACTGGAGCAACGACCATGGAATCGCCTGTATGGATCCCCACTGGGTCGATATTTTCCATGTTGCAGACAACGATTGCATTATCGTTTGCATCCCGCATAACTTCATACTCAATTTCTTTGAAACCAGCGATACTGCGCTCGATCAAACACTGATGTACAGGAGAAATTTTCAATCCATTTGCAGCAATAGTACGCAATTCCTCTTCATTATCGGCAAATCCGCCGCCAGTTCCTCCCAGCGTATAAGCAGGACGAACGACCAACGGATAACCGATCGTATTTGCAAAATGCACTGCTTCTTCGACTGTATGAACAATATCGCTTTCCGGCACCGGCTCATTGATCTCATTCATCAGATTACGGAACAGCTCACGATCTTCTGCTTTATTGATTGCTTCCAGATCCGTTCCCAGAATTTCTACCCCATATTCATCCAAAATACCAGAATTTGCTAATTCAACGACCAGATTCAATCCCGTTTGACCACCCAATGAACCTAATACAGCATCTGGGCGTTCTTTATAGATGATCCGGCTAGCAAAGTCCAACGTCAACGGTTCGATGTATACACGGTCGGCAATTGCTGTATCGGTCATGATCGTTGCAGGGTTTGAATTGATCAATACTACTTCATAGCCTTCTTCACGTAAAGACTGACATGCCTGGCTGCCGGCGTAATCAAATTCAGCTGCCTGTCCAATGACGATTGGTCCTGATCCAATCACTAAAATTTTATGTATATCGTTACGTTTTGCCATTTACTTTGCCTCCTTTTCCATCAGCTCCATGAACTGGTCAAACAGATAATTGCTGTCTTCAGGTCCAGGTGAAGCTTCCGGATGATACTGTACACTAAAAATCGGGTATTTTGTATGACGTACGCCTTCTACGCTCTTATCATTCAATGCTTGGTGTGTCATGACCAGATCCGTTCCTGCAAGCGACGCTTCTTCTACTGCGAAACCATGATTCTGTGATGTCATCTCGACTTTTCCATTTGCTAAATTGATAACCGGATGATTGCAACCACGGTGTCCAAATTTCAATTTCACCGTATTGGCTCCGCTTGCCAAAGAAATCAGCTGATGTCCTAAACAAATACCAAAGATCACGACATGACCCATCAGCTGACGAATGGTCTCAATCGCAATTTCCATATCTTTTGGATCCCCAGGACCATTGCTTAACATCACCCCATCTGGCTTCATTGCTAAGATCGTTTGCGCATCTGTATCATAAGGAACGACCGTTAAATCGCAATTGCGGCGAGAAAGCTCACGGATGATTCCGTTCTTTGCACCAAAATCCATCAAAACAACTCGTTTTCCACGATTTGGAATCGGGAAAGCATTCTTTGTAGAAACACGCGAAACTTGATCATGCATCAGCTCAGTTTCTTTTAACTGTTCGACGATCTTTTCTACATCCGCATCTTCATCTGCCATGATTGCGCGCATCGTACCGCTTGTGCGAAGTTTACGCGTGATTGCCCTTGTATCTACCCCTTCGATTCCAGGAATTCCTTTTTGTTTTAAAAATTCATCTAAAGTGTAATCGCTGCGGAAATTACTTGGTTCTTTACAATTTTCTCTCACTACAAAACCGAACACAGCTGGTGCCAAGCTTTCAAAATCATCGCAGTTGATGCCATAATTTCCAATCATCGGATACGTCATCATGACGATCTGTCCGCAATAAGAAAGATCGCTTAATACTTCTTGATATCCGCTCATTCCAGTATTGAATACCAATTCACCCATACGATAGCAATCAGATCCAAAGCCTTCACCTTCATAAACGCTTCCATCTTCCAAAATCAGTAAACGTTTCATTCTTTACCCTCCTCATATACGATAGTTCCATCAACGATCGTCATCTTGATACGTCCTTGTACACACCATCCATGGAAAGGTGTATTTTTCCCTTTGGAAAAAAACCGATGACGATTGATAATATATTTTTCATCGAGATCCACTAAGATCAAATCACTTGCATAACCAACTTGAACAGCACCTTTGCGTTCCAGTCCAAAGCGTTTCGCTGGTGCCTCGCTCATCCAGTATACAAGCTGTGATAAAGTGAAGTGTCCTGTGCAGACCAGACGGCTGTATAACAAAGGAAAAGCAGTTTCTAAAGAAACAATGCCAAATGGCGCTTTATCCATTGCTCTTCGTTTTTCCTCTTCACTATGCGGAGCATGATCATTGGCAATCAAGGTCAATGCCCCTTTTTTCAATCCTTCGATCAACGCCTGACGATCGTTTTCACTGCGCAGCGGAGGATTCATCTTCCAATTCGGACCTACAACATCTCCATCATTCAATAATAAATGATGTGCAGTTACTTCTCCGCTGACGTCACAGCCTTTCTTCCTATATTCCAATAAAAGCTGTACGCTTTCTTTTGCAGAAACATGACAGCAATGATAATGTGCACCTGTTTCTTCCACAAGTTTTAGATCACGTTCCAGCTGTTTCCATTCACATTCGCTGGGAATGCCAATCCAATGACGCTCATGAGCTTCATTTCCCTCATGTACACAAGCGCCTTCCTTGCGATAGCTCATATCTTCTGTATGTGCAACGATCATCGTATGATATTTATTGCTTTGTCTCATTGCTTCCCGCATGACATCATCATTTTGTACACCTACACCGTCATCACTAAAAGCATGAATGCCCATCTCTGTAAAAGCCTTCATATCGACAACTTCTTTACCGGCTTCCTGACGTGTGATCGTTGCATATGGAAC
>CASFOT010000018.1 GCA_949296305.1 uncultured Erysipelotrichaceae bacterium
GGAACGCAAACCAAGAAGAGATCGTGATCGCGAAAAAGAATTTGAAACACGTGTCGTAACGATCAACCGTGTAACCAAAGTAGTTAAAGGTGGACGTCGTTTCCGCTTCGCTGCTCTTGTTGTGATCGGTGATAAAAAAGGACGTGTTGGATTTGGTACCGGTAAAGCAAACGAGGTTCCTGATGCAATTCGTAAAGCAGAAGAAGATGCAAAGAAGAACTTGTTCCGCGTGCCTATCATCGGAACGACCATTCCGCATGAAATCACTGGTGTCTATGGTGCAGGTGAAGTATTCCTGCGTCCAGCTGGTGAAGGTACCGGAGTTATCGCAGGTGGTGCTGTTCGTGCCGTCCTGGAATTAGCTGGTATCAACGATATCCTGTCTAAATGTATTGGCAGCCGTACACCGATCAACATGGTTCGTGCAACGGTAGATGCATTGCAGAATTTGAAGACAGTAGAGGACATTGCTAACCTTCGTGGTAAAAAACCTGAAGAAATTCGCGGTTAACAGGAGGATTGAAGATGAAACTACATGAATTGAAATATACGGAAGGTTCTCGTAAAACACGTAATCGTGTTGGCCGTGGACAGGGTTCCGGTAATGGTAAAACAGCTGGTCGCGGACAAAAGGGCCAGAAAGCAAGAAGCGGCGGAGGTGTTCGTCTTGGCTTCGAAGGTGGTCAGACACCTTTGGCAAGACGTTTGCCAAAACGCGGTTTTACAAACTTCACACGCAAAGAATATGCAATCGTTAATTTGGATGCATTGAATCGCTTTGAAGATGGTGCCGAAGTTACACCAGAAATGCTGATTGAAAGCGGCTTGGTAAAAAAAGAACTGAACGGCATCAAGATCCTGGGTGAAGGAGCTTTGGAAAAGAAACTGACAGTAAAAGCAAACAAATTTTCCAAGAGCGCAGTTGCAGCAATTGAAAACGCAGGCGGAAAAGCAGAGGTAATCTAAGATGTTTGCTAAGTTTACCGCAATGATCAAAAATAAGGATATTCGGAAACGGATCCTCTACACATTGCTGGTACTCTTCATCTTCCGTTTTGGAGCTGCTATTACCGTTCCGGGAGTAAATACATCCGATTTAGTGCAAGGAATAGGTGACAACACCCTATTTACTATGATAAGCTTATTAGGAGGTGGAGGACTGGAACAGTTCTCTGTCTTTGCGCTTGGTGTAACGCCTTATATCACGGCATCTATCATTATTCAGTTACTTTCGATGGATGTCATTCCGCCTTTGACAGAATTGGCTAAGAGCGGAGCGAAAGGTCGTAAACAGCTGGATCGCTATACGCGCTATCTTGCTGTTGTGCTTGGCTTTGTTCAGGCAGCTTTCTTGGTTTGGGGATTCTCAAATCAGTATACGACCTTGATCGATGGTGGTGCTACGATGTCAAAGATCTTGTATATTGCTACGATCTTTACAGCGGGCAGCATGTTCTTGTTATGGTTGGGAGATCGCATTTCGATGAAAGGAATCGGTAATGGTGTTTCGATCATTATCTTTGCCGGCATCGTCGGTCGTCTGCCTAATCAGATCACATCAATGTGGAATACGTTGATCGGCAGTGATGCAGGAAGCGTTGCATTTAGCGGAATCTTAAGTTTTTCCCTTTATGTTTTGTGCTATTTACTAATTATCGTTTTTGTTGTATTCATGAATCTGGCTGAACGTAAGATTCCGATTCAGTATACATCAAGCACAATTACAAACAGACGTAAAGATATGACATATCTGCCATTAAAGATCAACTCAGCGAGCGTGATTCCGGTCATCTTCGCGAATGCGATCATGATGGCTCCGATCCAGATTGCCAGCTTCTTCCCAACAAATAGCTTTATTCAAGGAATGAACTATTTCTTAGGAATGCAGAACGGCTGGAGCTTATGCATTTATGTCATACTGATCATTCTGTTTACATTCTTCTACACAAAGTTGCAGATCGATCCTGCTAAAATAGCTGAGAATCTTGGTAAATCCGGTACGTATATCCCAGGAATCCGACCAGGAAACGAAACAAAAGAGTATGTAAATAAGGTATTATGCCGTATTACAGTGCTCGGATCGGTCGGGTTAGCATTTATTGCTGTTATACCACATGCAATTCCGTTGTTTACCAGCTTACCAAGTTCCATGGGAATTGGTGGTACTGGAATCATCATCGTAGTCGGAGTAGCGCTTGAAACAGTGAAACAGCTGGAAGGACAGATGACGCAGAAGTCCTATAAGCGTTTCTTTGAATAAAAGAAGAAGGTGGATTTAGTGAATATTTTGATTATGGGCGGACCTGGTGCTGGAAAAGGCACAATGTCTGCTAAGATCGTAGAAAAGTACAACATCAACCATATTTCAACCGGCGACATCTTCCGCAGTGAGATCGGTAACCAGACCGAACTGGGGATGTTGGCAAAAAGTTATATGGATAAAGGGCTGCTGGTACCTGATGAAGTGACAAACAAAATGGTGAAGAGCTATTTGGAAAATCTGAAAGACCGCAAGAACGGTTTCTTGCTGGATGGATATCCAAGAACTTTGGATCAGGCATTAGCATTTAGCGAATTAAGCGAAGGTACAGACTTGGCAATCGATAAAGTTATTGCCATGGAGCTGGATTTCTCTGTTTTAACAGGGCGCATCACAGGGCGTCGCTTATGCAAAAACTGTGGAGAGATCTATCACTTAGTGACAAAACCGCCGAAAAAAGATGGGGTTTGTGACGTTTGTGGTGGAGAACTTTATCAGCGAAAAGACGATACGGAGGAAAGCTTGAAAGTTCGTTTAGACGAATATACAAAGCAGACCCAGCCGGTTTTGGACTATTATGACAAGAAAGGCATCGTTCGTCATATCAATGCTGATCAGCCAATCGAACAGGTTTGGCAGGATGTACAAGCTGCTTTAGATGCGGAGTAAAGAATGATTCATCTCAAAACAGCTGAAGAATTAGAGAAAATGCGTGAAGCCGGGCGGATCGTGGCACTTGCTCACGAAGCTGTCCGTAACAATCTGCATCCAGGAATGACAACGAAAGAACTGGATGCGCTGTGCGAAAGCGTGATTGTAAATGCAGGAGCCATGCCATCCTTTAAAGGATTGTATGGCTTCCCTGCAGCTACATGTATTTCTGTCAATTCCCTTCTGGTACATGGGATCCCGGATGATACGATCCTGCAGGAGGGCGACATTGTTTCAATCGATATTGGGGCCTGTTATCAGGGTTACCATGGAGATTCCGCGTGGACATATGCTGTTGGAACGATTAGTGAAGCAGATCAGAAACTATTAAAGGTAAGCGAAGCTGCACTGTTTGAAGGTTTAAAGTATGCGAAAGCGGGGAATCGTTTAACTGATATATCTCATGCGATCGGCGAATATGTATTTTCATATGGATATTCGATTCCAAGAGATTATACAGGACATGGCGTCGGACGAAGTGTTCATGAAGATCCGACGGTTCCGAATTTTGGTCCTGCGGGCTATGGAGTGATCCTAAAGCCGGGCATGACGATTGCTGTTGAACCAATGGTTCTAGCGGGACGACCACAGACGAAAGTATTGAAGGATGGCTGGGGCGTCGTTACCAAAGATGGAGCGAATACCGCACATTACGAACATACAATCGCAATTACAAACAATGGGTATGAAATACTCACTACACTGAATAAGGAGGAACATCCAGAGAATGGGTAAACAAGATGTGATCGAGATCGATGGTGAAGTCATCGATACACTGCCAAATGCAATGTTCAAAGTGAGATTAGCAAATGGGCACGAAATTCTGGCTCACGTTTCTGGTAAAATCCGCATGCATTACATTCGCATTTTACCAGGTGATCGTGTAACTGTTGAAATCTCACCTTATGATTTAACACGTGGGCGTATTACATTCCGACATAAATAGTCGTGAATACAAGGAGGAAGACAAATGAAAGTAAGACCATCTGTCAAACCAATCTGCGACAAATGCCGTGTTATCAAACGTAAAGGTCGCGTAATGGTTATTTGTGAAAATCCAAAACATAAACAAAGACAAGGAAACTAATGGAGGTATAAACCAATATGGCTCGTATTGCAGGAGTTGATATTCCACGTGACAAACGTGTTGTAGTATCATTAACATATATTTATGGTATCGGTCGTCCGACAGCTGAAGAAATTTTAGCAAAAACAGGAATCAGTGAAGACATCCGTGTAAAAGATCTGACGGATGATCAGGTCAATGCCATTCGTAAAGAAGTAGATGCAATCAAAGTTGAAGGTGATTTGCGTCGTGAAGTTGCATTGAACATCAAACGTTTGATGGAAATTGGATGCTATCGCGGTATCCGTCATCGTAAAGGTCTGCCAGTACGTGGACAACGTACAAAGACAAATGCTCGTACTCGTAAAGGCCCAAGCCGCACAGTAGCGAACAAGAAGAAGTAGGACGACAAGGAGGAAGTAAAGTATGGCAAAGAATACAAAATCCACATCTCGTAAACGTCGTGTTCGTAAGAATATAGCGCGCGGATGTGCACATATTCATTCAACATTCAATAATACGATCGTCACTATTACGGATGAGAGCGGAAACGCTGTAGCATGGTCAAGTGCTGGTGCACTGGGCTTCAAGGGTTCTCGTAAATCTACTCCGTATGCAGCACAGATGGCTGGTGAAGCTGCTGGTAAAGCTGCCATTGACAATGGTATGAAACAGGTATCCGTTAACGTTAAGGGTCCAGGTCCAGGACGTGAAGCTGCCGTTCGTGCACTTCAGGTTGCAGGGCTTGAGATCACGATGATCAATGATGTTACACCAATCCCGCACAACGGATGTCGTCCACCAAAACGACCACGTGGTTAATGAACCTTAGCTGAGGAGGTATTGTATGCAAAAATTCGAACGTGCAAATTTTGAAGTAAAAGAATACGTAGAATCTGAACACTACGGAAAGTTTGTATTTGAACCACTGGAGCGTGGTTTTGGTACAACGATCGGTAACGCACTGAGACGTGTTTTGCTCTCCTCTTTACCGGGAGCTGCCGTTTTTGCAATAAAAATGGATGGCGTATATCATGAATTTACAGCTATCCCTGGAGTTGTAGAAGATGTGACGGCGATCATCTTGAACATCAAGAAACTGATCATGAAGATTCAGGATGATGAGGTATATACGTTGCGCATTTCAAAGCGCGGACCAGGTGAAGTGACTGGTGCTGACATCATCTGTCCTGAGGGCGTAGAAATCCTGAGCAAAGATCTGTATCTTTGTACATTGGAAGAAAACGGCGTCCTTGAAATGGAACTGCAGGCTCGCGTAGGCCGTGGTTATGTCAGCGCAGATACAAACAAATCATTGTATCAGTCACAGAATCAGCCATTGGGAACCATCTATACAGATGCAATCTATACACCAGTGGAAAAGGTATCTTATTTGTCTGAACCGACACGTGTCGGACAGAATGCAAAATATGACAAAGTTACTTTGGAGATCACAACGGATGGATCGATCACGCCTGCAGAATCCATTGCATGGGCTGCAAAGATCTTGATCGATCATCTAGAGATCCTGACAAGCGTTCATGAACAGATCAATGATATGGATTCTGTTATGAAAGAAGCACAGGGCGAAGTTCAGAACAAGGGACTTGTCATGATGATTGAGGACTTGGACTTATCCGTTCGTTCATATAACTGTTTAAAACGTGCAGGTATTCAGACAGTAGAAGAACTGACACAGAAAACAGAAGATGAAATGATGCGGGTTCGTAACCTTGGCAAGAAATCACTGAAAGAAGTCAAAGATAAGATCTATGAGTTAGGTCTTAGCTTTAAATCTTATGAATAAGGCTGAAGGAGGTTAACTACCAAATGTGGAATCGTAAATTAGGACGTACTGCAGATCATCGTAAAGCGTTGTTACGCAACATGGTCACTTCATTGATTGAAGCAGAACAGATAGAAACAACTGAAATGAAAGCAAAAGAACTGAGCAGTGTAATGGATGAACTCGTTACTTTAGCAAAACGCGGTGACTTACATGCACGTCGTCAGGCTGCTGCTTACATCCGTAACGTAGTTGTTGATGAAGAAAACGGAACAACTGCTTTGCAGAAACTGTTCAACGAAATCGCTCCTAAATATGCAGATCGCAAAGGTGGATATACACGTGTGATCAAGACACGTATCCGTCGCGGAGATGCTGCACCAATGGCAATTGTTGAATTTGTTAAGTAATTGATGGAAGAAAGGGCATGGACGTGCCCTTTTTTTATGGCAGAACAGCTGTATTTGTTGATACAGTTATGTTTATGGTATACTTATGGGGTATTACCCGGGAAATGGAGTGTTCAAGATGAATTTGATCGAAGAAATGGAAGAGTATGCAAAAGTAAATCATGTGCCGATCATGGAAAAAGAAGGTATTTCTTTTATGCTGAATTTTATTCAGACCCATGACTGCAGACGAATATTAGAGATTGGCAGTGCGATCGGATATTCAGCTATCCGCATGGCTTTAGTAAATGAAAACATACAAGTAGAAACGATCGAACGTGATGAAGAACGCTACCAACAAGCAGTGATCAATATTGAGAAAGCTGGATTGACAAAACAAATCCATATCCAGCACGCGGATGCATTGGAAGCAAACGTGGAAGGTCAATATGATTTGATCTTTATCGATGCCGCAAAAGCACAGTACATTCGTTTCTTTGAACGTTATGAACCTCAATTAAAGACAGGTGGCTATATCTTGTCAGATAATCTTGGTTTTCATGGGATGGTCGATGGAATCGTAGAACCAAAAAGCAGGGCAACTCGAGCACTCGTCCGAAAGATCAAAAATTATATTGAATATCTAAAAACGAATGAAAAATATGAAACCGTCTTTTATTCGGTCGGGGACGGCGTTGCAGTATCTAAAAAAAGATAAATCAAGCGAATTATTAAGGTGAACTGTGTTACAATAAGATTAACGATGAGGAGGTCATACTTATGAAATTATCGAGACTGATTCCAGCAATTGCTGCAGTTGGTGGTGCAGTTGCCTTTGCAGTATATAAACTGCAGAAAGATCGCAAAGAGATCATTAAATTAGACGAAGGTTTATTATTAGATGAAGATGGCGATTCATTTGATGATATGCATATCGATGACGTAACAGCGTCCGCTGCTGCAGATATCGATGTAGAGATTCCTGCTTTTAAAGAGGAGGAAGCGAACGCACAGCCCCCCTTTGTAATGGATGAAGAGACCAAAACAAAGATCAAAAAAAATGTAGATGATGCGATCACTGCATTAGGTGCGGCTGGCGATGTGCATAGTGCAGAACGGCCAATTGAACATCAGATGTCTTTCCCAGATGAAGCTGCTTTAGCCGCATTCAAAGAAACGATCATCAAACGCGGTTATGTGGTAACAAAAGGAGAAGATCCGAAAGTGGCTGTAGTGATGCATATTGCACCGATGGATGGAGAGATCATGTTGCAGCATGTCCTCTATCTGTATGAAGAAACGAAGAAAAATAATGGAACTTATGAAGGATGGCACTGCAATCCTGTCTATTAAATGAAAAATGTGGAAATGAAACGGCACCTGTCTTGACAGAAGCCGTTTTCTTATTTGTTTTCCATAGTTTCGTGGTGTATAATAAAACAGTTGAATCAATGAGGTGATCCTTATGCACAAGATAGAAGTAGAACATTTGACCTTTTCTTATGATGGGGAACAAGATGTATTAAAAGATGTGAGCTTTCAGATAGAACAAGGAAGCTATACGACCATTGTAGGCCATAATGGCTCTGGAAAATCGACAATTGCCAAATTGCTGATCGGTCTTATGGAGGCCAAAGCTGGAAAGATCCGTGTAGATGGAATGGAATTAAATGAGAAGACAGTCTATGACATACGCGATAAGATCGGAATCGTTTTTAAACATCCAGATAATCAGTTCATTGGTGCGACCGTCGCAGATGATATTGCGTTTGGTTTAGAAAATCATCAAGTTGCTCAAGAAAAAATGCAGCAGATCATTGAAGATTATGCAAGGCGAGTAAATATGAGCAAATATCTGAACAGTGAACCAACCAAATTGTCAGGCGGACAAAAACAACGTGTCGCTATTGCGAGCGTATTAGCCATTGCACCTGAAATTTTGATCTTTGATGAATCAACCAGCATGCTGGATCCGCAAGGGAAAGCAGAAATCAATGCACTGATCCAAAAAATACATAAAGAATCTCATTTAACGATCGTATCCATTACACACGATATTGAAGAAATGGCTCATAGTGATCATGTGATTGTGATGAATGATGGAAGAGTTGTGATGGATGGAACACCGCAGATGATCTTAAAGAGAGAAAATGAATTGGTCAACATGCAGTTGGATATCCCGTTTGCATTGAAATTTGTCCATGCAATGAAAAAAGAGGGTGTTCAGTTACATGAAGAGATACAAATGGAAAGAGTGGTAGATGAACTATGTCGATTGCGTTTCGAAAAGTAGCACATACATATAACAGCGGGACACCTTTTTCCTATGCAGCTTTAAAGAATGTTGATCTTGAACTGGAGGAAGGAAAGATCACTGCGATCATCGGTGAAACAGGAAGCGGAAAATCGACACTGGTTCAGCATTTAAAAGCGTTATTATTGCCTACACAGGGCGAACTGGAAGTTTGCGTTATAATGATCCGTGCGAAAGAAAAACCAAAAAATTTAAAAGAACTTCGTAAAAATGTCTTTCT
>CASFOT010000019.1 GCA_949296305.1 uncultured Erysipelotrichaceae bacterium
TTTTGCATGATCGACCGCGTAGCGTTTGATCCCTCGAATGTTGATTGAGTCGTCTAACATATTTCTACGGCAGCGTGCTTCACATGGGTGTTCGCAGATAAAAGCACAGACGGCAGGAAATGGGTTATCTTTGCGGATCAGACGAACGGCATCTTCATAACGGCCTTCTTTGACCAGCGCAATATAGCCGGGAATATCAACACCGGCAGGACACATGGATACGCAAGGAACCGGCTGGTTTAAACTGGCTGTGCAACGTCCATGCAAAATGTGTTCTTTATAGTCATCACGAAACCCGCGAACACCTTTCAGCACCATTTCAGCTGCTTCATAACCAATGGCACAATCTGCGCTCCATGCGATATTTTGTGCAGTCTTTTCTATTAGATCAATCGTATCTAAGGTTGCTCTGCCTTCTAACACATCATCTAAAAGCAGCTGCAATTGCCCTAATCCGATTCGGCAAGGGACGCATTTGCCGCATGTCTGTGCATGACAAAGTTTTAAAAAGGCGCTTGCCAGATCGACAGGACATAGTCCTGGCGGACTGGCAATGATTCTTCTTTCAAGATCTTTGTAGAGATCTTCAATGACACGCTGCGCCTGTGTAGCGGTCATGATCGTTAATCTGTTCATACCTTTCCTCCATGATCGTATTATATGATTGTTAATGATAGCTAATTTCAATATAACATAAAAGATTCCTTTTGTGAGAAAATAATCGGGCGAGATCGGATTTCTTTATTTTGAAGATCTTTTGCAATGGAAGATCTGTGATCATCCACCTGCTTATTTGATTCGTAAATGCATAGAAATTGGATAAGAAAAACCTCTAAAAAGCAGATTGCCTTTTAGAGGTTTTAGCTCTTAACTATTAGAATAATTTTTCTTGGTGAGAAGCGAACAGGTATTCATCGATCGTATTCTTGATGCGGTCTTTGATCAATACTTCTGGATCGTTTTCTAATACGCCTTCACGTACTTTTGTATACTGAATTGGCATGAACTGTGATAATACAGCTAAAGATACGCCATATTTACGCAGGTTAGCGATCATCTTTTCTTTTGCTGCCTCTACTTCAGGAACCGGCATGTAGTAACGGCTGCGATCAGAGAATGAGAATTTGCGTTTGAACCACAATTCATTTTCATCGCCATGATAATGTTTCTTCCAGTTCTTTGGTTCAGCCAACATTGCTTCTTCCAATACATCGATGAAATGAGATTTTTCATCATCTTTGCCATGAAGGATCATATCTTCCATATAGGCTAATGCGAACAATCCTTCACGCATGGCATAAGTAAGTCCAGGACCAACTTTTAAGATGCCGACACCATCTTCGATCAGTTCCTTTAATTTATATTTTGTCTGATAGTCAGTAGAGTGGCCTTCAAATACTAAATTTGGGAACTCCTTGATGCTTGCCATCAGTTCAGCTGCTTTTGCACGATCATATTCCGTACATCCTGCATCTTTTTCTTCGACACCTGGCTGTACCACACAAGCAATGACATCGTTCCAAACTTCTTCTAATCCTTCGTTTTTGAAAGCAGCTTCAAAAGCAGCAACTGTTGCTTTGAAATCTTCTACACGAGTAACCTGCATACCTGCATTTGGATCTTGTGCTCCACCTGGAATTGGAACTTCGCTGCCCACGATATAAACCGGACGAACCGCTTTTGGATTTGTTTTTAACAGTTCTTGATACATATCCTCACAGACACGAGCCAGTTCAGCACCACGACGAGCGATCGTTTCATCGCTTAAACGTGTATCAGGATCATCATCAGCTACTTTCATGCTGGTATCGATATGGATCTTTGTGAATCCTGCAGCTACATAGCAGCGGACCAGTTCACGTGCATCAGCCATTGCTTCAGCTTCTGGTTTCGATGCGAAAGTTAATGGGCCTAAATGGTCTCCTCCCAAGAAGATACGGTCTGTGGAGAAACCAACTTTATCTGCAATAGCATATACAAAGTTACGGAAATCAACTGGTTTCATACCAGTATAACCACCATTTTGGTCAACTTGGTTTGCTGTTGCTTCGATCAGCACACAAGAGTTGTCACGTTTTGCGCATTCGATTGCAGCTTCAATTACATAATTGTTTGCGCTGCAGGCAGAATAGATACCAACGGCTTCACCTGCCTTTTGTTTTGTGATGATTTGCTTCAATGGGTTTTCGTTCATCTTGAATACCTCTTTGTTTTATGATGGTGTTCCACCTCCTCATCATAAAACCTTTGTCCTTTCTTTTCCACTTGCGAATGTTGCTGGCAGCCAGCTGATCTGTTTTTGAAGGGTGGATGCTGCAATAAACATGATCTGAACAACAAAGATCTTCTTTATTTTGTTCATAGCTGTCCAGCTTATTTCCCAGCGTGTTGATACGTTTGGAAATCAATCTTAGTATATCATTTTTTTAGATAGGAAAGAAGAAGAGGAAAGGGGAAAAAGCAAACTTGTGCGAAATATTCGCCGGTTTCTTCTATGATTTTCTTCTTTTAAAAATAATAGCGAAAATATGGAGCGGTTTTCATGATATAAAATAAGGGAGAGGATCTATATAAATAGAAGGTTATCGAAACAGGATGCTGAATAGGAAATACACAGAGAACTTGAACAGATATTCAGCATTGTCAGATAGGAGGAAATGAAAGATGGGAAAATGGAAGGTATTGATTTGTGATCTGGATGGAACGTTGCTTGCACC
>CASFOT010000020.1 GCA_949296305.1 uncultured Erysipelotrichaceae bacterium
ATATCAACATTTAATTTATGGATCTTTTTGATTTAGCGAAAGTATTTTGATAAGAACTGCTGTCATATAAAACAATGGAGAAAAGGTTACATCATAACTATCACCTTTTAAAGGCTTTTTGCCACCCATTTGCCACCCAAATTTTATAAAACTAGTCAATTTTGGTCAATATCAGCAGGGAAAATATTAACAGTGTAACATAGTGAAAACACCGATAAATAGGGCGTTTTTTAACACTTTAAGGGAAAAGAAAAACAGGGTCAATTTTGGCACCGGGACCGCTCCTAAGGGCTAGTTGAGGGTTCGATTCCCCCAGGGGGTGCCATAGAAAAATACCGAAACAGCTGATACAAAGGCTGTTTCGTTTTTTATATACAAACCAAGAACAGTTTTGTGCAATTATATGGTCGTTTTAAAAACATGAATGACACGATGTTAAAACATATATGCAGTGAGACCAAATCAAAGAAAACCCCTATGTTTTCATTTAAACCACATAGAGGTTAATCAGCCTAATGATCATTCTTTTGATGCTGTTGAATCGGATGACAGCATCCTATCATTTTCTCAAGATCTTCAGTTATCTCTCTGCCATGCATGATCATACCAAAGGATGGACAATCTTTTTTTGAAGTTCTGATTTTAATCTTTATTAAGAATTCTTCTATTGCAGATCGGCCGAAGGTAAAAATGAAAAGTCCTCTAGAAAGGTGTATGCCAGCCAGAGGACTTCCTATTTTAATCAGACAAGCGATTTGCTTTATTAGCTTCATCATGCCATAAATATATAGAATCGATCAGCATAATGCCGAATCCTAATATCAATACGATGGTTGGCTTAATAACAAATACTGATAATAGCGTATTGATCAGTCCATCAAAAACACTGCAAGCGAAAACACATTGTGTTTTCTTATAAATTGCAGCGAGCCAAAAACTGAAGATCACCGCTAAAGCTAAAAATAATGAGAACGCCATATTTTATTGAGATGTCTCTTCCACAAACCAAAGTGGAATATGCCAAATTCCCCAAACTATACCTATAATGATGGTTGCTATTAAAAACTTGTACTTCTCCTCTAAAAGAGGCTGCATTATGCCGCGCCATCCTAATTCTTCTTCACCACCATAAATGAATACCGCTTGGATAAAAATGATCGGCACCAAATGAACAGGCAGTTCTGAATTAAATTCCCTAGACGAAAGGCCAATTGCAGCTATTGCCATCGCAGCCATCACCCACAAATAAATCATCGATTTCTTTTTGTATTGAAACACAAACTTTTTAAATGAATGTAAAGTCAATTTTTCGTTCATTAAAAACAATGATGCAATGGTTGGACCAAAGCCGCCAATAAAGTGCAACACGCTACCTACTGAATGTGTAAAGGAAATAACACTTAATTGCGTTAGAACAGCAAAGCTGATCCAAGCAGTACCAGTAATAGAAAAAGTAATGATTAGAAAGCAGCGCAAACGATTTCTCTTTATTTTAGACTTTAGCTTCCCCCAATGGAATATATGCGCATGAAATATATAAGATTTGTATTTATTGTATCACATGATCATCAACCCCTCTATCTAACTGATCTGCCTCCGTTATGAAAACAAGCAAACGAGTTCATTCCAGACTTTAAAAAGCGAAAGTCTTTTCCTTGTACCTTATTCCAGATGTTTTAACTGCTTTGATACGGAAAGATCATCCCTTATTCTTTCGCCGCCACCCTCTTCTATTTCATAAATGATGGCATATACACGTGACATCCGTCCATCTGAATCACCTGCTGTAAGAATCACATCATCCGTTTTGACTACAGGAAAAGGATTTGATTCGATTAGTTTTGGCAAAACAAAAATTTGTTTCATCTCAATTTAAAATCTGCTTTATAATTATAAACAAGAGGAATCAACAATGAAATATTTAATGGGCATTGATAATGGCGGAACTTTTTCCAAAGCAGCCATTTTTGACGAAAACGGAAAACAGATATCTGTAGCAAGCTTCCCGACAGTGACCATCACCCCTAAAGCCGGATATACAGAGCGGGACATGATCGAGCTGTGGAGCGTAAATGCAAGGGCGATCAAAGAAGCCATCAACAAAAGCGGCATTCGGCCGGACATGATTGCCGGAGTTTCATTATCCGGCCATGGAAAAGGTTTGTATATGATTGGAAAAGATGGTCAGCCTTCTTACAATGGGATCCTTTCTACAGACGCAAGAGCTTGGGCATATGTCGAAAAATGGAATCAGGACGGTACCAAAGAAAACGTCTATCAAAAAACTTACCAAGATATCCTTGCGTGCCAGCCGGTCAGTCTGCTTGCTTGGTTCAAAGATCATGAACCAAAAATATTTGAAAATACGAAATACATATTTGCCGTAAAAGATTATATACGCTATATGCTGACAGGCGAAGCATTCGCAGAATATACTGATTTTTCAGGTGCAAATCTGATCAACTTATCTACACAGGCATATGATCTTGATTTGTTAAAGCTTTTCGGTCTTGAAAGCATTTACGAAAAACTTCCGCCGTTAAGGCATTCGGCAGAAATTTGCGGAAAAATAACGAAGGAAGCTGCTGCATTGACCGGTCTGCCTGAAGGGATCCCTATCGCAGCCGGCATGTTCGATGTCGATGCTTGCGGGATTGCTTCCGGATTATCAGATGAAGAGCAGATGTGCATGATCGCAGGTACATGGAGCATCAATGAATTTATCAAAAAAGCACCGATCACCAATGGCAGTGTTACATTAAATTCGATGTTTTGCATCCCTGGCTTTTATCTGGTAGAAGAAAGCAGTCCTACTTCTGCCGGAAACATGGAATGGTTCATACGTCAACTGATGTCATATGAAAAAGATGAAGCAAGAGCAAATGACCGATCGATCTATGAGATAACGAATCAATGGGTAGAAGAAATTGATCCTAGCGATTCAAGCCTCATCTTTCTGCCTTATTTAAATGGTTCAAGTGATGATGCTTTAGCAAAAGGATCATTTATCGGCCTTACCGCTTATCATAATAAACATCATATGCTGCGTGCGGTTTATGAAGGAATCGTTTTTTCACATTACAGCCATATACGAAAATTGTTAAAAAACCGAGAAAAACCAGCATCGGTCAGATTATCTGGCGGCGCAGCCAATTCAGATGTCTGGGTGCAGATATTTGCAGATGTCCTTCAGCTGCCGATCGATGTGATCGAAGATAAAGAATTAGGCGCACAGGGGGCTGCAATCGCTGCAGGCATTGCTGCAGGCATTTATCCAGATTATGAAACTGCGGTCAAGCGGACAGTAACGATCACAAAAACGGTTTATCCGCGATTAGAGTACAAGAAGATTTATGAAACGAAATACCAAAATTATCTAAAAATAAACGATGCATTAAAAAGCATATGGCAATATTTTAAAAATTAAAGGAGACCCGTTATCACGATTTGATGATACACGGACTCCTATTCCAGCTTGCTTATTATAATTGAAGAATTGTTATTAAAAGGAGAGCTAATGATTAGAGCCAAAATTGACGTTCAGCGTTTCCCTTATAAAAAACTTGATTTATCCTACAGTAGCCGAAGCAGTTCATGCCTTCTTGATATTTTTTATCCAAACGATCAGGATATTTTTCCTTGTGTCTTATGCATACATGGAGGTGCTTTCAAAAAAGGGGATAAGCGTAATGGGGATATGATCGAACCGATGCTGCACGGTTTAGACCGCGGGATCGCTGTGATCGGGATCAATTATCGTCTAAGTCCAGAAGCCGCTTTCCCAGCAGCGATCGAAGATATAAAAGATGCCATCCTATATATCAAATCAAATGCAGAAATGCTTCGCATCGATCCAGAAAAGATGGTCGTCTGGGGCCAAAGTGCTGGTGGATATCTGTCAATCATGAGCGCATTGCTTTCAAACCTGCCGTTCATCTCAAATGAACAAGATCTGCGTATTCGCGGTGCAATCGCTTGGTTTCCGCCAGTCAATTTTGCAACGATAAATGAACAACTAAGAGAAAATCATCTATTTACAGGAAAACACGACCATGATCGGGCTGATTCACCCGAATCGTTATTCATGGGCTACTGCATAGGTGATCATCCTGAAAAGGTACAAACGGCAAATCCAGAAAATTACATTTATGAAGGCATGTGCCCATTATTGATACAACACGGAAGAAAAGACCAGGTTGTTCCTTATCAGCAGTCTTTTCATTTTTATGAAAAAATGAAAAACACAAAGAATGATATCTACTACGAAATCGTAGAAGATGCCGATCATGGCGATCTCTTATTTGAGCGATCGGAAAACATACAAATCGTTTTCCAATTCATAGAAAATTGCTTAAAATAGACGCCGATCTTCATGACCGTCCATCTTCTTTTCCCCTTCTTGCATATTCAAATGAAAAAAGCAGATAAATACTGTTTGAATCGTATTGATCTGCTTTCTTTTAATGCAAATGTTTAGTCATGCATCTTCAATGATTCCTACAACTATCGATCTCGATGCATTCGGACTACATATTTATACCCATTTGCGCGGTAATAGTTTTTAGAATATTCAATCGGCTGATTGATGTCATTATACGTAATGCGTTCGCGGTAAAAAATTGGTTCATCTTTTTCCAAAAACATCGATTTTCGTATTTCTGGAGTAGTCATGATCGCTTCGATCGTTTCACTGGCATCACCTAAATGAACATTATTTTTTTCGTAAAAATCATACAGAGAGGTGTCTGCATCGAATTGATCAGGTTCTAAAGGCAGATGGAACCTTGTGGAGATATACGTGATAAAAATACCTGAAATACGACCGTTCAGCAAGCGCAGCCGTTCTAGATAAAACACATTTTCTTCCGGTTCGATTTGTAAAAACTGTGCAACGGTCACTGACGCAGGCCGCATCTCGCTTTTAACGATGATCGAAGAAGGCTTGCATCCGTTACGCTTGGCATCTTCACTAAATCCGGTCAATTCATACAAATCAGAATACTTTTTCTTTGGCAAAACAACAGAGCCTTTTCCTTTTATTTTTTTGATATATCCATCCTGTTCCAGATCCGTCAAGACTCTTCGAACCGTAATACGAGAAACCCCATAGGCTTTCTGCAGTTCTGATTCGGAAGGCAGATAACTGCCAACATCATAGACAGATGAAGAAATTTTTTGGTAAAGCTCTTCGTAGATGGTCTGATATAAAGGTTTTTGTTTTGTCATTTCGCATACCCCCATTGCATGGACCACAGGAACAATAACGTATTTATCTTATGTCCTTTTATTCATTCCCTAAATTCATACCATTATATACTTTCATCGAATCCTTTACGCTGTTTAAAGAATGTTCCAAAAAGGCATGGACATCCCCATCTTCAAACATTGTACGGCTCAGTAATACATCCATTAATAATGGTAAATTAACACCGGTAATTACGTCAACTCCTTTTTGCATAGAAATCGTCAATGCCGCGTTAAATGGGGTAGCAGCAAATAAATCAACCAATATGCAGCAAGGCATCTTTTTTTCTTCGTATTTCGTTACTGCACTGTCAATTTTTTCACGAAGTTCATCTACATCGTCGCCATTCATGAAACAAAATACATCAAAATCTTCTTGAGGTCCAACGATCATATCGATCGCATTTTTCAATCCTTGTGCCAACGTAGAATGGGTACATACGATTACACCTATCATATCTTTACTCCTTATTATGTTCTAAGCGCCATTGTTTCGCTTTTTTACACTCATCTAAGAATCGCTTTGCTTTTTCAGGATTGATCGGATTACGCATATCTCCATCTTTGATCCACGTTGCTACCGAAACTCCATCATAATATTTCAGCAATTCCCCAACATTATCACCAGTTGCACCTCCGCCTAAGAAAATCGGTTCATTTGGAAGCAGCTTGCGTGTCTCATGAATATATTGAAGACTTTCTTCTGTGTTCTTCCCGCTCAAAAACAGTCCATCTGCAAATGCGCTCTTTATGATCTTTTTTGCAGCAGCTGGTTTTGGATCCGGGCATAAATAATTTGCATTCACTTCTTGTACGTCCGCATAGACCGGGATCTTGACGCCTAATCTCTTTTTAAACATGAGGATTTCTTCACATTGTCCAAACATAAATCCGCCAAGATCAATGCTTACGCCAGTATATAAATGTTCTACTCGTACAAAATCTGCTTTTGTCGCAGCTGCGACCGCCAAGGAAGCAACACCATCCCAATTGACTAAAATGCCCAACACTTTATCCGGATAGCGATCTTTCAGCTTTGCAGATAAGTAGGTCATATAAGCAATCGTTTCTGGTCTCGCTTGCTGAGCAATCGGACCATCATGCATGTTTTGTAAGATGAATCCATCAAACCCCATTTGAACGATCATTTCTGCTTCTTTTAACACTCCTTGCGTGATCTCTTCAAAAGATTCACCAGCATTTAAATAACTGCCTGGCATAGCAGAAGGCTGAATCATGACCAATGCAAGCGGAAAATTCTTTTTATCAAACATCTAATCCCTCCTCATACACAAACTGCATCAAATCTGACGGCCGGATGATCCCTTTTTCCGTGACATATCCTGTGATATACCGCGGATCGACACCGACCAATTCGATAGATGTAAAATCAACTTTATCTTTTAATTCTTGCGGCCAGTCTTTACCGATACTTTCCTTTAAGTCTTTTTTCAAAATCGGTTTATAGATTCCATAGAGGGCGCGCATGTCATTTTTCAACAACGGCGTCAAGACATAATATGGAACATGATGAATGAAACAAAGTTCAGCTAATATGTCAGAACCAATCGTATTGAATGCTGTTCCATCCGGATAAAAAGTTTCAGCGCCAATAAAGACCATTTCGACTTCCTTCAACACTGAAAGCATCGATGCATCCGGTATAAAATGCACGTTATGCCCAGCTTCGACGATATTTTTCACGAACGGATATCCGCCATTGATCACTCGGCTCTCCGGGATATAGACCTTTAACAAATGGGAACATTTGACGACAGCTTTTTCTACTGTGCTGGAATAGTCAAAGAGCATGACGACCTGAATGTCCTTTAATAAGCGATCCGTATATTTCAGCACGCGCTGTGTATCGTCGTTTGCATTGATAAAATATTGATCGACAGCTTTCTCTACCACTGTACCATAATCGGAATGGCTGGATTGATCGATCAAATGCTCCATACGATTCAATGCGGTAATGATTGCATAACTGGAATTGCCTCTTGTTTCTTTAAAATATGTGCCGATTTCCTCAATGGCCTGTTTTGCTTCCTGTGCAGGATATTGTTTTGCTGCAGCTTTATACATATCAGCGATCATCTTTATATGATTGCTGGCGCCTAATGAACGTCCTGTAACGATATCATCAAAGTCTTGTAAACATAACTGAGGAACGCGGTTTCTAACCAATTCAGTATTCATGTAATCCTCCTTTTGCATGAAAGGAGAGCGAATGCTCTCCTAAATTCCTAACAATTTTTTTGCATTCTCATAGAACATCTTATTCATCAAATCCTTTGAAAGATTTAATGAATTGTATTTTAAGATCGAAAGCTTTGTGAAGTTTGAAGGATAATTCGATCCATACAAAAACCGATCTGAAGGTAATTCTGAGAATGCTCTATTTAATGATGGCACTTCCGTTTCATAGGAAGTTTCCAACATCAAGTTCGCATTTTCTTTTTCTTTACATAAATCTACAGTTCCATAAGCGTAATCAGAGCCGCCCAAATGTTCGATCACAAACTGTACATTTGGGAATTGTCTAGAATAATAGATCCATTGTTCCGGCATCGTATAGAACCCTTGACCAGTGAATACTTTTACGATCAAATGATGTGCTTCACATATTTTTAAGATCGGGCAGATGTTATAAGCAAACTTCTCAGGACGATATCCATGTTCCAATGAATCGAATTCAATCATTCGGATTTCAGGAATGTTTGCCACTCTTTCTGCTTCTTCTACAGCATCATCAAGCTTTGGATTGATTACTGCACAACCGATCAATCGATCTGGATATGCACGTACCAGCTCTACGATCTTATCATTTGCTGCCGAGATAGAAGACCCATAAAAAGTAGAGATAACACGTTTATCGATATTGTTCTCTTCCATGTCACGGAGCAATTCTTCTACGTGATATTCTTTTGTAATCGGATCACGGTCCAAATGAGCATGAAAATCAATAATCATAACAGACTCCTTACAGGATTCCCGCAACGACACCAAGAATACCTAAAACGATCGTAAATACCATCAACAAAATAATATTCACTTTCTTCTTGTCAATTAAGTAGTACATCAACAGTGTATAGAGCAATGGGATCAAGTTTGGCATCAAACCATCCAGTACTTCTTGCAGCGCAACAACTGTATCGCCTTGTGTATAAGAAACATTTAACGTAACATATACCAATGCCGAAATGAATCCACCGCAGACAGTAAACGCTGCAATACCTGCATATTTTGTCAAACGATCCAACATACCGCCTTGCTGTAAATTAGAAACCAGTGCTAAACCGCCTTCATAACCTTTGAAGATACCGATATAACGTACGGTCATACCAACGATTGTCATAACTAAGAAGAACAGGATCGGACCAATTGCACTTGTATAATTGCTGGCAGCTGCCATAGAGCATGCCAAACCAGCCATGATCGGTCTCAACGTACCATGGATCAAGGAATCTCCTACACCGGCTAACGGACCCATCAATGCCACTTTGATCGAGTTGATCGAATCTACATCGATGTCGCCCACTTTTGCATTTCTTTCTTCCATTGCACAAGAGATACCGATACAGAACGAAGCCATACGTCCTTCTGTCAAGAAGAGCTCGCAATGTCTTTGATATGCTTCAGCACGTTCTTCTTTATCTTCATATACTTTATCCAATACCGGGATCATACCTTGCAAGAATCCATCGGCCTCTTGGCGGGTCGTACAGTTACCACTTTCAATTGCTAATGCATAGCGGAACGTACGCCATAAATCCTTCTTGGTAATGACCCGATAGCTTTTTGCTTCTTCATCATCAACTTCTTCATAAACGACATCCGCCATTGCCTTTTTATCGGCATAGTAATTCATAGCGACACAAACGATTGCAATCAATGCAACACCGATCATATTTACACCTAAATAAGATGCGAATACAAAACCAACGATAAAGTATGGCCAAGAACTTTTATCTTTTACACTGCCCAGCAACAATGCCACACCAACTGCACCAAGCAGACCAGTACCAGCTGAAATACCATCGATCAACCAAGTAGGAATGAAATCAATGAATGATTGTACATACGATGCACCAAAATATACACCGACAAATACCGGTAGACCAAAGAACAAATATTCAAAGATCGATGGAATGATCGATGTCCACAAAATTACTTTTTTAGGATTTGCTTCTGCAGCAGCTTTATCTACCTGTCGCTGCGTTATTTCATAAATGGTTGAATTACGCGTCTGGCGGAAAATTTGTCCTACGAATGAAATTGGTAAGGCGGTTGCGATTCCAACTTCTACGCTGCCAGTTGCACATGCCAGCGCAGCTGCAAGTCCAGCAGAGATCGTTTCATCCGGTGGTATAGCCGTTCCGACAAATATTACAGCAAGGAACATCAGCTCAACGGCTGCACCAACTTCGAGGCCTGTGCTCAAATCACCAAATACAAGCCCGACCATCGGACCAATGACGATTGGCCGATAAAAGAATGTATGTAAGAATGCTTTGTCTAAAAAACCGACCCATACGATAATGGAGGTTAACAAAGCCTGTAAAAATAAATTCATAGTCTCCTCCTCATATTATATTATCAAGCGGTTATCCAATTTTTTTTGCGATCAATTCCATTGGATCTTTTGCTCTTTCTTCAGGAACTGCTTTAACCTCCAGCACGATCCCCTTTTCATGCATTGCTTTCAATGCAGTTACATCATCTGGTTCTACGTAGATATAATCCAGCAATTGCGTACGTCCCACTTTCGATTTCGAATTACTGATATTTCCAACGATAATTTTGTCTAATTTAAGACCCATATCAAGCAAAGCATTTGCTTCTTTTGGATTTCTCACCAGCATCAAGACATTTACATTTGTATTATCTTCTTTGATGCGTTTGATGGTATTCTCCTTGTTGAGGATCTCCAAAGAGATTCCTGAGGGCACTGCCAGTTTCAAGATCGTCTGCAACATCTTATCTCCGGCTGCTTTATCATCAGAAACCAAGATCATTTTCGCATTTGCTTCTTTAATCCATTTTGTCACGATCTGACCGTGAATCAGGCGGTCATCGATTCGACATACATTTATATTCATTCAATTCTCCTTTTCTTTCCACAACATTGCTGCATTTTTATGAAATACATATTCTAATTCTTCTTCATTAAAGCCCATATGATAGATTTTCTCGATCTCACATTCGACCGATTTATACGGCCAGTCTGTTCCAAAAACGATTCGTTTTGCCCCCACACAATCTTTGACTTTCGTCAATACATCTGTCTCATAGATGACCGATGTCTCCAAATAAATGTTAAGAACATCTCGAACCGCTTCGATCACACTGTAACCGAATTCCCTGCATCCCATGTGCGTGAATAAAAAATTGATGTTCGGATGTTTTTTGGCTAATCGGATCCATACGAACGGTGTACTGAGCGGGCTCGTTCCAACATGTGTCTGCACATGGACGCCATATTGTTCGATGTGCGTTAAAATTTCATCTAATTGCGGTGTATTATCTGCATAGTATCCATGCTTCCACGAATGAAACTTGACCCCTCTGTATTTCCGTTCACCCAAACATAAATCAATCTCTTCATGCGCATCTGGTGCTTTTGGATTGATAAAAGCATATGGCAAGATCCGATCCGGATATTGTTTGTAGCATTCGTATACCAAATCATTTTGAATACGATTGACCGTACCGGATAAGCTGCTGATTCCAACTTTCATGATGCCATAATGATCCATGTCTCTGACCAGAGCATGTGCATCATATGGTTCACCTGAACTTGTCTTGCCCATATGCCCATGAACGTCATACATCTTCATCACAATCCTCTCCTTTCTTCTTGTTATACTTAAATGATATACTTATTATAACATGTTGTCAATAATTCTCTGTTGCTATTTGAAATATTTTGTCGTAACAGCGATGATCTTCTCATCCACTTTCTTCTGAACAGTTTTGATCCACTTTTGCTGATATCTTTTCCCATTCGTTTTGCCATTTGCAAAAATATCGACCAATAGTATAAGAACGGCACATGCAGCAGCTAGCACAACGGATAATTTCAAGAGATAAGCAATGATACCGTATACTGCTATGCTCAAACACAAACTGATCAGCAGATTCTTATAAGCAAATTGTTTAAAATATTTTTTCTGCTGTTCCATCAGCGACAATATTTGTTCATATTCGCTTTTTTCCATCTGAATTTCGTCAAAAATGACATTGGACAGCTGTTTGTCCGCCTGTGATTCTAACAATGCCAGCTGAAAAGATGCGCAATAGATCTGCAAGGTCTTATTATCTTTATTATTTTCATCTTTTCTAAACTGTCTCAATACGTCAAACAGCTCACTGGCCTTTGCTTTCTTTGGAAGTTTCACATTTTCTTTGTCAGCTTGTCCGTTTACAAGATCCATCAATTGATTATTTGTACCCATAATGATCCTCCTATGTATTTAGTATATCACAAGGATATCTACATGTTATATCATGTTTTGAACTTTTTTTGCCATTTCTATTGTTTTTTGTCATTTTTAATGCTTTACTTCTCTATGAGAAGGCAAAGGAGGATTTATGAAGAATGAAATAAAAAATTTATTATTGATCTTTATATCTGCTTTTTTATCTGCAGCAGCTGTAAAAGGATTTGTCGAACCTGCAAATCTTTATCCGGCCGGTTTTCTAGGTGTTGCTGTTTTCATAACAAATGCCGCTGAAGAGTATCTTTCAGTACAATTGTCTTATAATGCCCTCTATTTATTGCTCAACGTATTATCTACCTTTCTCGTGCTGAAAGTTGCCGGAAAAAAGCTGATCTGTTATTCGATCTTGCAGTATCTTTTTGTCTCCTTTTTCATCAGCATCTTACCTTCTTTCCTGCTGATAGAAGATGTGATGTTGCTATCGATTTTTGGAGGTGCAGTCGCTGGCATCTCCTGCTGGCTGGCATTGCATGCAAATGCTTCCAGTGGCGGCACAGACTTTATTGCCATCTACTTTTCGACAAAATTTAAAAAATCGTGCTGGAGCGAAGTAATGATCTTCAATATCATCATCTTATTGTTAGCCGGTGTATGCTTTGGTTTTGCAGATTCGCTGTATTCCATCATCTATCAATTTGTAGTCACTGCGATCATCAATAAGCTGCATACCCGATATCAGCTTGTCGCACTTCACATCATCACAGATTGCCCTAATGAGATCCAAAAACTGATATTTTCAATGACTGAACACGGATTGACCAAGATCGATGCAACAGGCGCATACTCAGGTACTGATAAAACTTTGTTCTATCTGATCTGCAATCAATTTGAAGCAGCTCAAATTGCTAGAGAAATCATGAAGATCGATCCTTCAGCCTTTATCTCTGAAACAAAGACGAATCATGTCACCGGTTATTATTTGCAGCAAAGGCTTTCATGACACTTTTGTCAAATAAAAAAATAAAAAAATCAATGGCTGAATTTCATTTCATCATTGATTTTTATAATTATCCTTTCTATAATCTTATCTTGAAACAGGGGGATCCAAAAAATGTCAAAGTCTGCAAACATCACGCAAGGTTCGATCATTCGTCCTTTGCTCTATTTTTTCTTTCCTATTTTGCTTGGTACTTTTTTTCAACAGTTATATAATACTGTCGATGCCTTGATCGTCGGAAATTTTTTAGGAAAAGAAGCGCTGGCTGCCGTAGGCGGAACCACTTCAACTTATCTGAATTTATACATAGGATTCTTTGTTGGGCTCTCGAGCGGGACCACGGTCCTCATCTCTCAATATTATGGTTCACAAAATTTTCGTCAGATTTCACGAACCGTGCATAATTCAATTGCACTGTCTTTGTTGATGGGCGTGCTGTTAACTGTTCTGGGAATTTTTTCGACCCGCAGCGCACTAATTTTTCTGCATGTCCCTGATGAGATCTTAGAGCTTTCATTGAATTACATCTATATTTATTTCAGCGGTTTATGCTTCATGCTGATCTACAATATGGGCTGTGCCATCTTGCGTGCAGTCGGCGATTCTAAACATCCCTTATATTTTTTGATTGCTTCCTGCTTTGTCAACATCATTCTGGATATTTTGTTCGTATACGTCTTTCAATGGGGAATTGCCGGTGCAGCGATCGCAACGGTCATCGCACAAGGTGTTGCAGCTTTCCTTGTACTGTTTTCCCTCTATCAGAGTCAGGATGCTCTTCGCTTTCGTTTTCAGGATCTATGTTTGGATCTCCACAATACAAAAGATATCTTTAAGATCGGTATTCCCGCTGCGATCGAATCCATCCTCTATACATTTTCCAATTTGATCATTGCCGCAAAGATCAATGAGTTTGGTGTGAATGTCATAGCTGCCAATACTGCTTACGGAAAAATTGATGCGATCTACTGGATGATCCTGCAAGCCTTTGGCATTTCGATCACGACCTTTGTCGGGCAAAACTTTGGTGCCAAAAAAATGGATCGGGTAAAAAAGGGAATCAACTGGTGGATGGGAACTGCCCTTGGCATTTCGATCGCCCTATCACTGCTGATGTGCCTGTTTGCACCTTTGCTGCTGCGATTATTTAACAATGATCCCGATGTCATCGCAGTGGGAAAACAGATCATTATCTGGATCGTTCCCTTTTGGATCACATATGTGCCGATCGGTTTAGTTTCCGGAGGTCTGCGCGGTATGGGAAACACGATGATCCCTACGCTGATCACAGCGGTCGGTATCATCGGACTTCGTTCACTTTGGATCTTATTGCTTCCAAATCTTTCTTTATTTGCTGTTTTTATGGTTTATCCGATCACATGGATCGTCACCTCTTCTGTATTCCTCATTTACTATTACTCAGGTTTATATAAAAAACATACGATCAAGATCGCTTGATGCTCTCTTTAGCATATTCTTGTTTTTTTCCTACATCATAATAAGTGCTGAGCAGATCACAAAAATGGTGCATGACAAACCGGAACTGTATGGGATTCAGCTCAAAAAAACAGACAGCAAGCATATCGTGCCGATGCCGTACGACTTTACAAGGCAAAGCTTGTTCCTGCCATTTGATAAAAAGGATGCCGTTGATATCAAACGGCTTTTTTTGCATCAATCGGATTCCGCATCCTTGCCCTGACAGATCAGTGATCTTTCCTTCGACACTTCCGTTTCTTGAGATGAGCTTGATCACAGGTGCATCCGAAAAAGAAAGCCGTTCTGTCTTCCGAAGGATCGGTTTTTGCCAAGCTGCACGGATCGCGATGAGCATGCCGGTCAAATTATAAGCACTCCAAAAGAAATTGATCATGCAGGCAGAAAATAACAGCTGTCCTTGCTGCCAACGCCAGACAGCGATCCCCCAAGCCATCAAGGTCAAGATAAATAAGAACAAATGAGGCAGGATGAGCATGTATTGAAATACATACCGCTCTTGTCTAACTTCCTTAGAAGTAACATTAAATTTGGTTTTCACATGGAAAATCTCTTTGAGGATCGAATAAGACAGATACGGAGCCATGACCATCTCATAATAATGTCCCCATCGCATATTTCGCGTCTGTGCGCTCATGCATCGATTAACAAGAAGCTGTGCGCTGGCATAAGGTACATAATAATGCAGCAATTGATCCAGTGACGTATCGAGCAGCATGAGATCAAACAAGAAAAATAACAATGGACAAAGAATAAATATTAGTTTCTGCAGATTGCAAAACCAATATAACACGCCATCTACATAGGCGATCTTCTGAGCAAATGATAATCCTTTGCTAAAAAGAGGATTCAGGTGCCGCAGCACCTGCAGATTTCCTCTGCACCATCGGTCTCGCTGTTTGATCAATTCAGGCAGCGTCGTCGCAGACAAGCCAAAGACCAGTTCTTCGTTGATCAGCATGGAACCATATCCTTTTGCTTGCAAGAGCATGCCGACGGCCATGTCTTCTGTAATGGAACATGTCGGATAACCGCCGATTTCCATCACCATAGAACGGCGAAAAAGCGCATTGGTTCCTACATGGAGCACAGCGCCTTTGCTGGCACGTGCCATTTGAATATCGCGCATAAAAAAATCTTGTTCATTTGGCATATGTTTCTGCAAATGATATTGATATACATCTTGGTTATAATACACCTGCGGTGTTTGAACAAAAGCCATATGCTCATCATGAAAATAGCCCACCGTGCGTTTCAAAAATGATTGTTTCGGTATCATATCTGCATCTAAGACCGCAAATAATTCACCATGGATCTTTGTCAGAGCATGGTTGATATTCCCCGCTTTAGCTCCCTGGTTATCCTCTCTCGTCAAATAATGCACACCATAACGTGTACACAGATCCTGCAGCTGCTTTCGATGTCCGTCATCGCAAACATAAACGTTCAATCGATCATCTGGATAATCCAGGTTCATCGATGCGGCGATCGTCATTTCTAAAAGATACAGCGGCTCATTATATGTACAGATCAAAACATCTACGCATGGAAGCTTTGTCTCTTCAAAAACATCCAGTCCTTTTTGCTTTGGGCGATAGGTGCCGCTGAATAAATATTGAAAGATGAAGAAAGTCAACAATCCAAGCATCTCTGCAATAAACAGCAGCATCCCGAAGAAAAAGCTCCACCACCCATGATGAAAAGGGATGATCGTGATCCGCCAGAAAAAATAGAAAAGTGCGATCAGCCAGCTCATTCCTAAAACGATCAAACGTGTTTTTGGCCAGCAACGTGATAATGCAAAGGCCATGAGCAATACAAGCAATAACCAAAACATGTAATCATCCTTTCTTTTTTCAGCCGATCCCTAAAATCGTGCGGCGCGGACATTGTTTCCGGCAATATTGGCAGACAGAAACCATGCAGCGAATCCCTTCCTGATTGATATAATATCGGTTTTTCCCCAGACGTTTTGCAATATAAAGCGCAGTATCTGCTCCTTCATACAGCGTCATATAAGAAATGATGCCGGTATCTTGATCGATCTGACTGATGCCGACGCTTACGGACAATGCATGTTCCTGATATGGAGAAAAGACATTTTGGATCTGTTTCATCATCCATTCTAATTTTGCTTTGAGCACTTCATCACTTAAACGAACGGGCAGAAACACGACAAATTCATCACCGCCTAAACGTCCGATCCGATCACTTTGACGAAACAGATCCTTCAAACATTTTGCAAATAAACATAAAACCTGATCTCCTTGCGGATGACCCAGAGCATCATTTATCTGCTTAAAGTTATCAAGATCAAAGAGCAGCATGGTGCCGTCCTTCTTTTGCGCTAAATAACGTTCGACCTCTTCCTGAAACGCGCTCCGATTCCATACACAGGTCAATTCATCCTGACGATGTTTCTGCTTTTCTTTAGCAAGATGATATTCCAGCACATTTTTTGCATGTTCCTCTTTCGTGCGGTCAATGATGACGCCGATCATTTCTTCATGCAGTTCATGGAGAAAGATCTGCAGGTGCTTTCCTTGATATAAAACGATCCCATCTTCTCGTTTTTGTTCGTTCAGTTCTTTTAAAAACGAACAAAATTGTTCAGGATGTGATTGAAAATGCAGCTGGTCTTTTTCCTGTATGTTTAAAATCTTCCATAAAGCAGCTGAATAAAAATTACCGCTTGCCATCGGCAAACATTCAAAAGCTGCCAAATAAGGAGAAATCGAATCAAACAGTCTATTTAACCGTTCATCTTTGTGAATATAGCCGTCTTTCAGCAAACGTACGCCTTCTGCTGTCTGTTCCAATTCTTTCAATCGGCAATGCTTTAACGGCGTATCATACTGGCCGATCAATATTTTCTGCATCTGTGCATTGAGCAGATGCAGATCACGAAATAAACAATCCTGCAAAAGCCGATACAAGGTTCCTATGACCAGCAGACAGATCAATGCTGCAGCAAAACAGGTAAAGAGTGCCTGGTGGATCATTTGCTGGATCAATGTGCTGATGTCCCGCAATACAACCAAAAACATATCTTCCTGCATGCTGATCTGTATTAGATATTTTGCCTTTTCTGCACGTACGATCATCCATCCTCGATCCGCTCGTTCATGCAGATAATGAAGCTGCTGTTCTTTGCTCAGCTGCTCCTCAGCTTGGATCTCTGTTTGATTGTTCGCTGTCATCGCAATGGTCTTGCCGGTTCTTTTATCGATGGAAACGATCATGGTCTGATAATCAGTAGGCGTATGCTGTAAAACAGACTGCATTCTCTCTTTCTCGGTCCAGTTTGAAAGCAAAGCATATTTTTCTACATCTTCTGCACGAGCTTTCACATCTTGCAAAATCTCTGTTAGATATGTTCCATGAGCTGTCATGCTGTTGATGAACATTTCGCCGATCAAAACGGCCAGCAGTACGGTCATTGCAGACATTAAGAGCAATGCGATCTTGCAATAAATCTTTTTCATACAGCCTCCTTACTGTCATCCCTCAATAGCTTGATATAGGCATCTTTAGACAGGACTTTCGCAAAATAATACCCTTGTGCGTAGCTGCAGCCATTTGCAAGCAAAAATTCCACTTGCTGTATGGTTTCTACGCCCTCTGCCACCAATTGCAGCTTCAGCCGTTGTGCTAGATCGATCGTCGTTTTGATAACCGATTCCATTTTGTCATTGCCGATCCCTGTCACAAAAGAACGATCCAATTTGATCACGTCAAAATCGACATGAGCAAGAGACTGCAGGCTTGATGCACCTGTCCCATAATCATCCATATCGACCCTGCAGCCAAGAGCATGCAGTTTTTTTACCAATGAACCCATCATATGCTCATCATCAAAAAAGGCACGTTCTGTGATTTCAAAAGCCAGCAATTTAGGGTCGAGCTGAAATTCACGGATCCATTCACGAATCTTGGCAATGATCCAAGGATCTTTCAAATGCAAGCGGGAGAGATTAACCGAGACAGGAAGCACTTTGATCCCCTGTTCTAACATCTCCGCCATCTGTTGACAGACTTGCAGGATGATCACAGCATCCAAATATACAATTTGGCCGTTGCGTTCAAATTGAGGGATAAAATGCGCTGGTGAGATGATCGTTTGATGCTCGCGCACCCATCGTACCAATGCTTCGCTGCCTATCACTTTTTTTGTACGCATATCATATTTCGGCTGATAATATACTTCAAACTCATGATTATCCACTGCCTGATTGAACATTGCTTCCATCTCCATGCATTGCAGACTGTATTCCTTCATTCCTTCTTCATAAAAAGCATAGTTCCGCCATAAGCTGTGTTTGATCGTATTCTTTGCTAGCCTTGCATTGATCAAAACCGTCGTCAGATCCATCGGCTCTTTGACGGTGCAAATGCCAAAAGATAACATAAAAGGAATGATCGATCCTTTATGGACATCTGTTTCGATGCGTTTCATCAGTTTTTGCAGTTCGTCGATGATTTCTTTCTCATCTTGCGTATCCATCACAGCGACAAAATGATCAGAATAATCCCGATATAATTGACTGTTGCTCATTTCTTCCTTGAAGATCCGATTGACATACCGAAGCAATTCATCCCCATTTTCTTTTCCATGAAACAGATTCAATGCTTGAAAACGATCAATATCAAAAACAAGGATGCTGCATGGTTTTTTTGAACCTATTGTTTCATTGTAAGAGTTCATCTTATAATACGTAAAATTGTTTTCATCTAACAGTTCATCATAAAAAAGGATGGTATCCACCTTCCGCTGATGATGCTGATAAAGAAAGAGGAATGCAGCTATGATCAGCGAAATCAGGAAGCCTAAGCCGGCAATCAATCCGATGATTTCTCTCTCAAGCTGCTCTACTTCTGCAAATGCCCGTTCTTTTTCTACAAATGTCAATAGGTACCAATCTTCGATATCCAGCTTTTCCATATGAGAGAGGTACGATCTGCCTTGATAAGAAAAAGTAAACGTTCGATCTTCAAGATCTTCTTGTTCTTGTATCAGCTGTGCCAAAGGCTCATAAGAATTTACTTTTCCATCTTCCAATGTGATCATCGCTTGTTCGCCGCGGTCAACAACGATGCTCGTGCCTGCTCCTTCAAAAAACGATCGGTTCAGCAGATCCGCAAACCTTGCCGACTGATAGGTCGCTGTGATTACATATTCGATCTCTTCTCCATTTCGTACAGGTGCCGTTATGATATTGAGCATCTCCCCGTTTCCTGCAGCAGACGGATAACTTTTCGTTATCATCGCTTCTCCTTGAAATCCTTTTTGATAATATTCCGTTTCTCGCAGATCCAGACATTTTCCATCTAAGGTATATCCCGTTCCGTCTGATTCGATCACGCCCATATTATAAAATTGATACAAAGGTGCATAAGATCGCAGATGAGCCAAGATCTGTTCTTTAGTTTGTCGGCTGCCGTTAGAAAAGTCTTCAGCGATCGCCAGCATAAACTGTTGTTTTGCAGTGAGCTCTCGCCGTACGGTCTCTGCATTTTGTCTGCTGATTTCAATGACTTCTTTCTGTATGTTCGTTTCAAAAGACCTTGTGATTTGCTGTACCAATAATTGGAATGAAATGGCCCCTAACAAAAAAATGCCCACCATTGTCAACAACAGTGTGCTCCTCAATCTTTTTCTGCCTTGAAAATAATCCGGTTTCTTTCTCTTCATCGCCATCTCCTTTTCGTCTTTTTGATCAATCGCGATTATACCAACAGCCGCTTTTTTTGTCATGGGATTTTATCCGAAATTGTGATGGTAATTATTGGCAAAAAAAAGATGGAGGATCAATCTTTGATCTTTCCATCTACCGTGATCGTCACGACATGCCACGGCAAAAATTTTCCGCTGTTGACTAATGCCTGCTTCACTGCTTCTTCCAGCCCTTTACAGCAAGGTACTTCCATACGGACGATCTGTACGCTTTGAATATCATTCATGCGAATGATCTCAGTCAGCTTTTCGCCGTAGCTGACATGGTCCAGCTTTGGACAGCCGATCAATGTGATCTTTCCCCGCATGAATTCCTGATGCATGTTTGCATAAGCATACGCGCTGCAATCAGCTGCGATCAAAAGCTTCGCTCCTTGATAATAAGGCGCCTGGATCGGAGCCAGTTGAATCTGACAGGGCCATTGTCCTAAAGCAGAGCTCTGCGGCTGTGAGAATGATCCATTTGGTTTAGGTGATAATACACGTGCGCCCGCTCCTGGACAGCCCATTATTTTTTTCTTTGCTTGATTTTCTAAAACTGCCTGTTCATCATAAGGCGCGGCTTCTCGTTCAATAAATGAGATCGCACCTGTCGGACAAGCCGGCAGACAATCACCCAATCCGTCACAATAATCATCGCGTATCAACCTTGCTTTCCCTTTCACTAATGCGATCGCTCCTTCATGGCAAGCATCCACACAAAGGCCGCATCCATTGCATTTTTCTTCATCTATCGTAATGATCCTTCGTTTCATAGTAAGCATCCTCCTTGTCGATCATGAACATACTATACTATAATAACAAACAAATGTATGTGGTTTTTACCACGCGGCGAGGTGTTTTATGGATCCATATCATTCATTGATCTTTCGATCATTTACCAAAGAAGAAATCACAGATTTATATAATTGCGGAAAGCTTCGCCAGGCATATTTTCATAAGGGAGAAGTCATTTTTTCAGCAGGAGAACAGTGTGAAGAATTTGGATTATTATGCAAAGGAAAGATCCATATCGAACAGATCGATGTATGGGGCAATCGCATGATCTTGCATGAACTGTCTGCCGGGCATTGTTTTGCGGAAACGTATGCTTTCTCCAAAGCAAGGCTCATGGTCAATGTCATTGCCATGGAAGACAGCCTTGTCTTATTTATTCCTTTAAACAGGCTGTTAGCCGAAGAGTATCAACATAAAAGCTGGTATAGCAAACTGCTGTACAACACCTTGCAAATATCCGCAGATAAAAATCTGCTCTGGTCCAACCGCATGTTCTGTATTTCTTCACGATCGATCCGTGCTAAGGTCATGCGTTATCTTTCAAATGAAGCGATCAAACATGGTTCCATGGACTTTCATATTCCATTTGACCGCCAGCAAATGGCAGATTACCTGAATGTAGAACGTACAGCTTTATCCAAAGAATTAAGCCATATGCAAAAAGAAGGCATCTTAAGTTATCATAAAGATCATTTTATCCTTCACCAGAAACCTGTCTGTTAAAAAAACAGCGCCTGCACGCTGTTTTTTGTCTTTTTCCCACGATTGCGTCTGCTGTCATCCTAACTTTCTCACAATTTCCTGCTATTTTAAGCGATAGACCTCATCTGCTGCTTGTGCTACCTGCGGTGAATGAGTGACCAAGATGACACAGCGGTTCTCTTCATGTGCCAGATCCAAAAAGATCTTGATGATCTCTTCTTGTGTCTCCATGTCCAAATTTCCGGTAGGTTCATCCGCAAGGATGATCTCCGGATCATAGGAAATTGCTCTGGCAATGGCCACAAGCTGCGGTTGACCTCCGGAAAGCTTTAAGATCCGGCGATTCGCTTCTTCTTCCTGCAAGTCTACTTTTCTCAGCAATTCCATAGCATGCCGCTTATTATCCGCATAATGACAACCAGCAATATCCATCGATAACAATACATTTTCGATCGCTGTATATTTTGGAAGAAGATTGAAACTTTGAAAAATAACACCGACATTATGGCTGCGGTAAGTGCAGCAATCCATATTTGCGATATTTTCTCCATTCATCAAGATCTCCCCTTCAGTCGGTGAAGTCAAATTGGATAACAAAGATAATAATGTCGTCTTCCCGGCACCGGATTTTCCGGCAATCGCATAGACTTTTCCCTTTTCAAATGAAAGTGACAGATGAGAAAGTACATAACGGCTGTCTTTCGTATAGCGATAGGAAACGTCCTTCAGTTCTAAAATTGCGCTCATGTTCATCCTCCTCTATTCACGATCACTTAAGATCTTCAATGGATCATATCGCAGAATAAATACTATAGCAGTTATGCCTGATACGATCGTCAAGAACAAACCGATCGCAATCAGTTGCATGATGACCGTCAGATTGGTTGCCGAAGAGACGCTTTCCACATAATTCATCATCGGAAAACTCATATTTTGATCCTGCGGCTGTTCCATTTCTTCAGGAGGCTGCATCATCTGTCCTTCATCGAATGATTCAAAGCCGCCGACTTCTCGGCCAAACCGATCATTTCGATCCATGCTGTTCTGCGCCGTGTTTTCGATCTGTGAAGATAATAATGTGTTGGTCAAAGGTACTGAAGCAACTGCACCGATCCCTGCACCGATCAGCAAGGCACAGAAAGTAATGCAGCTCAGTTCGATCAAAAACTGGGCAGCGATCTTCTTCTTTTTCATGCCGATGGCCGATAACACGCCAATTTCATATTTTCGTTCCCGAATGCTGAAGATATTCAGCACGATCAAAATGCTGCCGCCGATCACCAAGATCACGATCAGGAAGTATCCGGCATAACGGCTCAGATTCTGCAAAGGTGCCAAACTTTGTTCATAAGCATTGAGATCACTGCTGGAAATCGTATATTCATCAGATAAGCCAAGGTCTCTGGCTTCTTGTTCAAATGACTCATATGCTTCTACATCCGCAAACGTATACGTGCCATTCAGCATCATCTGCAAGGCGCTCGTTGATGTCATACCGGTCGTTTCATCCGTTGTTTCAACAGCTGCCGCTGATGATGCTTCCGCGATGCTCTCTGCTGTCTGTGCACTGATATAGATCTGATTTGCAGGATCTGCTGAAGCCATAAAACCACTCATCATGTTCATGGCAGCATCTGTGCTTGACTCGCTTTGATAAATGCCGCTGATCGTCAGCGTATAAGTTTCATCCTCTGCATTTGGGTTCGATAAAACGATCGTATCCCCTACAGAAAGATCATTATATGATGCCAGTTCTTCATTGATCACACACGTGTAATCTGCTTCTCCTTGTGCAAACATCGCTCCTTCACTGATCGACTGTGTCCCTTGCAAAAAAGCGGTCATCGCTTCATCACTGCTGTAACCGATCACTGTAAAATCCCCTTGGACACCCATCGGTCCGCCTTGCATCCGATCATTGCCTTTCTCCATGGATGATGCTGCTTCCTCATCGCCGATCGATGCCAAACCTGTGCTATCGATCGCCTCTGCATTTTCTCCATTCATCGAAGCTGAATACGTATAATAAAAGCTTTTTACACTGTCTGCCTGTGCGTACGTTTCTAACTCCTGCAAAGACAATTCCTGGTTTTGCGAAAGTGCTTCCCTGCGCCCTTCACGATCTTCAAAATTCCCCATCAATGCCTGGCGATCCACACTGATCGATGCAGTGACCTCTAGATCCGAAAGCGCTGCTGTTTCTTCGCTCTTTGCCGCTTGCCGTATCGAAAGTGCCAAGCAGGATGAAAGCGAGATCACAAAGATGATGATCCCGATCAAGATGCTTCTTCCTTTGCTGCGCGAAATGCTGCGAAGTGCATTTTTTACGATATACATAAGATCCCCCTATTCTGTCAGTTTATTATTATACGTCCTTGTTGTGTTTCCTTATTGAAAGCAATGTGAACAAAAGGAGAATCTTGAAAACCGGTCCTGTCTCACTTTCATTTTGCAATATGACAGGATCTGCTATAATATCTATATGAAAAACAGAGGCATATCTTATGGAACCGATCAAATTATTACTCGTTGAAGACAATGCTGACATCAACCAGATGATCAGTGAGCATCTCACCAAAAATGGCTATCTTTGCGACCAAGCTTACTCTGGTACAGAGGCATTATTACGCTTTGAACATACGGCATATGATCTGATCATCTTGGACCTGATGCTTCCAGGCTTAGATGGAGAAGATGTCCTTGCGGATCTTCGTAAGAGATCCGATCTGCCGATCATCATATTGACAGCAAAAGACTCACTGAAAAGCAAAGTTGAAGTATTGTCTGCAGGTGCTGACGATTACTTATGCAAACCATTTGCTATCGAAGAATTGCTCGTCCGTATTCAAGTACAATTAAGAAAAGTCAACAAAGCTAAACAGCCGCAGACATTTAAAGCGCTCAAACTGGACCGTAAACAATTTGATGCCTTATTCAACGGACATCCCTTGCTGTTAACCAAACACGAATACTATATACTGGAACTGCTGATGGAAAATCCGCAGCGGGTCTTTACTAAACAGGAAATTTACGAATATGCCTGGAATGATGCATACTTGGGTGATGAAAAAACGATCAATGTCCATATGAGCAATCTTCGCAAAAAAATTCATAAATATACTGAAGAAGAGTATATCAAGACCATTTGGGGCATTGGTTTTAAGATGGCACAATGACCCAAATGGTCTTTTCTTTATACTTTCTTTACTTTTGCTTTGTTCTTTTTTAATGTTTGATCGTTATAATGACGGCAAGCGGAAGGAGAAATACGATGAACGAATTTGTGATAGACACACATGGGCTTTCTAAAATTTATAAACATACAAAAGCAGTTTCTAAGATCGACATGCATGTCCATAAAGGAGACATCTATGGTTTTATCGGACGGAATGGTTCTGGAAAATCAACCACGTTAAAAATGATCACCGGCCTGATTCATCCCAGCGAAGGCGATCTTCTATTGTTCGGCGAGCAGAGAAATTCATATTCTTTTCGGCGAATCGGTGCATTGATCGAAAATCCTGGTCTGTATCCAAAATTATCTGCATATACGAACATGGAAATCAAAGCGGCCGCTATGGGGCTGCATGATAAACAGCAGATCATCGATCTATTGACGCTGGTCGGCTTAGATCCCGTCAATAAAAAACATGTTCAAAAATTTTCATTAGGAATGAAACAGCGTTTAGGTATTGCTTTAGCTATGTTAGGCGAACCAGATCTCTTGATCCTCGATGAACCGATCAATGGGCTTGATCCTGAAGGTATAAAGGAAATACGGGAAGTGATCCGTTATCTGAATGAAACGAAAAAAGTGACGATCCTCATCAGCAGCCACATCTTAGGTGAGCTCAGCAAAATCGCAACCCGCTATGGAATCATCCGCGATGGACACCTGATCGAAGAAATCAGCGCAAAAGAACTTGATAAAAAATGCAGAAATTATCTTTTTTTGAAAGTAGATCATCCTGAAAAAGCGATCGCATTGCTGGAAGAACAGTTCTCGATCCATGATTATATCGTGCACAGCGAAAAAGAAATCTGGATCTATGATGAGATCCAAAGCATTCCGCTCAATACTTTATTGATCAGACACGGGATCGCAGTTGAACAGATTTATTACAAGAAACAGGATCTGGAATCCTATTTCTTAGAACGGACAGGAGGTGAAACACATGGTGAACATGATCAAGGCTGAAATGATCCGCATGATCAAAAGCCGCTCTTTCTGGGCCGCTGTGCTCGTCTTTATCGCTGTCTTCGGATTATGCATATTTGTGCAAGAACAGACCCAGGCAAGCAGTCAGTTTGATGTTTCACAAGATTCTGCTCAAATCGGATTATATATCGCCGTTGATTCCTATCTGTTCTCATTGAATTCGCTCGTCATTTCATTTGGCGCCACATTCGGCATGCTTGTGATCGGTATTTATCTCTCCAGTTTTGTCGGGCAGGAATATAACAGCGGATACATCAAACATACAGCAAGTCTGCCGAATGGCCGTATTCATCTCTTATTGGCAAAGATTGCATTATCTGCGCTCCTATCCATTTTTATATTATGCATCAGTTATATCGTCGCGCTTGTTCTCGGCATGGTCTTCATCCAAGGCTTTCAGCTGGAACCGTTCTCTGTGATCGCTGTCACTTTCTTCTATCTATGGCTGTTGATCACTGCTGCATTTTCTTTGATCATCTTCATCACCACTTTATTTAAAAACAAAGTGGCCGGCATCATCTTATTGTTTTTGGTTTCTTCTGGTGCACTATTACCTTTGATTGAAACCATCCTGGATCTCTTTCATTTAAAACAACTTGCCAAGTATACACTATCCTATCAATATGCTACTATGTTAGTGTTTGATCCTGATCATATCGCCATCAGCAACATCCTGGTATTTTTATCAGCGATCATCCTTTACATGATCTTCTCTTTGATGATCTTGAAAAGACGAGATTTTTAATAATAGGTGAGGTGTTATCTGTGCTTCTATTTTGCATTCTATGCAGTATCTTATTTTTGATCACTTCCCTTTCTTTATGCATCGTATTAAAAGATATTCATGAATTGAACCATCAGATCAATTATAAAGAACAACATGGCGGACAATTCCATCTGTCCATCCAAAGCAATCACAAACAAATGAAAGAACTGCAGAAGAACATCAACCGCCTCTATGAAAAAAACCATTCCTTAGAAGAAAAAAACAATGCAAAAGAAAAAGAGATGCAGACATTATTATCTGCGCTCACTCACGATATACGAACACCGCTCACCAGCATCCGCGGCTACTTGGACCTGCTTCATGAAACAGAAGATCCCAGTGAACAAGCACACTATTTAGCCATCATCTCCGATCGTTTAAATGCCCTCAAAGAGATGCTGGAAGATATGTTTCTCTATGCAAAGATGAGCGATGATGATTACATGGTCAAAAAAGAAGATTTTCTGCT
>CASFOT010000021.1 GCA_949296305.1 uncultured Erysipelotrichaceae bacterium
ATATTCGACCAATGCCTCTTCGTACCGATCCATTAAATAAAGCAAAAAACCGTAATTATTATGATACTCTGCATTGTCCGGTTCCAACTCGATGGCCTTCTGCTTCTCAGCCAGAACTTCCTCATACCGACCCATTTCACAAAGCGTATAATCGTAATTTAACTGATACTCTGCATTGTCTGGTTCCAGTTCCAAGGCTTTTCGATATTCGACCAATGCCTCTTCGTACCGATCCATTTCGTTGAGCGTATCACCGCAGGCATTATGATACTCTGCATTGTCTGGTTCCAGTTCCAAGGCTTTTCGATATTCGACCAATGCCTCTTCGTACCGATCCATTAAATAAAGCAAAAAACCGTAATTATCATGATACTCTGCATTGTCAGGTTCCAACTCAACGGCCTTCTGCTTTTCAACCAGAGCTTCTCTATACCGACCCATTTCGTGAAGTGTCACACCACAGCTATTATGATACTTTGCGTTTTTAGGATTTCTTTGAATCAATTCTCGAAATAGGGAAAGCGATTCTTGATAGCGCTTATCGTTATGCAATACTACAGCATGCAAATACAGCGTTGTGTCCGATGTATTTTTATCAGATTGTGATGAATCAGTAGTTGGTTTTTCTCGTAGATCCTGAAGGAAAGCAGACTCCTTTTTTACCGATACGGATGTATCTTTCGGTTTCTCTCCCATAGTTGCAGAGGAATCTTCCATTCTATCGCCTGAAGAGGTTTTGTTTCCTTCCTGCACCTTTGCAAAAGCATCCTGTAATTTATCATACTGTTCTGTAGCCTGATCTTGATAATCCTTTTTTGATGGAATATCTATCTGTAAAGCCAATGCTAATTTGGCCATCATTTTGTCAAATCCATTATTGTGTATTAAAAATGCGTCAGAATCATTCAAAAAGTCCTCAACTTTTCCTTCCGGTTTTTCATTTCCATAAACCGTCCAGTAAGGTCTCTTCCATCCGTTCCCTTCCCGAAATCTCTTGGCATTTTTAATTAAATAGTCCATTACGTCGGGATCATGACCAGCAAACCCGATAAAAATCGGATGGTATTCCGTAAAAATTGCAGAAAGCGCCTTTTGCCATCGTTCATCCAGCTGCTGAAGATCAGCATTTTTACTTTTCGGGTCAAGCAAGAGGTCATGATGGATTTTGACCACGGTTGGACGCGCGATTTCATTCGTGATATAATGTGCCATTGCTACATGACCGACTACCAGCGAGAATTCATGGGCATACAAAGTCACGGCATCTTCGATCAGACGATCAAAGTTTGTAGTTATTACCACTTTGTGCGGGGTCTGCGTCAACAAAAACGATAAGCAGGCATAGCCGCCACTAGGAGATGCATCTTTCATTATCTTTTCCAGAAAATTATAACCATCAACAAGATTAGAAGAAAACTGTTTCTCGTAATAATCGCTGTAGTGGCTGTATTTGTTCTTTTCGTCAATCTTTTTATCTTTCTTCCATTGTTCATAGTCCTCTGCAGGAAATCGTGCCCTTATTTTTTTATCCCACAGATCAACCAGTTTTACAGCGGCAGGGATACCAGAGGTGATTGATGCACCTGCTCCTAGAAAAAAACAAAATTTTCTAGCATAAGGCCCCTTCGTTACATCTACAATTTCTTCTAAAAAGCCATCCATTTTAATCACCTGGTACATATGATCCTCCCCCTTTTAACAACCTTTAATACGTATTATCTTTATATCTTTATTTTACAACGGCTTTTTTTGTAAATTCAACCAATTATTATTCCTTTCTGAAATCTAAAATTAAATTGGAATTAAGAATTGTATAAAAAAACAGAAAAATAAGCACCTGAATCTTGAACATTATTCTTTTATGGTTGATCAGGTCACCAAGTACAATGTAAACACAAGGGAAAAAGAAACATCGGTAAGGCCCAATTCTTAAAAGATTTCTCTGTCAAATATCTGCTCCATCCACAAGGATGCCTCCGTTACGGTTACCGGTTCCCAGCTCAAAGAACATACTATCCTGTCAATCTCCTAAGAATAACCAGAAAGGCACAGATCAAACATTATTAGCGAGATAGACACGATTCAATCCAGGCTGACCATTCCTAGATAATCATCCCAAAATATCTATATGATGTTCACCAAATAGAAAAGTTTTTTATTCAATCAATGATCAGAAAAAAACCTTTTAAATATTCATCGAACAAAGATTCATATTAAACAAGTTGTAATAACTTTTTCTGTACACAAAAACAGATAATGTCAGGAAATGATTATTTCCGCAACATCATCTGTTTTTACTTTATAGAACGTACACGAACTTAAGTTAACTGTATTTCGTATGTCTGCTTTCGTAAGTTCATATCAATTTATGACTTACTGCTTTTTCTTAGTTATTGGTAGGCTGTCCGCCATCTTTTACTTGCTGCATCGCTTCTACTGCATCTTTGATCGTAGCTGTATCTGGATACATGACATAAGCATAGTTTCCTAATTCATAACAATAATCGGTTCCGCCTGTTCCATTTACGCTCGTGCTGCCAATGGTCCAGCTGCCTCCTTGTGAAAGCTGCATATTGACCAATGAACGAATTTCAGAAGAGCTCATATCGGTTTCAAATGAATTGCTTACTGCATCTAAGAAACTTAGATAATTCGTCAAGATGGCTTGCGAAGTCGCTTTATCGATCATTCCTTGAATCACTCGCATCTGGTTGCGGCCACGCTCACGGTCACCTTCTGTAAATGATTTTCTTTCTCTGGAAAACATCAATGCTTGATCGCCATCCAATTGCATGATGCTCTGTGTAAAATTATAGCCGCCAATGCTGAAAGCATAACCGTCTCGGTTATCCACGGTAATGCCTCCTAAAGCATCGACAATGTTTTGTACGCTAGAGAAGTTGACACGCAACGTATAATTGATCTCAATGCCAAACAATTTTTCCAAGGTTGCACGCGTCGTATCTGCACCATGTAATCCGGTATGAGTCAATTTATCCATCTGACCAATGCCGCAGCCTAAGCTTTCATCACAATCGGTTTCTACATAATAGTCACGCGGAATGCTGACAAGCTGAATGCATTTAGTCAATGGATTGACCGTTACAATCATATTGACATCACTGCGGGATACTGTGCTGATGCTTCCATATGTATCAATACCTGTTACCAGCACAGTAAATGGCTGTGTGGTTACATCAACCGATGACGTATCTGTTTCAATCTTTGTATAATACGTATATGTATAGATGACCTTTGTTTCATCATTGAAATTTTCAAATGTGTCCTGTTCTGTAATAATGGAACGATACGATTCATCTAATAAGATGGCATTGTTATTTCCGTTATATAATGAAGTAACCATATCCAACAGCGGACCTACATCCTCTGTTTCAACAGCCAGATTCTCTTTTTCTTCTACATCTTTGATAAAATCATTAACGACATCATCATTCATCGATGTAGATGTCCCAATCGTTCCTTTCAGGTCTTTAATTGAATCTGCATTATAGGATTGTTTCACTACAACAGAAATTTCATGCTTCTGTTCTCCATCATGCGTTACCGATTCAATGAATGAATTCGTTTTATACAAATATAAATTGCCAATGACCAATCCAATACAAAGAAGGATCGACAGCAAAGAACCTAATACGCGATTCACTTTATTTACATGTTTGTTCAGCAACATAAAGCTTAACAACACGATGATCAAAAACAAAACAGCAATTCCTGCAGCCATATATGAGGTTGGCAGCACATTTAAGATAACCACCTGTACGACAGCAGCAATCGAAACGATCACTAACAACAAAAACAAATACCAGGTTGGTTTTTTCCATATTTTCTTCATTTACCTTCACCTCTGTTTTTTTACAGTCCATATAAGAATAGCATAATTAGATGAAATTGTTAATATGTGACATTATTGGAAGATTTAATCAATCCAAAGTCTTCCTTCTACGCTTAAGCATAGATAACGCATGATGCCTTGATCTTGTACACATAGCTGCAGCATGCTTTCACGTTGTTCTTCATTCATGTCAAACAGAGATTGCTGCATGGTTGGACGTACGCCTAACAGCTGTGCATCTTCTAAAAAAGAAGGGCGTGTAAAATAGAAACGTTTTGTACTGTCATTCACCGTAAAATAATGGTATTTTTTACGATTCTTCTTTGTCAGGTGCACTTGGCAGATTCCTTTATCTGTATGCATGAAATGCTGGATCGGAAATGTATCTTTGCTCAATGCATGGATATAGATACCATGATCATTGGTGATAAATAACGAAGATTTGATCATAAGCAATTCAGCAGTGATCTCATCTACCAGCATCATCCATTCATCGCCATAATCTTCTTGTAAAAAATGAGCAGATGGTTCATCATCATGTACGATCACCTGACGAAGATAACGGTAAAAACGGGCAACTTCCTCTTGATCTGCAAAAGAGATCTTCTCTTGGATCCATCGAGCGATGTCTACGATATAACGATAGATCGGTTCCATGATCGGCTGAGCTCCATAAGAAATCGTCTGAATGCCGTGTGCTGCAGCCAGATCCTCTGCTTCCTGTGTGAAACCGTTCATTGAAAAGAATACGCCTTGATCATGATAA
>CASFOT010000022.1 GCA_949296305.1 uncultured Erysipelotrichaceae bacterium
AAACAGATCGTAAAAAATTGCCAAGTACTGGCAGATACATTAAAAAAACATGGCTATCGTATCGTGAGCGGCGGCAGTGACAACCATTTGCTGTTGGTCGATGTGAAAGCAAGCATCGGCATGAGCGGAAAGAAAGCCGAAGCATTATTAGATGAAGCAGGTATTACTTGCAATAAAAATACGATTCCATTTGATCAGGAAAAACCATTTGTAACGAGCGGGATCCGTTTGGGCAGTGCAGCGATGACAAGCCGCGGGTTCAAAGAAAAAGAATTTGAACAAGTTGGAGAGTGGATCGTTCGTGCATTGCAGATGGAATCGGGCAGTGATGAGATCAAAGCGCTTCGTGAAGAAGTACTCGCATTGACATCACAATTCCCGATCCGACATGAGTAAGCCATGATCAAAATATTGGCTGTCGGGAAGATCAAAGAAAAAGCGATGCTCGCTTTGATCGACGAGTATCGCAAACGTTTATCTCCCTTTACGAAAGTAGAGATCGCAGAAGTAAATGATGAGCATGCTCCGCAAACGAATAGTGATGCAGAAAACGAACAGGTCAAAGAAAAAGAAGGCAGACGCTTATTGGCGCAGATCAAAGAAAATGACTTTGTGATCTTATTGGACCTGTGGGGGAAGATGTTTGACAGCGAGGGATTTGCCAAAAAGATCGATCAGTTACAGACACAAGGAAACAGTACGCTTGTTTTTGTGATTGCCGGCTCTTTAGGCCCTAGCAAAGAAGTTGTTGATCGAAGCAACCTGCGATGGAAACTCAGCGATCTCACATTTACCCATCAGATGACCAGGGTATTGGTCTTGGAACAAATCTATCGGGCATATATGATCAATAATCATCGTCCCTATCATAAATAAAAGAGCTGTGACGAAGTGAAGGGTTTAAAAAGCCATCAGACGTTATCGCTCTTTTTTTGTAAAATCCTTATCCGATTGCCATTTTCATTAGCAAATCATCATATTCTTTTTCAGTGACGTACTCATTTTTTTTAATAATAATAGATATTCCTTTGCAAATATCTGATTTTAGTTTTAAAACAATGGTATCATCATTGTACATGAAACTTTTACACCATGAAATTTTTCTCGATAATATGCGCTTTCCGATTTTTACAGTTCCTTTTTTCAGATCAATGTCAAACTTATAATATGGGTAGGATGCACACATTTTGTTATAAATTAAGTGTACAATTAGAAGAATGATCGAAAAGAATAGGAGACATGCTAAATAAATAAACAATATAGTAACTCGTAGTTCTTGCGCTGACATGAAAAGTCTATAATCATCATACATCTCTCTTGACAAATGAGAGATTAAAGAATCATCAAAAATACATGAAAATATAATTATCGTCCAAAAAATGAATGCAGCAATATTAAAAATTCCTAAATATTTAATATTACTTCTTTTCAATGATTCTTTAATGATTGGTTTGTTTGCTTCTTTTGGAGCAGTTATTTGATAAATCATATGTGTCATCTCCTCATAGCATTTACTTAAACATTATCATCTTTTATTGTGGATATTGCCATTGAATTTTCTGATTCGTTTAAAGATGCTTTTTCATCATAAGATCCGTTGAGCTAAGATGACAGAATGTTGTGTATTGCTCGTAGTTTCCTTGATTGGCATAAATTGATTTTTCAGCCAAAAGTGTTCGGCTTGGGGATTTCCCTTGACCCAGGCTAATTGAATGCGCTGGTATCCTTCTTTGGTTAAATGATCAACGAGGTCTTGAATGATCTGAGAAGCGATCCCTTTGTTCTGCATATCCGTCTGTGTCATGAAAAAACCGATGAAGACACTTGTTTCATCCGGGTATCGGTCGATCAGATCCATTACGGCAATCAGCCGGTCATCTAAAAAGTAGCCGCAATAATACTTGTCGTTGTTCGTTTTTCCTTCCGGAAGTGCCTGCATTTCTTCAAGAATTGCTTCTTTTGTGACAAAAGGCGGACAGTAAGTGTAATAGAGCTGATTTTCTTTGCAAAGCTGGTAAATGATCGTTACGTCATCTTGTGTAAGCAATCGTATATAGTAGGAAGAAGAGAATTTTGTGATATCCATGATGAACCTCCAAAAAGTGATAAATATATTCTATAGAATACCATGGTTTTCATGCAATAGGTAACAAAATCAGATGGTTTAAATATGAAATGGAAATCAGTGATTTTATCAGGTGTACACTTTGTGAAAAAGTGAGCAGATACGATGGGAAAAGCTTTAATTTGAAAATGTTCAGTGCTATAATATGTTCAGTCAATAATTAAGGAGGAATTTGACAATGGCAAAGAGAACTGTAAAAGACCTTGATGTTGCTGGAAAGAAGGTCATCGTTCGCTGTGACTTCAACGTTCCAAGAAAGGACGGAAAGATTACAAACGACAACCGTATCGTTCAGGCGTTACCAACAATTAAATATTTGATCGAAAATAAGGCTAGAATCATCCTGATGTCTCACTTAGGAAAAGTAAAGACAGAAGAAGATAAAGTTAAAAATGATCTGCGTTGCGTTGCAGAGCGTTTAGCTGAATTGGTAGATACAAAAGTAAGCTTCTGCCCAGTTACTAGAGGAGAAGAACTAGAAAAGATGGTTGCTGATCTGAAAGACGGCGAAATCGTATTGATGCAGAACACACGTTATGAAAAAGGTGAAAGCAAGAATGATCCTGAACTGGCACAGTATTGGGCAAGCTTAGGTGAAGTATTCGTAGAAGATGCATTTGGTTCTGTTCACCGTGCACATGCTTCTACAGCTGGTATCCCTAGCATTATTAAAGAAAACGGCTTAGGTTTCTTGGTAGAAAAAGAAGTAACGATGTTAGGAAAAGCCGTGGATACACCAGAGCGTCCTTTTATTGCAATCATTGGTGGTGCAAAAGTATCTGACAAGATCGCTGTTGTAGATAACCTGTTGAAAAAAGCAGACAAAGTTATCGTTGGCGGCGGTATGGCTTATACTTTCATGGCTGCAAAGGGTAAAAATGTCGGTAATTCTTTGTTAGAAGAAGATAAGATCGAAATGGCAAAAGAATACATGGAAAAAGCTGGTGACAAACTGGTATTGCCTGTAGATAATGTCATTGCCGATAAATTTGCTGCTGATGCAAATACACAGGTATGCGAAAAAGACATTCCTGAAGGATGGATGGGTCTGGATATCGGTCCTAAAACAGTTGAACTGTTCAAGAAAACATTGGAAGGCGCTAAAACCGTTGTATGGAATGGTCCTATGGGTGTATTCGAAATGGAACCATTTGCTAAAGGTACATTGGCTGTATGTACAGCAATTTCTGAATTGCCAGGAGCAACTACAGTTATCGGTGGCGGTGACTCAGCAGCTGCAGCAATCCAGTTAGGATTTAAAGAGAAATTCTCTCACATTTCTACTGGCGGCGGTGCTTCTTTGGAATACATGGAAGGTAAAGAGTTGCCAGGTATTGCTGTAATCAGCGATAAATAAGTCAAAAGGGGAAATAGATCATGAGAAAACCAATTATTGTCGGAAACTGGAAAATGAATAAAACGATGAAGGAAACAAAAGAATTCATCGATGCAGTAGACGCTGCAGCAGCGAGTGAAAATGCTACATTTGGTATTGGAGCTCCATTTACTGCATTGTCTACAGCAGTAGCAGCAGCTAAGAACTTGGTGATTGCTGCTGAAAACTGCCACTTCGAAGACAGCGGTGCATTTACTGGTGAAGTATCTGTACCAATGCTGCAGGAAGTAGGCGTTACACACTGCATCATCGGTCACTCTGAACGTCGTACGATGTTTGGTGATACAGATGAAACAGTAAACAAAAAAGCGAAACGTTTGATCGAAGCAGGCATCACACCGATCCTGTGCATCGGTGAAACAGAAGCACAGTATGATGCTGGTGAATCTGAAAAAGTGATCCGTGATCAGTTGACAGGTTCTTTGGCTGATCTGTGTCCAGAATGTGTTGCCAACATCGTAATTGCTTACGAACCAATCTGGGCAATCGGTACAGGAAAGAGCGCTTCTGTTGAAATTGCTGAAAACTGCTGCCGTATCGTTCGCGATCAGGTAAAAGTAATGTATGGCGAAGAAGCTGCTGAAAAAGTGCGTGTTCAGTATGGTGGATCTGTAAAACCAGGAAACATCGTTGAATATATGGCACAGCCAGATATCGATGGTGCATTGATCGGTGGCGCTAGCTTGAAAGCAGACAGCTTTATCGAAATCGTCGAAAAGACAAAATAAGCAATCTATTAAGGGATGGAATGGGCCATCCCTTTTTAACGAAAGAAGATATAAAAAGAATGTACTTTCAGAAGCACATTCTTTTTATATGCTTTAAGATTCATTGATATCAACCTTGTGTTTCCATGCTCCATTCCAACAATGTGCCAGTGGCTGCATCAATTTCAAACTCATATTTTGTATGATCATAATAGAGTTCGCCTTCAAACAGATGCATGCCATCATCCCAATCCTCTTCGATATGGATATTTTCCCGGCTTGCCCCTTTTACTTTTGCTAATACTTTTTGAATAGCTTCTTCCATGCTGATTTCATTACCGGTAGCACTACGATAATCAAATATTTCCATATCGACTTCTAAGATCATGCCATTGATCGAAATTTCATATTCATAATAGGTATCGGACGTTTTGAATTCCAATTCATATACGATCGTACCATGATCTTGATCTTTCTTCTCTTTGGTAAATGTGGCAGCAGATGCATGGATACCGGCATCTTTTAATACGATGGTCTTTGCTTGTTCCAGACTGATTTCACTAGGGCTTTCTTGTTCGTTTTGATCTGTGGGATCTGTTTCTGAACTGCTGACAGAATCGATGCTTTGATAAGAAGAACGCAGGATCTCGCCGGTTTGTTTTGATAAAATGATCTGATAGTTTTTATCCGCTGTTTGGAAGATAATAACATAAGTATCTTCTCCATCTAAGTTTGATGATTCGACTTTCATGGAAACGACGCTTTCCTCTTGAACATTGACACTGTCAAATGCGAGGGTTTTTGCCTCCTTTTCTGAAATGGCGTTTGCGCCGCAACCACAAAGCAAGCATAAAGATAATAGGAAGGCAGGAAGCCGTCGTGTTTTTAAGAGATTCATAGTTCCTCCTTTATTGTTTTTTGATTCAATGGAAAAGAAAGTGTAAAGATTGTTCCATGACCTAATTGACTTTCTGCATCAATGGTACCATCATGCGCTTCGACGATCCAACGAACCATTGACAGACCTAATCCGTTACTGTCAAAATGGCTGCGTGATGGATCTGCTTGGAAAAAACGATTCCATATGAGCGGCAAATGCTTTTGACTGATGCCGATTCCGTCATCTTTGATCTTGATGATCAGCTGTTTGTCTTGATAAACAGAAAACCAGATATGACCATCTTCCTTGCCATAGGTGATCGCATTTTGTAGAAGATTGTTCAACATTCGGATCATCAGCATCTGATCGGCATGGATCATACATCCATCTTCGATCTGTGTCAAAAGCTGGATCCTTGACTCTGCCGCAATTTCAGCATATTCTTCAGCGATGGTCTCGCACAGATCACTGATCGAAAAGGTTTCTTTATTTAACTGTTCTCTTCCTTGGTCTGCTCGCGATAACTGCAGCAATTGAGCAATCATGGAAGAAAGTGCACGCACGCGTTCTTGCAGACGCTCAATCTGTTCACGTGTTTCTACACGAAGATCCTCTTGTGCAAGCAGGGAGTCACATTGCATCATCATGACGCTCAGCGGTGTGCGGAGCTCATGAGATACATCACTGGTAAACTGTCGCTCTCGTTGGATCAGTTTTTCGATGCGCTCTAATAGTTCATCAAAAGTTGCTGCTAAGGTATAAATTTCATCTTGTCCTTTTCCTAATTTTACTCGTTGGCTCAAGTCTTTATCTTTTTGGATCTGTCGTACGGTCTTTGTGATCTGCGTGACCGGTGTCAACGCACGTTTGCTTAACAAATAACCAAAGATCATGCTGATCAATATAAAGAGCGGGAACAATATGAGTGCAATTTGCAGGATGAAATGAAGATTTCGTTCGGCATCTGTGATCGAAATGACCCCGCGGATGATCAACGGCTGTTCTTCGTCTAATAAATAAGTCATATCTAATACGTAATATGAAAGCGAATCGGTGTCGATACGACGTAATTCATCGATCGAGAAAGATAAATCATAAGTGAAATGATAAGGCAGACGGCCATATAACAGTTCACCATTCGTATCATAAATAGAAAGGTAGACGCCATCTTCGATCTGCAAAAGATCCGAATCATAGACAAACTGTTCATTCTGTAAACGGATATGATCAAAAGAAGAAGAAACACGTTCCTGTAACAAGTCTTTGGTATCGGTTAAGATCACCTGTGAGCCAAATGCAAATAAAACGCTGATGACGATCAAAACGAGAAGAGTCATCATACCGGTATATAGAATGGTAAGCCGTGCTTTGATTGATAAGTGTGTCATGTGTTCTCCTTCAGCACATAACCATGTCCGCGAATCGTATGAATCAGCTTTTGATCGAAACCGTCATCAATTTTCTTGCGTAAATGCCGAATGTACACATCGATCACATTGGAGGCGCCGGTAAAATCATAATTCCAGACATGCTGCTCTAAGCGCTCTCTTGTTAATACATGGCCTGCATTGCGCATCATATAACATAAGAGCGTATATTCTTTAGAAGAGAGAGGGATGTCTTTGCCGCCCCGCATGACTTGATGAGTATCCAAAAACACTTGAAGGTCACTGATCCGAAGTATATTTTGTTTTTGCTGCGGGGTACGAAGCAATACACGCAGACGTGCTAACAGCTCTTCAAAAGCGAATGGCTTGATAAGATAATCATCAGCTCCTGCATCTAATCCTTTGACACGATCATCGATGCTGTCTTTTGCAGTTAATAATAAAACAGCAATTGGATCATTCGCATCACGCAGCTGTTTTAATACGGTGAGTCCGTCGATCTTTGGCATCATGATATCTAAGATCAGTACATCATAATCGGCCATGCGCAAATAATCTAACGCTTCTTCGCCATCATAACAAGCGTCTACACTGTAGTGTTCCTTGATCAAACGTTGTGTAATCAGTTCATTTAATTCTCGTTCATCTTCTGCTATCAAGATACGCATAGGATCCCCCCTTCATCTTATAGTTTTATTATACCGGAAAAAGCTTTTGGAAACCAATAGAAGATAAAGCTGTGTACGGTATAGGTTGCAAAGTAATACAGTTCTTTCTATAATATGGTTTATATAATCAAAGGAGGTAAAAGCGGATGAATTTTGATCAATGGATCTATATCGTGCCTGCAATCTTGATCAGTGTCACCCTTCATGAGATGGCACATGGATATGTATCTTATAAATTAGGAGATCCTACACCAAAAGAAGACGGGCGTCTTTCTTTAAATCCATTGCGCCATTTGGATCCGTTTGGCACATTAGCTTTATTATTCGTTGGATTTGGGTGGGCGAAACCGGTCCGTGTGGATGCCAGCTATTACAAGGATCCTAAGACAGGAATCGTTTGGACTGCTTTTGCGGGACCCTTGATCAATTTTGTTTTGTCTTTTTTGTGTGTTCTTGCAGTCGTAGCTTTGATTCGTTACAGTTATCTGATTCCTGCTAATCAGACAATCACAGAAATTTTTCATTATCTCAGTGAGCTGTTGAATTATACCGCATTATTATCGTTAGGCCAGGCAATCTTTAACATGATCCCGGTTCCGCCCTTAGATGGATCAAAGATCTTATATGGTTTATTGCCGGATTCTGTATTTCAATGGTTCATGCGGAATGAACAGTTTCTATCCTTATTTATCTTTTTGCTGTTGTTTTCGAATGTGATCAATGGTCCGTTGTTGACGCTTCGCAATTTGATCTTTAATGGCATGGCGGATATTGCTTTCTCCATTTTCTTTTAAAAGATGAAAAAACATCGGGATGCCGATGTTTTTTCATTGAAAGGGTTTCTCTCTATATATTCAATGTCAGCAAAAATGAAAGGAAAATAGGAAGTTTCTGACATTAAATACCTATTCGACTGTTACTGATTTTGCCAGATTCCGCGGTTTATCGATCTCACATCCACGCAACAATGCCGTTTGATAGGCAATCATTTGTAAAGGCAGTACGGTTAAGATCGTTTGTACCATCCGATCCAGCGGTGGTGTTGTGATCAAATGATCAAATAGTTCTTTGTGTACATGGAAATCTTGGCGACAGATTAAAATGACCTGTGCACCGCGCGCTTTTACTTCACGAATGTTGCTGATGGTCTTATCGAACAAAGCAGCTTCATTGGCAATTGCGATGACGGGCGTTCCTTGCTCGATTAGTGAGATCGTACCGTGTTTTAATTCACCTGCAGCATAGGCTTCGCTGTGAATATAGGATATTTCTTTTAACTTTAAGGAGCCTTCCATGCATAGCGCATGATCTAGCCCGCGTCCGATAAAAAAGATGTGTTCATGATCTGCTAATCGATGGGCACTTTCGCTCCAATCATCTTTTTCGAGCATTTCTTCAAGCAAATCAGGCAGCTGATGAAGCTGTGTGATGATCTGTTCTTTTCTGGTTTTTGTCATATTTCCATGAAGCAGTGCAAATTTTAACGCTAAACAAGAAAGCAAGGCAACTTGTGCTGCATATGCTTTTGTGGTTGCAACGGCAATTTCTGCTTTGGCCATCGTATAAGCGACGAAGGCTGCCTCGCGAGCCAGCGAACTGCCGATGACATTGACCACTGCAAGCGTATCAATTTTCTTTTCCTTGGCAAGTTTCAAAGCTGCCAAAGTGTCAGCGGTCTCCCCGCTTTGTGAAATGAGGATGACCAAGGTACGTTCGTCTAATAATGGGTTGCGGTAACGGAATTCACTGGCCACTTCTACTTGAACATGCATCCGTGCTTCTGATTCGATGAGTTCTTTCGCGATCATTCCAGCATAATATGCACTTCCGCAGGCTACGATCATGATCTGTTCATAACGAGCATAATCAAATGGCCGTTCAAGGTTGCTGTGAATGCCGTCATGAATAAAGGCATGCAGCGTATCTTTAATTGCTTGTGGTTCTTCATGGATTTCTTTTAACATAAAATGGGCATAACCGTTTTTTTGTATTGCCTGCACATCCATCGTTGTGGTCTGAAAAGACGGTTCTTTTTCATTTCCATGGGCATCATATAAATGGATTGCCGCTTTGTGCAAATGTGCAATTTCGTGTTGCTCAAGAACGACATACTGTTTGGTATAAGGCAGCAGTGCAGGGATATCGCTGGCAAGGTAAGAAGCGGTGTCGTCTTGTGCAAGAATCAAAGGAGAATCGAAACGCATCGCATAGACATCCTCTGGATATTCGTCAAATAAGATGGCAAACGCATAAGAACCTTTTAATTGGGTTTGTGCAGCTTGCAAAGCAGCCAGTGGATCTTTCGTTTGCTGATATGCCGCATCAATGCAGGCACAGGCAACTTCGCTGTCGGTCTGTGTATGAAACTGATATCCTTCTTGCATCAGTTGCAAAGATAATTCATGATAATTTTCGATGATCCCATTGTGTACCAGTGTAACGCTTCCTTGATGGTGAGGGTGTGCATTGATTTCATTTGGCTCGCCGTGAGTTGCCCAGCGAGTATGCGCGATCCCATTGCTGGCATGCAAATGGTGTTTGAGTACTTTTTCTTTTAACAATGAAACTTTTCCCTTGCTTTTGATGATATTTAATTGATCGTTATCAAAAACTGCAATTCCGCTTGAGTCATATCCACGATATTCTAATGTGGCAAGACCTTGCAGCAAAACATCTACGGCATTCGTTTTAAGAGAACTATAGCCGACAATTCCACACATGTTTTATTCCTCCTATATCTGATGATCGAAAAAGCCATGATAAAAACAATTGTTTTAAAAACGATTAGATCAATGATGGCTTTTATGTGCAGAATGCATCATAAAAAGAACTGTTTACACAGCGTGGGTATTGATTGATGATTATTTTATGATACATAGAAACATGATTAAAATCATGGGTGAGGAACGATGTTTTGTTGCGTGCTTTGCTTTTTGTCATCCGTTCTTACGATCCACCTCATACCGTGACAGTACCCGCCGAGTCTTTCGATCACTGTCAACCTCGTCAACCCTGTAGGTCCAGGCGCTCATCATCAGCAGTCACTTTCCTCCTTACTAACTGATAACTGTTCTATACTATGTCATAAAACAAAAAGAGATACAAGAAATTTTATATGAAATATAGATGGTTTTTATAAAAAAAGATAAAAGTTTTCACACATTTTGAAACAAACTTAAGAAATATTTACAAAAAATGAGAAATTTATGAAAATAATGTTATTTGTTTGTGAGAAACGCCTTGAATTTAACGTATAAACAATTTATACTTATATCAACAATCTATTTTTATAGATGGTATAAATAGGAAATGAGTGTTAAGAAAGGGAAGCGATTCATATGAAGAAATTTCCAAAATTAGTAGCTGTTGGTGCAATGGCATTGACAGTATTGGCTGGGTGTGGTGAAAGCGGTTCTGGTTCATCCGTTGAGCTCAACGATGGAGACACGGTAAAAGTAGGATTGAACTATGAGCTGAGCGGAAACACGGCAACCTATGGTCTAGCAATGGAAAAGGGGAGCCAGCTAGCCATCAAGCAGTACAACGAAAATGAAAACAGCAAGTATACGATTGAAGTAATCTCTCAGGATTGCAAGAGCGATTCGATGGAAGCAACTTCAATCGCAACAAAATTGATGACTGAAGAAGGTGTTGCCTTCCAGATCGGTCCTGCAACTTCAGGCGATTCTCTGCCTACTTATCCAGTTGCATCTGATGCGCAGGTACCAGTAATCAGCCCGGCTGTTACTCAGATCAACGGTATGATCGATAGTAATACAGGTGAAGCATATCCGTATGCATGGCGTGTCTGCTTTGAAGATCAGACACAGGCAAATGCAATGGCTAAATTTGCTTATGATGATTTAGGAAAGAGAAAGGCAGTTATCTATTCAGATAGTGCAAATGATTATGCAAAGGGCTTGGCAGAAAGCTTTAAAGATTATTTTGTATCATTAGGCGGGGAAATTGTTTCAGAAGAAAACTATGTACAAGGTGATACAGATTTCAATGCAGTACTTTCGAATTTGGCAAATACGGATTTCGATGTATTGTATGTGCCAGGTTATTATGGAGAAGTAGGATTGATCGTTAAACAGGCACGTGCTGCTGGATTGGATCAGCCGATCTTAGGCGCGGATGGTATGGATTCACCTAAATTGGCTGAATTAGCTGGTACAACAGCATTGAATGATGTTTATTTTTCAACAGCATATACAACCGTTAATGCATCTCAGGAATTGTTAGATTTCATTGAAGCATATAAGGCTGAGTACAATGAAGAACCAGATATGTTCTCCGTATTGGCTTATGATGCAACAAATCTTGCTTTACAGGCATTAGAAACAGCTGGAGCAACTGGTGAAAAGCTGAATGAAGCAATCAAAAATATCGAGTTTACTGGACTGACAGGAAGCTTCACATTTGACGAAACACATACACCAATCAAAGATGTTTTAGTCGTTGAACTGGTGGATGGTGTACAGGAAAATACGATCAAAGTAAACCTGGGAGAATAGAATTACGCTAGGAACATGTGGAGAAAGAACGTTCTTTCTCCATTTTTTGTTGATAAATAAGGAAAGGAGAGAGCATAGTGACACAGTTTTTGCAGCAGTTGGTAAATGGATTATCACTAGGAAGCATCTATGCGTTGATCGCTTTGGGTTATACGATGGTCTATGGCATCATCAAACTGATCAACTTTGCGCATGGGGATATTTATATGCTGGGCGCATTTGTCGCTTTCTATGCAACAAGATATTTTCATTTGAATTTCTTTCTTGCACTGATCATCGCCATGTTGTTTTGCGGTGTGCTTGGTGTAGCAATCGAGCGGATCGCCTATAAACCGCTTCGTCATGCGACCAGGATCACTGCATTGATTACTGCCATGGGTGTAAGTTATATCTTAGAGTATGGAACACAGTTTTTAGCAGGCAGCGAGGTTAAAACGTTCCCAGAGGGATTGTTAGGAAATATGACGATTACTTTAGGAGGCGTCCGTATCAGTTCTCAACAGATCTTGATCTTTGTAGTGACGATCATCTTGATGTTAGCTTTAACTTATATCGTGAACAAAACGAAAATGGGAAGAGCGATGCGTGCTGTCAGTGTAGATGAAGATGCTGCTCAGCTGATGGGGATCAGCGTCGATCGAACCATTTCATTTACATTCTTATTAGGAAGCTTATTAGCGGGCGCTGCCGGTGTATTGGTCGGCGTGTATTATAATTCCATCAACCCGTTGATGGGTATGACACCAGGTTTGAAAGCATTCATTGCGGCGGTATTTGGCGGCATTGGTATCATCCCTGGGGCGATGGTCGGCGGTCTGTCGATCGGTATTGCAGAAACATTTGTCATTGCTTATGGATCTTCTTTATATAAAGATGCCATCGTATATGTGATCTTGATCTTGATCTTGATCATCAAGCCGGCAGGATTATTTGGCAAGAATGTGAAAGAGAAGGTGTAGAAGATGCTGAAGCGATATTTTTCAAAATTGAACATATGCTGGATCGTCTTTTCAGCAGCAATCTTTACGTTGATCTCCCTTTTGATGAGTGTGGGGATCATTGGCAGTTATTATCAGATCACATTATTTAATATTGGAATCAATATTATTTTAGCTGTTTCATTAAATTTGGTAATCGGCGTATGTGGTCAGTTCTCATTGGGGCATGCCGGTTTTATGTGTATCGGCGCTTATAGTGCCGGTATCATGGTGCGTTCCATGGGAAATATGATGGGCTTTACTTTCGGTGTTGCGATCGGTATCGTGATCTCGATCATAGCAGCTTTGATCGTCAGTCTGCCGACATTGCGTCTGCGTGGTGATTACTTAGCGATCGCAACCTTAGGCTTTGCAGAGATCATTCGTATCATCGTATTGAATATGGATATTACCAATGGTGCTGCTGGATTAGCGGGCATCAAAAAGCTGACGACGTTCCCATTGCTGTTCATATTGATGGTGATCAGCATTATGATCGTTACAAATTTCGGACGCAGCCGTCAAGGACGTGCCTGCATCAGCATTCGTGAAGATGAGATAGCTGCTGAAGCGATGGGAATCAACACAACACGTTATAAAACAACTGCATTCGTGATCGGAGCGATCTTGGCAAGCGTTGCGGGCGCATTATATGCTTGCAACTTCTATGTGATCAAACCAGATCTGTTTACGTTCAATAAATCGATCGATATTTTGGTCATCGTCGTATTTGGCGGTATGGGATCTATGACTGGCAGCGTGATCGCAGCGATATTCATCGGTGTGCTGAATGTTGCATTGCAAAGCTTATCCAGCCTCCGCATGGTCATCTACGGTGTGATCTTGGTAGCAATCATGATCTTCCGTCCACAAGGCTTATTAGGTACAAAGGAATTTACCTTCTCATCGTTGTTGAAGGGCAAAAGAAAGGAGAAGGAAAAGAAATGACATTGTTAAGTGTAAAGGGACTGACTAAGAATTTCGGTGGTCTTTGCGCCGTTTCCAATGTCAGCATGGAGATCAATGAAGGTGAACTGATCGGTCTCATCGGACCAAATGGTGCCGGGAAGACGACACTGTTCAATTTATTGACGGGTGTTTATGAACCTAGTGAAGGAACCATTGAGTTAAACATCAACGGGAAAATGACTTCGATCGGTGGATTGAAGCCATATAAAGTTACGCAGATGGGCTTGGCTCGTACATTTCAGAATATTCGTTTGTTTAAATCGATGACTACGCTGGATAATGTAAAAGTGGCCATGCATAAAGATATCCATTATGGTTCTTTGTCTGCCATCCTCCGTCTTCCTTCCTATTATAAGGAAGAAAAACGTGTAGAAGAAGAGGCGCTTCATTTATTGAAAGTAGTAGGTTTATATGAAAAACGGAATGAACGTGCAGATAATCTTCCTTATGGTGAACAGCGCCGCTTAGAGATTGCCAGAGCCTTGGCCGCAAAACCACGGATCTTGTTCTTAGATGAACCAGCAGCGGGCATGAATCCGCAGGAGACGGCAGATCTGACAAATCTGATCCATCAGATCAAGAATGATTTCCGTATAACGATTGTTTTGATCGAACATGATATGTCTTTGGTCATGCGGATCTGTGAACGCATTTACGTATTAGATTATGGAAAATGTATTGCGAATGGTGTGCCAGAGGAAATCAAGAATAACGAGTTCGTCATCAAGGCGTATCTCGGGGAGGAGATCTAATATGGCGATGTTAGAGATTAAAGACCTGCATGTTCACTATGGTGTGATCCATGCTTTAAAAGGTGTGGATTTGCAAGTAAATCAAGGCGAGATCGTTGCTTTGATCGGTGCAAATGGTGCCGGAAAGACCACATTGCTGCACGCAATCAGTTCGATCCTGAAAAAAAGCAAAGGCGAGATCTTATTTGAAGGAAAATCGATCGAAAAAGAAAGCGCAAAAAATATCGTTGCAATGGGACTGACACAAGTACCAGAAGGACGTCGCGTGTTTTCTGGTTTGAGCGTATATGAAAACTTGATGATGGGGGCTTTCCTGAGAAAAGATAAAGACGGGATCAAAGCAGATCTGCAGAATGTTTATGAGCGTTTCCCAATCTTAGAAAAACGCAGTTCTCAGGATGCCAGCACCTTGTCTGGCGGTGAGCAGCAGATGCTGGCCATGGGACGAGCGCTGATGGCACGGCCAAAGATCTTATTGCTGGATGAACCCAGCATGGGTCTTGCCCCAATCTTGGTAAAAGAGATCTTCCGCATCATTCAAGAAATCAACAAACAAGGGACGACGATCTTGCTCGTTGAACAAAATGCGCGTATGGCATTGTCGATCTGTGATCGCGCGTATGTCATGGAAACAGGAAATATCGTATTAAGCGGAAGCGGTGAAGAATTAGCAAACAGCGAACAAATTCAGAAAGCATATCTGGGAGGATAATACATGTACGTTAAGGAAAATATGACAAAAGATCCGGTATGCATCACACCGGAAAGTACGATTACGCAAGTGGTCGATCTGATGAGCGAGAAGGGACTGCACCGTCTGCCGGTCGTTAACGGGAAACGAATCGTAGGATTGGTTACGGAAGGGGTCATTTCATCCAGCGGTGCCAGCAAGGCGACCAGCTTGAGCATTTATGAACTCAATTATCTGTTGTCAAAGACAACGGTGGATACGATCATGATCAAAAATGTCATTACCATCAATGAAAATGCGTTGATGGAGGACGCTGCTATGATGATGCTGAAAAATGACATTGGCTGTTTGCCAGTCGTAGATGATAATGGGGAGATCAGCGGGATCTTGACACAGAACGACGTCTTCAATGCATTCCTGGAGATCCTTGGTTATCGCGAAGAAGGCAGCCGTATCACGATCAGTGTAAAAGATGAATTAGGCGCGATCGGAGAGCTTTCCAAAGTGTTTGTCCGTAATGGATGTAATATTACCCATATCGGTGTATACAAGAATGAAAACGGATTAGCCGATATCATCTTCCGTATCGATTCATTTGAAACGACGGCGTTGGAAGAAGATCTGACAAAAAACGGTTATCAAGTAACCAGCGTATTGCATCATAAAAAGTAACATGTGTAAAGAATCTGTTGATTATTTGTAGACAGATTCTTTTTGATTCATAAATTATGCACAAATGTGTATAAATCGTGAACATTATGTTTAATTTTGTAAATATTTTGTATACATTTCATAAAAAATGAAAATAATTGTGGGATTTTCATGTAAATCGTTTGCACGAAATATTGAAAATTTTCAAAAAATGGTGTATTCTTTACACTATACTAAGAAAAGGAACTGATGATGTATGTTTAAGTATGTGTTAAAACGTGTATTGATTGGCTTCATCACTCTGTTTGTATTAGGCAGTGCTACTTTCTTTTTGATGAAAGCAGTACCTGGTTCTCCAGTAAGTGGTGAACGTTATCGTACAGAAGAAGCACAGCGATTAGCCAGAATCAAATATGGACTGGATGATCCGGTCTTTGACCAGTATACTGCTTATCTAGGAAGATTGGCGCATGGTGATTTTGGTGAAAGCTATATTAAAGAAGGTGTCTATGTTGACGAAACAATTGCAATGACATTCCCGGTAACCGCACGATTAGGTGGAATCACTTTTCTGTTTGCGCTGATCGTCGGTATTACATTGGGAACGACCGCAGCACTTTCCAGCAAGAAATGGATAAACAATTTATGTATGTTTGTCGCTACGATCGGTGTCAGCGTACCTTCATTTTTGTTAGGTATGTTTTTGATCATCTTGTTTGGTGTTGAATTACGCTTGTTGCCTTTCGTCGGTTTGCGAACGCCAGAGAATTATGTATTGCCGGTAATCGCATTATCATTATATCCGATCTCCATGATCGCTCGATTAACGAGAAGTTCAATGCTGGAGGTCATGAAGCAAGATTATATTATTTTGGCGCGTTCAAAAGGTACGCCATATAAAAAGGTTGTAATCAAGCATGCATTGAAGAATGCAATGCTGCCTGTTGTAACTTATGCCGGGCCGGCATTTGCGTTCATGCTGACTGGTAGTTTTGTTGTTGAAACTTTATTCTCGATTCCAGGAACTGGACGTGAATTTGTTTCAAACATTTCAAACCGCGATTATCAGATGATCATGGGTCTGACCCTGTTTTTAGGCGCTTTGATCATTACATTTAATATTTTGACGGATATTATTTCAGCAATCGTCGATCCACGCATCAAATTGAAGTAAGGGAGGAGAAAGCGTATGTTTAAAAAGAAAAAAACAGAAATCTCAGCAGCTCCCGAAACAACAGTGAGTGCGGAGGCCGTGTTTGAACCAACGCCGGATTTATTCGTTAAATTAGATGAATCCAGCAAAAACGCAGAGAAAATTGCTTATGAAAGCAAAACGTATTTTAAAGACGCATGGGGTCGTTTTAAGAAAAATAAAATGGCAATGACTGGTTTAATTTTCTTGATCGTCATGATCCTGATGTGTATTTTTGTTCCGATTTTTTCAAGTTACACATATGATGGACAAGATCTGAGCGCGATCAGCCAATCCAGTTCTCTTGCACATCCGATGGGTACAGACTATTTAGGCCGTGATTTGTTGGTACGTGTCATGATGGGTGGACGGATCTCATTGGTCGTAGGTTTTGCGGCTGCAGCCATTTCAATGTGCTTTGGTGTTACATATGGTGGAATTGCAGGTTATTTTGGCGGAAAGGTCGACATGGTCATGATGCGCATCGTCGATGCGATGTATTCGATTCCTGATATGCTGTATATCATCTTGATCACTGTTGTATTGCAGCCAAGCATGGGATCGATTTTGCTGGGTATCTGTATTTCCAGCTGGATGGGCATGGCTCGTCAGGTACGTGCACAGGTCATGACCTTGAAAGAACAAGAATTTTCTTTGGCAGCATTTGTTTTGGGTGCCAGCAAGAAACGTATTCTGTTCAAGCATTTGATCATCAACAGCATGGGACCGATCATCGTATCTGTTACATTGCTGGTTCCAAGTGCAATCTTTAATGAGGCATTCCTCGGTTTCCTTGGTATCGGTGTTCCTGCACCAAATGCTAGCTGGGGAACGTTAGCAAATGATGCAAAACGTTTTATGACAACAGCACCGATGCAGGTTATCTGGCCGACGCTTGCAATCTGCTTGACTATGTTGGCATTAAACTTTATCGGTGATGGTTTGGGTGACGCCTTAGACCCGAAGAAGAAGTAGGAAGGGGATCGTTTCAATGGCAATGTTGGATATAAAACACCTGACTACACAGTTTACGACTGATAATGGAGTCGTACGGGCCGTGCGTGATGTCAGCCTGCATGTAGATAAAGGTGAAGTATTAGGAATCGTTGGTGAATCTGGTTCTGGTAAAAGCCAGACGATGTTCTCAGTTATGGGACTGTTGGCGCAGAACGGTACGATCACGGATGGTTCGATCACAATTGATGGAGAAGAGATCTCTCCAGCGATTATTAAAGATAAAAAAGAATATGAAGAGAAAATGGATCGTATCCGCGGAAATGATATGGCCATGATCTTCCAGGATCCGATGACATTCTTAAATCCGGTTCTTCGCATTCAGACACAGCTCATTGAGCCAATCATGAATCATAACCCGGGTATTTCAAAGAAGGAAGCAATTGACCGCGCGATCGAACTGATGCGGAAAGTAGGTATTCCTTCACCGGAGACACGTATTCGTCAGTATCCATTCCAGTTCTCTGGTGGTATGCGTCAGCGTATCATCATTGCGATCGCGTTGGCATGTGATCCTAAGATCATCATCGCCGATGAGCCGACAACTGCATTGGACGTGACGATCCAGGCACAGGTACTGGAATTGATCAGCAATCTGAAGGATGAGATTGATTCCGGAATCATCATGATCACGCACGATCTAGGTGTCGTTGCAAGTATCTGTGATCGTATCGCAATCATGTATGGCGGAAAGATCGTAGAAGAAGGAACTACAGATGAGATCTTCTATTCTCCAAAACATCCATATACAAAGGGATTGCTGAGCTGTATCTCGAACCCAGATGAGGTTGAACGAAAAGAACTACATCCAATTCCTGGTTCACCGCCAGATTTATTGAATATTGAAAATAACTGCCCATTCGCAGATCGTTGTGAACAGGCAATGAAGGTGTGTAAGATGGCAATGCCTCAGGTAGAGAAGTTTAGTGAAACACATTTCTGTAGCTGCTGGTTAAATCATCCATATGCACAAGGGAAAGGAGAGTAGACCATGAGCGAAGAAAATAAAAAGGAACCCATTCTTCGTGTGGAAGGCCTCAAGGTTCACTTCAATGCCGGTGGTGGATTATTTAAACCGAAGAAAGCAGTTAAAGCTGTTGATGGCGTCAGCTTTGAAATCTTGGAAGGCGAGACGTTTGGTCTCGTAGGTGAAAGCGGTTGTGGTAAGAGTACAACTGGCCGTGCCATCGTAAAAATCTATAATCCGACAGAAGGAAAGATTTATTATAAAGGTAAAGACATCACTTCTATTAAGGGAGATGCTTTAAAAGAATTCCGTCGAAATGTCCAGATGATCTTTCAGGATCCATATGCGAGCTTGAATCCGCGTATGACCGTTGGAGAGATCATTCGTGAACCAATGGACATTCATAACATTTACAACACAAAAGAAGAACGTGAAAACCGGGTACGTGAATTGTTAGAGATCGTAGGTTTGAAACCGGATCATATCCGCCGTTATCCGCATGAGTTTTCCGGCGGCCAGCGTCAGCGTATCGGTATTGCCCGTACACTAGCGCTGAATCCAAAATTCATCGTCTGCGATGAGCCGATTTCCGCATTGGATGTGTCCATTCAGGCACAGGTCATCAACTTGCTAGAACATATTCAGAAAGAAATGGGAATCGCTTATCTGTTCATTGCGCATGACTTGAGCATGGTCAAACATATTTCTGACCGAATCGGCGTCATGTACTTAGGTCACTTGGTAGAAGTGGGGGACAGCGATGAAGTATATCATCGTCCGCTTCATCCATATACACAGGCTTTGTTATCGGCTGTGCCAATTCCAGATCCGAAAACGGCCCGTGAAAAACAAAGAATCGTGTTGGAGGGAGAATTACCAAGTCCAATCGATCCACCGAGCGGCTGTGTATTCCGTACACGCTGCCCGAATGCTACAGAAAGATGTGCACAGGCGAAGCCGCCAACAATTCGAGTCGGCGAACGTCTGGTATCATGTTTCATGTATGATGAAAACTAGGAGAATCTAGGAAAGGAGAAAAGATTATGAAAAAATTATTAGCTTCCACAGCAGCTCTCGCAATGGTTGCGTCAACTTTAGCTGGTTGTGGAGGAAGCGGCGACATCACTGCTGAATCTGGTAAAACAAGTTTAGTAGTTGCTGTCGGTGGCGATTTTGCATTGCCAGATCCAGCAATCGTAGATGATTCAATCACTGCAAACGTATTGGCACAGTGCTATGATGGTCTGTACAAGCTGGACAAAGATGGAAACGTCATTACTAACTTGGCAACTGACCTGCCAACAATTAGTGATGATGGATTGACTTATACGATCAAGATCAAAGAGGGGTTAACTTGGAGCGATGGTACACCATTGACTGCAGAAGACTTCGTATGGTCTTGGATGCGTGCCATGACAACTGAGGGTTATTATACGAACTTCATGTATAACTACATTGAAGGTACAACACATATGGTCCTTAATGAAAAAACTGGTAAAGAAGAAGAAAGACCATATACAGATATGGCAGATTTGGAAGCAAACATGGGTGTTCGTGCAGTAGATGACACAACGATCGAAATCACATTGAAAATGGCTGCACCTTACTTCACATCTATGTTGACTAATACAGTATTCTACCCTGTAAACAAAGCAGAAGTAGGAAACGATGTAAGCAGTTCTGAATGGGCATCTAAAGGTGTCAGCGAAGACAATCCAATCGTTACAAACGGTGCATTTGAAATCACTGGTGTAAACATCAAAGATGCAATCACTCTGAAGAAGAGCGAAAACTATGCTGATGCAGAAAATGTAAAACTGGAAACAATGGAATTCAAAGTAATGTCAGACTTGGAAGCACAGACGCAGGCATTCATCTCTGGTGAAGTTGATTTCGCTACAGCAGTTAACGTTGAACAGGTAAACAAAGACGAACAATTACAAGGCCATGTATATAAAGTAGATCCATTTGTATGTAACTACTATGTATTGGTAAATGCAGGTAAAGAAAATAATGGTTCTACTGATGGTTTGGCAGCACTGAAAGATCCTGAGATCCGTCAGGCAATCTCTATGGCAATCGGCCGTACAGCTGCTCGTAATGCATTTGGTTACGGTGATGACTATTCTTATGATCTGTATGCATTGATCCCTAGCGGTATCCCTGATGCAGAAGGAAATGATTTCTATGAAGCTGGTGGACATCTGATCGAAGACGATGTAGAAGCTGCAAAAGCAATCATGGAATCTAAAGGATACAATGCAGACAATATGTTGAAGATCGAGTACAAGTACAACAACTTGGCTACTCATAAAGCAGTTGCAGAAGCTATGCAGAACTCTTTGAAAGAGATCTATGTTGACTTAGATATCTACGGTTATGAAAAAGAAGCATTCTTCGGTGATCGTGATGCTGGTAACTTTGAATTGGCACGTCATGCAATGACCGCTGACTACTTAGATCCTATGTGCTATCTGTCCATGTACATGGGTGCATCTACTGCTGGTAACACAGTTGATGATTCTAAATTTGAAGAAATGATGAATGAAGCTAACTTGTTAAGCGGACAAGAACGTATGGAAAAACTGCATGAAGCAGAAGCATACCTTGTTTCTGAAGGCTACATTATCCCTCTGTTTGGATATACGGAGCCATTCCTGAAGGTGAAGAACCTGACAAATATCTCTTCTTCTCCAGAAGGACACTATGATCTGACTCACGCTTACTTTGAGTAAGATAAAGATGTGAAACTCTGCGCCTATCGAACTGATAGGCGTATGAAATAAAGCACACAGGAAACTGTGTGCCTTATTTCATATAAAGGAGGAACGATATGAAAATTCGAAGTGTAAAAGAACAATATGAGTTAAGAAATCAGTGCTTAAAAGAACGTTTGGAGATGATCTTGCCAAAAGTGATGATGGAAAGCGAATCAGATCTTTGGATCCATGCTTCAAAGGAATATAATGAAGATCCGACTTTTCGTGCTTTGACACCTGCTCAATATCCAACGGCAAGAAGAATAACGATGTTTGCTTTCGTAAAAGATGGTGATGATGTGATTCGATATTCATTAAGCATGCCGGACGAGCATTTAGCTCAATATTATACACCGTATTGGCAGTTTGGAAAAGAAACGCAGATGGAAGCATTCAAGCGCTTATTAGAACAATATGATCCTAAAAAAATTGCGATCAACGCCTCTGCTGATTTTGCATTCGGAGATGGATTGAGCATGGGCATCTACACGACTTGGATGAAAGAACTGGATGAAAAATGGTTAGACCGCATGATCAGTGACGATCTGCTGGCAATCAAACTAATGGAACTTCGTACACCGACTGAATTGGAATTGATTCCCGAAGTGGTAGAAACTGCTTTTTCTGTCATGAATGCCATGTACACATCAGAAGTGGTAAAACCAGATGTAACAACGACACAAGACCTGGAGTTTTTCATGATGCAAAGCGTAAAGGACCTTGGTTTAGAGTACTGGTTTGAACCAACGCTGGATCTGCAGCGGGAAGGTGATGACAATCCGCGTATTACGGGCGTGATCCGTCGCGGCGATCTGCTGCATTGTGATTTTGGGATCCGTTACATGAATTTATGCACGGATACGCAGCGATTAGCTTATGTAGCCAAGGAAGGAGAAGACTCTGTTCCTGAAGATCTGCTGCATGGAATGAAGGTCAATAACCGTTTCCAGGATATCGTACGTGCGTGTATGAAGGCAGGAAAAACAGGTAATGAAGTCTTGTTGGAATCACTGGAAAAAGCAAAAGCAGAAGGAATCCAGGCAACGTTATATTCCCATCCATGCAACATGTATGGTCATGGGCCAGGGCCTACGATCGGTTTATGGAATCAGCAGGCTGCAATACCTGTTAAAGGAGATGTAGAATTGGATAATGGAACAACCTATGCCTTAGAACTGAATGTTCTTGTTCCATGCAAGACAAAAGATTATTATATTTATACGGAAGAAACTGTTTTATTAGATGAAAATGGTGTAAAATTCTTGTATAAGGACCGTGATCAGATTACGCTGATCAAATAGGGAGGAAACCACATGAGTAAGGGTACGTTATTAGTGTTAACTGGTGCCAGCAGCGTTGGAAAAGGCGCAATACGTGATTGTCTGTTGGAGGATGAAAGCTTGCAGCTGTTCTATTCGATTTCCATGACAACACGTCCTAAGAAAGAGGCAGAAAAAGATGGCATCGATTACTATTTTGTAGACCGTAAAACATTTGCCGACGCGGTGCGTTCTCGTGAGCTGCTCGAATATACGCAATTTGACGGCTATTACTATGGTACACCGTTGGCTTATATCGATTTTTTGTTGAAGATCGGAAAGAATGTATTACTGGAAGTCGAAGCACAAGGCGTTGGACAGATCAAACTTCGTTATCCGGATGCCTTAGCTGTTTTTGTTGTTCCAGAGAGCATGGAAGAATTAGAAAAACAAATTCGTGCTCGCTATAATGATCAAGCTAGTGCTGATCTGCGAGTAAATAAAGCCAGCATGGAAATGGAGCTAAGCTCATTGTTCCGTCATCAAGTAAAAAATAATGATGCACAGCAGGCAAAAGAGGAAATTGCCAAAATGCTAGTTGAACATAAGGCAAATAAAAAAGGGTAATTCCTTGCAAAGCGAAAATATCAAAAAGGGAGTCTTCTTTCTGCTGTTGACTTCCTTTCTCTTTTCCTCACAGCAGGCATTAGGAAAAGTGCTTTACTATTTAAGCAGCTTTGAACGTACGTTTTACTTTTCATTGATTGCTGCATTGATCATGGCAATTCTTTGTAAAAAGGAGAAGGTACCTCTCATAGGAGCACAACCTAAGTTTTTGTTTTTTCGTTCATTATTTGGCTTTATTTCTACTGTTTTGGTCTTTGCGGCCGCAACGAATACCTATCCGATTGCGAATTTGTCATTATTGAGTTCTACATCGACAATTTTTGCTTTGCTCGCAGCTGTCATATGGCTGAAAGAACGGATGAGCAAGGGCCAGGTATTGTCACTATTTATTGCATTTTGCGGAATCGCATTGTTATTAAAACCCACAGGCGGGTTTATGGAAGTAGAATCGTTACTTGCTTTGGGCGGCGGCTGTTTTGCTGGTCTCGCTTATACCGTTGTTCGGCGGTTAAAAGATGAATCTCCATTTTCGATTACATTCTTTTTTATGGTCTTCAGTGTGATCGTTTCATTTCCGCTCGCTTTATGGCAAGGGATGCATCCGTTAGGATTGTTTGAAGTGGGAATTTTATTGTTGTTGGGGATCGTAACAGCAGCCGCGCAGTTTTTCTTGTCTGTAGCGTATCGATATGCACCCTCAACAAAAATTTCAGTCTACTTATATTCCCAGAGCTTGTTCGCATTTATCATTGGCATCTTTGCATTTCATGAAGTGCCTGACTGGTTATCGATCATGGGCGGCTGTTTGCTGATTCTTGCGGGCGTTTGGAATTTTATCTCTGGAAGAAATATGCAAAGGAGAGAACAATATGAAATCTAAGATGAAAAAAGTTTTTCAACAGTTTGAAGGCGGCTTGTTTTCTAGTGTAGAAAAAGCAGATGTTGGAGATGGTTTTGAAGGCATGAAAGCAGCGGGTACCGCTATGATGAGCTGGGCCGATCCTTTCCAGCCAGATGACGCTGCACCTGCTCATGTAAAAGAAGCAGCTTTAAAAGCGATGGCTGGCGCAGATGGCGGTCATTATACTGCACCGACCGGAAATATGCAGTTACGGCGCTGCATTGCTGAGCATTGGAAAAGACGCTATGGCTTGGAACTAGATCCATCACGAAATGTGATCATTACACCAGGCAGCGATAGTGCGCTTTATTTTGCCATGCTGCCATTTTTAGAAGAAGGAGATGAGGTTATCGTACCGACACCTTGTTATCCGAATAATTTGCAAAATATCCAAATGGCAAATGCGGTTCCGGTGTTTATGGAATTAGAAGCAGAGAAAGGTTATCAGATCGATGCGGACAAATTGGAAAGCCTCATTACGCCAAAAACGAAGATGATCGTATTGACTCATCCAAACAATCCAACGACAACCGTATTTGATCGTACGTCATTAGAAGCCATCCGTAAAGCAGTGCTGGCATATGATCTGGTTCTCGTTTGTGATCAAGCATTCGAAGATTTCACATTTGAAAATGAAATGATCGCTCCTGCATCATTAGAGGGGATGTTTGAACATACGGTAACAGTTTGTTCAGCTTCAAAAGGATTTGGATTGAGCGGTTATCGAGTTGGGTGGATCATTGCTGAAGATCATGTGATGGATGTTTTGTATGGATGTGCAGTCAGTGTCGTAGGAGCGACCCATACAGCGTCTCAGCATGCGATCATCGCCGCTTTTGAAGACCATTCTTTTATGAAAGAATATGGGGAAAAGTACGATTTCCGCCGTCATCAAGCAGTAGAGCTATTAGATACTATTCCGGGCGTGCATGTGCAGCTGCCTCAATCGGGTTTCCTTTGCTGGGTCGATATCCATGAGTTAGGAAGCAGTACTGAGATTTGTGCAAGACTTTTGAAAGAGGCGAATGTTTCTGTGAATGATGGTGTTAATTATGGTCCAGGTGGCGAGAACGGATTCCGAATCGTTTTAGGAGTTTATAAAGATAATGAAAAGGTTGTAGATGCACTTAAACGGATCCGGAAAGTGTTGGTTCAAATCGCAAGTGAACAGAATAAGATGTAAAAATCTATAATTACGACATATTTCTAGGCAAGCATACAAAGAAAATATTACATCGACAAACAACCCATGCCAATTTGGTTTGGGTTGTTTTTTATGGTTACTGATCCTCTTTTAGATCTTCTAAGACCACAGGGTATGAATGGCAGTGTTCTGTTTCTGTAGTGTTTGAAATTTCCATCTCCATTTGCATTTTCAATATCTTTTCAATCATCCTGTTCATTTTCTCTATGCGTGAGGAAAAATGGATGATTTTTATTCCATATGATCAAGCATCTCTGCAATCTTATGCAGCTCTTCGCTCTTGGCTAAATAAAATTCCTGAATCATCATATTCGTATGGTTAAAGCTTTTTTACGGTATGTCCAAGAACATATGACATGATACAATGAAACAAAGGAGAAGGAGACATGAAAAGTTATCAAGACTGGTTTAATGGGGCAGATTATCATCGAGGAAGCGAGCAGAAAGTTGAAATTGAGTCCATGATGATCACAAAAGAAGGAAAGCTGCAGCAACATGAGCGAGTAGAGATGTATTATGTACAAGAAGGGTCCGGAGAGATCGAAATAAACGGAAAGACGTATTCATTAAGTCCGGGCAGCTTTCTTTGTTTATATATTCATCATTTTTATCGTTTTAAGAGGATCGAGACACCGTTGCATGTGATTCGCGTTCGTTTTTATCTTGGCCTGTTTATGTTTATGGGTTTTGAACAGCACAAAGGAGATGAGAATGAACAGCTGGTTTATCATACGCAGCCTGTTCAGACATTAGAAAAAGAAGAACAGGTTTGGGTAATGCAGTTAATGAATCAATTATTGTGTGAAACAAAAGAACAGCGATTTTGCAGTGAAAACATCATCATCTATCTGACGATGCAGCTGCATTCATTATATTGCCGATTTGCTTTTGAACGGCGTCAAATGCAGGAAGATGCATGGGATGTCTGGAAGGTCATCGTTAAGATCTTATTAGAGACAGGTGACCGGACAAGCTTGCGGGATTATGCTGCTTTGCTGCAGCTGAATGAACGAACGTTGAATCAACAGATCAAGAAGACCTGTGGCTACACTTTTTTGCAGCTGCAAACGATCAGCAAGATCTCGACTGCTTGCTCGCTTTTGCATTTCCCAGACCTTAATTTGGGCTACATCAGTGATTATCTTGGTTTTAATAATGTACAAGATTTTTATCGCGTATTTCAACGTGTTATGCATCAAACACCAAGGACATTCCAACAGCAGCAGATTTGTGACCAAAAGATACGTTTTGCCAGAGAAAAGCTGATTGCATGCATGCAGTATTTGTATCTGCATATACAGGAGCCGCTGCAAATCGAAACAGCTGCTTCTGCGTTAGGAATGAAAGCAGCTACATTAAAACAGCTGATACAGCAATATTATCATTGTACGTTTCATCAGATGGTAAAGATGTTGAAGATCAAATTAGCCGCAGCATTATTATGTGCAGATTCACGATCTGTAACAGAGGTTGCTGCAGCATTAGGGTATGGCTCTCTAGTTACATTTCAACGTCAATTTAAAGAAATCATGGGGCAAACTCCAACAGAATATCGATTAGAGAAATGAAAAATTGATAATAAATATCACAAAAATGAATATGATTGGTGTAAGCGTTTTCGTATAATGAAGATATGAAGAGGAGGGTCTAAGCGTATGTATGATCATTTATTTACACCTATTCAAATTCGTGATCTAGAGTTAAAAAATCGAATCATTTTACCTGCAATGGGTACACGTATGGCAAACGAAAAAGGGGAAGTTACGGATCGTTTGATCGCTTATCATGCGGAAAGGGCAAAAGGGGGCTGCGCGTTAAATATCGTGGAAGTAGCAGCTGTCCATCGCCCGAGTTCCCCTGCACATTTTGTGTGGATCTGTGAAGATTCATTGATCGAAGGACATCGGAAATTGACCGATGCAATCCATGCACAAGGCGGAAAAGCAGGCATCCAGCTGTGGCAAGGCGGATTAGCTGTTTCGATGGACCCGAAAGCACAGGTATTGCTGCCATCTGATATGAATTTAGGCAAATACACCATACCAGGCATCAATAAAGAACAGATCAAAGAAGTGATTACTTGTTATGGAGAAGCCGCAAGACGAGCTGTAGAGGCAGGCTATGACTGCATTGAATTCCATCTGGCACACAATTATCTGCCACACTCCTTTTTGAGCGGCGGACTGAACCATCGAGATGATGAATATGGCGGAAGCTTTGAAAACCGTTGTCGTTTCCCATTGGCAGTCATCGATGCCATACGGGCAAATATGCCGGAAACGATGCCGTTGTTCATCCGTATTGATGCTCATGATGATTTCTTGGAAAATGGATTGACGATCGAAGAAGTGATCGCATTCTGCAAGATTGCAAAGGAACATGGGGTCGATGTCTTGGATGTATCGCGCGGCAATATCTTGACCGCAGCGACCATTTATGAAGTACCGCCGATCGATCTGCCGCATGGGTTCAATATTGAAAATGCAAGCCGCATACGAAAAGAAACGGGCATGCTGACGATTGGCGTCGGACGGATCAATCATGCTGATTTTGCTCAATCCCTGTTGGCAGAAGATAAAGTGGACATGGTCGTCATGGGACGAGCACAATTAGCCGATCCGCAATTTGTGAATAAGGTAAAAGAAGGACGCATCAATGATATCGTTCATTGCGTAGGTTGTAATCAAGGTTGTTATGATGGTTTTACCGATGTGATCAATCGACCGTTCATCACTTGTATGCGGAATCCGCAAATCGGGCATGAGGCTGAACATCGTTTTGAAAAAGCAAAGGATCCTAAGACCGTGTGGATCGTCGGCGGCGGTGTCGGCGGTATGGAAGCCGCAAAGATATTGAAGGAAAGAGGACATCATCCAGTCTTATTTGAAGCAAGCGATCATTTAGGCGGACAATTTATCATTGCAGGCCAAGCACCGGGAAAGAAAGAAATGAGCGACGCGGCAATAGAGATGGGCGAGCAGACCTTGCGCTGCTGTGAAGTTCACCTGAATACGATGGTTACACCAGAAAAGATCAAAGAAGAAAAACCAGACAACGTCTTGATCGCCATTGGTGCAGTACCGATCGATCTTCATTTTGCACACGAAGATCAAAAACATCATGTATTGGCAAATGATGTGTTGATGGGGAAAGAAGAGCTTCAGGGAAAAGTCGTTGTGATCGGCGGCGGTCTGGTCGGCTTAGAAGCAGCAGATGATCTGGCAAGCAAGGGATGTTCAGTGACCGTGGTGGAAATGAAAGATGCGATCGGGGCAGATCTAGGTTCTTTGCGCAAAATTACCGTCATGATGAAGATGAAACAGCTGCAAGTAGAATTAAAGAGCGAATGCAAAGTCAGTGATCTCAATGAAGAGGGAATCGTTTTGGAAAGCGGAGAAATCATTCCTTGCGATCATGTCGTTTATGCGGTAGGTTCCCGATCATTGGACAGCACATCACTTGTGGAAGCATGCAAAAGCTGCAACATTCCATATCAGATCATCGGTGATGCAAAGGCTGCCCGCCGGGCATTGAATGCAATCGAAGAAGGATATTATGCAGCAATGGAGGTGTGAGCATGGCAAAGCTGTTTGAACCTTGGCAGATCAAAAGCATGCACTTAAAGAATCGGACCTTTATGGCACCGATGTCTTTAGGGTATGAAAGCCAAGACGGCTGTGTGAATGAGAAAATGATGGCATTTTGGCTAGAAAGAGCCAAACATGGTGTCGGCTGCATCATCATGGATGCAACCAGTGTAGATCCAAATGTTCCATACTTAGGCAATACGCTTTGTTTCAGAGATGAACAAAGCATAGAACGTTATCGTGCCTTTACCGATCAGGTCCATGCATATGGATGCTGTATCATTCCGCAGATCACCCATCCAGGACCGGAAAGCATCAGTTCATTCTTCGGTGTTCCACCTATGGCACCAAGTGTTTACTTAAACTCCATGGCCCAAAAGACCAGAGAACTGAAGATAGAAGAGCTGCCAGGAATCGTAGCCCAATATGCAAAAGCAGCAAAGCAGGCACAAGATGCTGGTTTTGATGGCATTGAGCTGCATTGTGCGCATGCTTATATGCTGTTAGGTTCTTTCTTGTCTCCGCTGCGCAATAAACGAATGGATGATTATGGCGGATCGTTGATGAACCGTTCACGCTTATTATTTGAAGTGATCGATGCCATTAAAGATCTTTGTGGCCAAGATTTTCCGATCATCTTGCGTATGTCAGGCAGTGAACGAGATCCGCAAGGAAACACGATCGAAGATATGAAATGTCTGATTCCGCATCTGGAAGCACATGGCATTGATTGTTTTGAGATCAGCGGCGGTACGCAATATGAGCGATGCAACAAGATCATTCCTTGTCATGGCGAAGGGATGTTTACAAACTTAGAAGAAGCCCGCGAGATCAAAAAAGTTGCTGCGAAACCAGTTATAACCGTTGGTAAGATCTTGGATGCACAAATGATGAATGATGTCGTCGAACGAGGCGAGGTGGACGGCGTTGTGATCGGACGCGCATTATTGGCAGATGAGCAATTTGTCAGCAAAGCAGAAAAGCAGTTATATGAAGATATCGCGCCTTGTGCAGGCTGCGGAATCGGCTGTATCGGCGAACAGACCAAACGTCATCCTGCTTCTTGTGTGATCAATCCGCGGGCAGGAAGAGAAAATGAACTTGTCTGGACAAAAGCAAGCAACGTTAAACGAGTGCTTGTGGTAGGCGGTGGTATTGGCGGATTGAGTGCAGCCTATGTTTTAGCAAAGCGCGGCCACCAAGTGACCTTAGTTGAAAAAGAAGACCAGCTGGGTGGACAGATGCGTTTGGCATGCCGTGCACCGCATAAACAGGAATTATCAAAATGGATGGTCTATCTGCAGCATGAATGCAAGAAATATCCGATCGACTTGCGGTTGAACTGTGAAGCGGATCCTTCATTGATCGAAACATTAAAACCGGATGCAGTGATCTTATCAACAGGAGCTTCTCCGCAGTTTCCACCATTTGCTGCAGAAGACAGTATAAGTGCACATGATGTTTTGATGGAACGTGTATCGATTCCTGGCGGCCATGTAGCAATCATCGGCGGCGGTATGGTAGGAATCGAAACTGCAGAATATCTGATGGCGAATGCACGCGGACCTATGCAGGTAACGATCTTGGAGATGAGTGCTCAAGCAGGAACAGGAATGGTTCCAAACAACCTTTTACCGACCATGCAGCGTCTTCATAAGGAAGGTGTCCGCATCTATACGAATACTAAAGTTTTGAGCGCAGATCCTTCCGGCGTGAAGGTTGAAATCGCTGGTGTTGAACAGATATTGACCGGATTTACGCAGATTGTCTACGCAACTGGTGTCCAATCACGGTCTGCACTGGCAAAGTCATTATCTCATGATCACGTTTATGTGATCGGGGATGCTCATTCCCCTGCACAAGCGTTGGAAGCAGTTCGTGATGCATTTGAGATCGGCATGAAATTATAAGACTGTTATTACCCTCCTTGCTGTTTTGCAGAAAGGAGGGTTCTTTTTTATGATGCGATGAGACGTTAAATGGAAGCGTAAAAAAATGGATGTCTTCTGTGAAACATCCATTGATTTATACTTATTTCTGATAATAATCTTTTAAGAAGTTCTCTTTATATTGTTCAAATGTGCCATCAAGGATCGCTGCACGTGCTTCTTCGGTCAATCGGATGATAAAACGAAGATTGTGCATGGATGCGAGATTGAAATATTTTTCGTGATCTTTTGGATCACTTGATTTTAACAGGGCTCTAAGCTGTCCTCTGGTCCATCCGGCTTGACAGGTCGGACAATCGCAGCCTTCTTCGATGAGCTCATTGCTGTCGGTAAATTTTTTGATGGCGATGTTGCCATGCCGCGTATAGATCCGGCCGTGTCTTGCTTCTCTGGTCGGGGCAACACAGTCAAAGGTATCCGCACCCATTTCGGTACCGATCAAGATATCATCTGGATGAGATAAGCCTAATAAATGCCGTGGTTTTCCTTCTGGAAGTTCTTCACAGCACCAACGCAGGATCTCTCCTAAGCTTTCTTTCAAGAAAGCGCCGCCTAGCCCATATCCATCAAAATCCATCTTTGCAAGCTTCTTGGCAGTCGATCGACGAAGATCTTCCCATCGTCCCCCTTGCAGGACTCCATAGAGCGATTGATGATAGCCCAGATCATCACAATGTTTTTTATGATACTTCAAACTTCGCTTTGCCCAACGCTCGGTACGTGCTAAAGCCTCTTTATTATATTCATAGGTATCTGCTAATGATGTCAGTTCATCATAAGCCATGTGGATGTCTGCACCGATGCGGCATTGAATTTCCATCGATTCTTTTGGACCGATGAAATCATCCTGATCAGTAAATGGATCATGGAACTGCACGCCGTCTTCACATACATGCGCCAAACGTTCTTCTTTTTCTGCATTGACGATATTCCGTTCTTTTTCCATGCTGACAACCTTTCCGCATCCCGATCCTAAAGACATGACCTGAAAGCCGCCGGAATCGGTCAATGTCGGACCGTTCCAGCCAGACCATTTAGCTAAACCGCCTTGCTTTGCAATTTCTGGCGAAATATTACGCAGATGATAACCGTTGCTGAGCATAGCCTGCGCTTGGATCGATTTCAGATCGTTCATCGATAGGTAACGCACTTCCCCATGTGTGCCAACGGTCATGAATGCAGGTGTTTTGATATCGCCATGCGGGGTATGGATGATTCCGGCACGTCCTAGCTTGCCTGGAATCTTCTTTGTGATCTCAAAGCTGAACTGATTGTTGTTCTGATATTCTGTTAAATATGGGTGCAGTTTCTTTGCTATCAAAGCTTCTATCGGCGATAAGATGATTTCAAAGCTAATGCCCAATAGATAAGCAAAGACTGCCTGTATTAAAAATGCCTGCAATGGAAGCACGCCTAAGAAAGCAATCGTTTCGAAGATGGCTGAATCGATGATATGTGCAAAAACAGAAGAACCAAGCGCACGAGCAATAAAGCTCTTGCGGAAACAGTTTCGGCCATTGCGCATACGTATAAAAAGATAGTTATTCATGAAATTGGAGCATACATAAGCAGCAAGCGAGGCAAAGATGATGCGCGGTGTAAAGCCGACCACGTTTGTAAAAGCTTCTTGCAATTGCCAGTCTGGATACTGCGGCAAAGCGATGACGATATAAAATACCGCAATTGCCAGCAAGTTGACCAAAAAACTGGCCCAGATGACATTTTTGGCAATTCGCTTTCCATAAAATTCTATAATTAGATCCCCAATAATATAAGTAAGCGGAAAGACCACGACACCCCCATCTACAGCGATGCCAAAAAAATCCCATAACTTGATAGCAGCTATGTTTGATATGAGTAGCGTTCCTGCAGAGATTGCTGCAAAATAAATCAGTGTTCGTTGTTTTAAATTTGACATGAACGCATTATATCATAAATTATAAGAAAAGCGCAGGATTATTTTTTTATGTATGTGGTACAATGAACACTAAACAAGAAAGGAATGCTCATATATGAAAAAAATGATCGTAGTCCTATGTTTTTTTCTCTTTCTATGCAGTTCGATCCTTTTTTCAGCATCGATCTGTGCAAGAAATGTTGTAAATGATACTTTCGGAATGATATTGATACAAGAATTAAATCTGAAAGAAAAGATTCACCGCTCGATCGAGGATCGTTTTCCGCAAAATGGTTTCTTAGGCAATATCGCTGCAACTGTTTTTTCATCGATCATTGAAAGTGAAGAAACTTCTCGTGTACTCAATCAATATTTGGAAGAGTTCATAGAAGACGTTGTTCAAGAAGAAGCAGATGGAGAAGCGTTTGTGCAAATGTTGAGAGATCTGTTGCAAAAAGGGATTGAGGATCCATCCGTTTCTGTTGATGAGCAGGCAGCGAGTCAGCTGGAAGCAATCTTAGATCAAATCGATCTCTCTTCTGCATATGAACAGGTACTCGGGGAAGTGCATGCTCAAATGAGCACTCAACAGCTGCAGCTGCTGCGTCAATACCTGTTTATCCGCAGTGATACTGCCTACTATGGCAGTTTATGTATCATCGTGCTCAGTGCAGTGCTTTTCTTCATACAAGGCATACGTAAAGGTCTGCGAAACTTGGCGCTTAGTTCGTTTTTGGTATCTTTTATGATTGGTACGCTTTGGGCATTAGCCTCCTTTGTGGCAAGCCAATTCGAAGCCGATCTATTTGGATCATTGATCCAAACGAGCATTCAGCCTATGATGAATGTCTGTTGTACTTTCTTTATGATCGCTGTGATTTCGTTTGCTGTGCGGCTGATTGATCAGAAGATCGCCGTTCGTTGACGGAAACGCGCATTTATGGTACATTTACAGCTATACAAGCGCTTCTTCTGCGAAACAGATTATGCTGATCGAGGCAGATCAGCGCCTGTAGATGAGTTCAACAATAAAGAGGAGTGATGCATAGTGGACTCGATTCCCCGACAGCTTTTGCTGCAGGTGGTGCTGATTTTGGTCAATGCCTTTTTTGCAGCAACTGAGATTGCGGTAATTTCTTTAAATAGTACAAAACTGGAAAAACAAATTGAAGAGGGAGATCGAACAGCAAAAAAACTGTTAAAGTTAGTAGAGGAACCTTCAGGTTTCTTGTCGACCATTCAAATTGGTATTACATTAGCAGGGTTTTTAGGCAGTGCTTTTGCTGCAGAGAGCTTTTCTGATTTATTATCAAACTGGATCTGGAGTGATTTGCATTTTACAGCAATACCTCTGTATGTCTTAGATACTTTATCCGTCATTGTGATCACCATTATCCTTTCTTATTTCACTTTAGTATTTGGTGAATTGGTGCCAAAACGGATTGCCATGCAGAAACCTTATGAAATTGCGGAACTATCTTGTGGTGTCGTACGCGGTGTTGCTTTTGTCATGCGTCCGGTCATTGCATTGCTTTCATTATCAACCAATGGGATCTTACGCCTGCTACATTTAAAAACAGAAGCACAGGAAGACAGTGTCAGCGAAGAAGAAATTCGCATGATGGTAGATTTGGGAGAGAAACGTGGCGTATTGGATGAAGAAGAAAAGGAATGGATCACCAACGTTTTCGAATTTGATGATACGCCGGTAAAAGATATCATGGTTCGTGCCAACGAAGTGGTGGCAGTTTCTGTGGATGCAACAAAAGAAGAAATCTTGCAGCTGATCAGTGAAAAAGGATTTTCTCGTATTCCAGTCTTCGGCAAAGATCTTGATGACATCTTAGGTGTCTTATATGCGAAAGATTTTTTGATCGAAACGCAGAAAGACCGGCCTTTTGATGTGAGAAATATTTTACGAGATCCTTATTTTATTCCAGAACAGGTTACTGCGGATGTACTTTTTAAAGACATGCAGAGCCGCAAGATCCGCTTTGCCATTGTTTTGAATGAATTTGGTGAAGTGAGCGGAATCATTACGATGGAAGATCTTTTGGAAGAAATCGTAGGTAATATCTATGACGAATACGATCAACAAGAGCTTCCTGAGATTATGCGTGTTGGAACACATAAATGGAAAGTCAGCGGAAATATCGATATGGAAGATCTCCTGGAAGAAATTCCTTTACCCGTAGAATTAGATGATTCATACGATACATTAGGCGGACTTGTTCTTTCGCTGTTAGGCAGCATCCCAAAAGATGGCGCACGTTTTCGATTGGAATGCGGACAATATGTACTGGATGTCGTTAATGTGGAAAATCACCGCATATTAGAAGTCATCATCGAAGATACTGCTCCACAGTCAAAAGATGAACAGAAGGAAGAGGCAAAAGAAGCCGATTGATCATAAAAACATCATCGGGCAGACTTGCCTCTTTTTTATCAATGTGAAATATTGTCTGATGAAGAAAGATGGGAATGATCGTATTTCATGATATAATAAATATGAAAAAATAGATCATAACTATATGAATTTTTATCGACAGAAGGAAAGAAGGAAAACAAAATGATACGTTTATTTGCAAGTGATTTGGACGGAACGCTTTTAAACGAAAAACATGAATCAGATGATGTTATTGAAAGTTGCTTACAAAAGGTCGTCATGAATGGAGGTGTATTTACGGTTGCGACCGGGCGTAGCATAGAAATGATTCATCTAGGGAAAGCCGATGACCAAATTTACGTCATCTGTATGAATGGAGCAGTCATCTTTGATCCAAACAGACAGATCATTCTGCAAGAAGAGATTGATAAGGAATCATTAGGAAATTTGTTAAAACAGTTTCCTGACTTTTATCTTGAATGTATTTCTCCACAAAAAACATTTTTGCGTCAAGATAAAGAGAGTTATATGAAAACGTTGCTAGATCCAGAGACAGTAAGTAACCGGCCCAAAAACTGGGCAAAGCGTTTCCGGGATAGAGCGGAGCACCATATTTCTTTTTCGTGTACAGATGAAGAGATCCTATCTTATCCGATATGCAAAGTAAATTGTATGATTCGTAATCCGGAAGTGACCAAAGCCGTAAATGAATACTTAGATGCCTATCGTTCAAAATTAGTTAACGCACCAAGCTTTCCAGGGGGAATCGAGATCACAAAAGCAGGTGTTAATAAAGGAAGCGGTATTTTATGGCTGGCGGACAAACTCGGTATTCAGAAAGATGAAGTTGCCGTATATGGGGATGGCGGAAATGATTTAGAAATGTTAAAGATGTTTACCCATTCTTATGCACCGAATACAGCTAGTGAAGCGGCTATAAAAAATGCTTCGCATGTGATTGGCCCTTATCAGGAATACAGTGTGGTCAAGCATATTGAACACACGATAGATACAGAAAGAAGCTGACATAGATTTAAAAGGCTCACTTAAAATAAAAGGGAAAGGACAAAAAAGAATGAAAACAAAAAAAGGATTAAAGAGGTGGTTGATCTTTGCGTTATGTTTGTCGCTTATGCCGATCGGCGGTTGTTCACAAACACCTGATGCATTGACATTGTTAGAGGCATCAAGCAAAGAGATGGAAAAGTTGAATTCCTATGAGGTAAATCTGACTTTAGGATTGAATATGGGATTTGGAGACGGAAAAAGTGAGATCAATATTGGGATGAATGGGGAAGGTTTTTTACAAATGATTAACGATCCATATGCATCTTATGGAGAAGTTACTGTGACCGTTGACTCCTTCGGACAAGAAGATACGGTCGTTTCAAAATCATACCAATATGAAAAAGATGGAAAAATACTGCAATATGTTGATGATGGCAGCGGTTGGAGCACACAATCCAGTGAAGGATTAACGGCAGATACTGCACAAAGCACGATGAGCTTGTTTGACTACAGCTTTGCAGAAAAATGTGAGCCAAAAGTGGTGGGATCCGAAACGATTGATGGCAAAGATACATGGAAAGTGGAATTTACGGCATCATTTGAAGACCTGATGGAATTATCAGAAGAAGAAGTTGATGAATCTGCACAAGTTTTTCTTTCTTCATTTGGTAAAAATCTTCAGCTAACTTGTACTATCTATATTGATAAAGAAACAAAACGTTATGCAAAAACAGTTTTGACATTGACGGGGTTGGAAGAACTGATGAATCTGATCTCAAAATTTAGTGAAGATGTTCCAGAAGGTATGGAAATTTCGATGGATGATGTTGCAATCGAATTTACTTATGGCCGTTTCGATGAAGTTGATCAAATCGACATTCCTAAAGAAGTTGAAGACCTTTCAGTTGACAATGCTGCCAATAATGCATGGGGAACGATGAAAGTGTCTGTAGGTTCTTCAAATTTGGTCATTGGGGAAAGCTCTTTACAGCAATTGATTGATGCAGGTTTTGTTTTGGATGATACACAAGCAATGGATAAGACCATGGAATCCGGCGATGTACAGTATTGTGTCTTGACCAGAAAAGGGAATGAATTTTATGTAGGTATTGAAAATACGACATCAGATACGATCGATACCAAAGAAGCAACGATCTATTCTTTTTATGGATACTATTTACAAGATGACATTGTATTGGAAGGTGGGATCCATGCAGGATCTACTGCTTCAGAAGTCAAGAAAGCATATGGAGAACCATTGACTGTAACGGACGAGGATTATTATGATTTATGGTACTATGAAATCAATGATTCGTTCTCTTCCAAGTATCTGGAATTAGGATTGGAAGACGGCGTCGTGACAGATATTGATTTATCCGTTTACTATTTCGGCAGTTTTTTTGCGTGATGATAAAGAGGAAAGAAGAGGAACTTGAATGCATGGAAGCTCCATTGTTTGGCAATCCAAACTTTGGGGTCTGCTTCAGAAAGGTTCCTCTTCTTTTTACAAGATCATGCCAATCGCACAAACCATTATTTATCTAATGGATCGTTCTAATGATGTCAATAATTGCTGTTCAACGATCGATCGTTCTCCATGCATGGCAACAGACAATATGATGCTCATTCGAGCGAAGATGATCCGATAGTAACGTTTTTCACTTTCTGCAAATTTTTTCCTAGCTGTCTCTGCATGGGTCTTATCGATAAATAAAGTTTTTAATAATGATAGCCATGGTTTGATGTCGTATTGGTCCAAGATATTCTTGCAGCTGCGATCAACTGCATTTCGCGTGATCGAGACAGTTGGCAGTGAAGGTAACAGGTCTAACAGTGCCAAAGCTTCTTCTTTGGACGGCAGTGTACGCAGGTGCTGAAGACGATTTTGAACAGGCACATCATAACAGCAGTTTTCTGATTCCAATGAAGCCAGATGATAATATTTAATGCCATTTCTTTCTTCAATATGCTCGATCTGAGCTAATAATAAGCGATATAAAACAATGTCACCGATCTGAAACATGATGATCTCTCCTTTGCTAAAAAAACAGTGCAGAACAACTGGACTTACGTTCTTCTGCACTGCTCGTTGCATATTTATTTTACCAATTTTTTGAAATTCATGTAAGCAAAAAAAGGAACGAAAATGAATCAACAGAGAGTGTAAAACAATGGAGCACAGGGCTATATGAGCTGTTCGATCGAATATCCATGACATAGACCGCTCAGCAATTCATGAGTGCAATCATCATAAAGCTGAAATAATCGCTTGGCAGCCTGCGGGTATTGGTATACATTCCAATAGCCTCGAAACAAACAAGGCTTTCGCTGGCAAAAACTACGCACATCAGATAATGGATATCCTAAAAAAATACCGATCTCATGCGGATAAACTGGACAATGATGCAAACGATCATCTAAATGAGCGAACAGTTTGGAAAGCGGTTCTTTCGGATAATGGAAGTCCGCTAAGAACTGCTGGATCTCTTTTTTCTTTAACCATAGGGAGAGTCGGTTCTTTTGATAGACAAAGATCGTCATGCGATGCAGATCCGATTGAAGCAATTTGATCGAGATTCCTTTGTCATTCAGCTTTTGTTGGTACAGCCGGGTCAGATGCTGTATATCTGTAAAAGCATCATGATCCAGATGAAACATATTTGCGACCTTATATTTCTTTAATACCGGAGCGCAGTAAATGGCTAACATTTGTTCAAAGCGGGCTTCTTCCTGGATCATCTTTCAAAACTTTGCCAAAATTTCCCGGATCTTTTCAAGATCGTCATCCGTTCCGGCATTTTCTACTTTATATAAACAATCAACATCATATTGCTCAGCAATCTTGTCACCAGCCATACAGTAGGCTTCGCCATAACTGGTATCGCCAGAGACGATGACACCTTTGAGAAAAGCCGCATTTGCTGATAAAAAGCTTTCTGCTTCTAAAGGTACATCACCAAAACCATCGGTGTAAGTAAATAAGATATAATCTTCCGCAATCGTTTCATTTCCATTTTGAATGCAAAGAGCATCATATAGTAATTGTGACACGATCGATTCGACATTGCCTGTCCTGGATGCATAAACAATTTTCATTAAATCTCCTCCTTTAGTTAGCTATAGCTAACTATATAGATACCTTATCATCATTGTGCGGGCCTGTCAATAAAAGGGCCCAGAAAGCTTGTTGTATGCGGCTAACATGTTGCCTTCGTTCTTAGTGATTTTGATCATGTTCATATGGTTTTCGGTTAAATCATGTTATAATGACTAATCGTTAAGAGGAGGAATAGA
>CASFOT010000023.1 GCA_949296305.1 uncultured Erysipelotrichaceae bacterium
CGTTTGGCGATCGTTCGGGCATTAGCAATGAACCCTGATGTGATCTTGATGGATGAGCCGACGAGCGCATTGGATCCAGAAATGGTAAAAGATGTGCTGGAAGTGATCAAAGAATTAGCTGATCAGGGAATGACGATCGTGATCGTTACGCATGAAATGGCGTTTGCCAAACAGATCAGTGATCGCGTGTTCTTCATGGATCAAGGAATCATTCAAGAAAAAGGTACACCGCAGGAAGTCTTTGAACATCCGAAAAATCCACGAACGATCAATTTCTTGAGCAAAGTGTTATAAAAAGGGGGCATTGGATGAAAACGACGTTTCACTATGATCATTATTATGATTATGAAGAAATGACAAATTGCCTGCATACTTTGCAGCAGATACATCCAGACCTGATGCAGATGGAGAGCATCTGTGTCAGTGAAGAGGGGAAACAAGTCTGGGCAGTGACATTGACCGATCGCAGCACTGGTTCAGCGATGGAAAAACCAGCCTATTATATGGATGGGAATCATCATGCGGGCGAAGTGACCGGATCGATGGCCTGCATGCATTTCATCGATGTCATCTTGAGTAATCATGATACGAAAGAAATGACCAAACTGCTCGCAGAAACGGCTATCTATGTCATACCGAAAATATCACCGGATGGCAGTGATGAATATCTGCATACAGCAAATAAGCTGCGTTCGGTCAACCGTCCGTATCCAAATGCACAATTGGATGACGGGCTGCATGCAGAAGATATCAATGGGGATGGGATCATTGCCATGATGCGTGTAAAAACACCTTACGGGGCATGGAAAAAACAAAACGGGGATGCGTTTATCATGACCAAGCGTCTGCCTGATGATCAAGACGGGGAATTTTATAATATTTATACTGAGGGAACGATCGTCAATTATGACGGTGTCCATATCAAGGTCGGTACTGAAAAATGGGGGCTGGATTTTAACCGCAATTATCCTTTTGGCTGGTTCATCGAGTCCAGACAACCTGGTGCAGGCAAGTATCCATTGTCCAATCCGGAAAATAGAGCAGTAGCTGATTTTGTGATCGCACATAAGAATATCGGCAGCGTATTGACCATGCATACGACGGGAGGCGTATTGGTCTATCCGCCGGGAACCATGCCAAGCAAAGAGGCTTCGCAGGAAGATATGCGGATGTACAAAGAAATTGGTGAGATGGCTACACAGGAAATGGGGTATCCGGTGGTAAACATCTTTGATAATTTCTTGCAAGATACGGTCAATTATTCTTCTGGTGCGTTTGATGACTGGTGTTATCACACACAGGGGATTCCGGCATACACTGTCGAGCTTTGGAATGTGAAAGAACGTGCAGGATGCAAACAGCAATGGCCGGTCAAACGGGATAAGAGTGATGCGGAAAAAGAAGAAGAATTCCTGAAAGTCAGCACATGGGTAAAAGAACATTGTCCTGAAGCGATTTTGCCTTGGACGCATTGCACGCATCCACAGTTAGGTGATGTGGAGATCGGCGGGATCGATTTTAAATTCACCTGTCAAAACTGTCCGCCAGCATACTTGCTGCAGGAGATGGAAAAAACAACGGCATTTGCACTGCGTCATGCGAAAGTTCTTCCAAAATTAGTGATCAGCGATCTTCAAGTATCACAGTTGAGCGAACAGATCTTTAAAATTGATGCTGTAATCGCAAATAAAGGATATTTGCCGACCTATATTTGTGAAGAAGCAAAAAATGCAAAAGGCAATCAGCCATTAGAGATCCATTTAGAAAATGTGGAAATCCTGACACAAACGGTCATGGCAGAAGAACTTTCGGGCTTCTTCAATATCTGCACGGAATATGGATATGATGGGATCGAAACGAATAATTATGCACCGATTGCCAAGAAAATCACTTGGATGGTCAAAGGAGAAAAAGGCCAAAAGGCTGTCTTGATTGCACAAGGGGAAAAAGCAGGCAAGGCACAGGCAGAAATGATCTTAGAATAAAAAAATGAGCAAGCCGCTCATTTTTTTTGCAGGATATAATCGAAGAAACCTTGACGGATCCATTGGCCTTGGTAGCATCGTTCAATGATGCGATTTTCTTTTACCAAGATCTTCATTCCTTGAACGAGCTGATCAGCTTCAGCCTCATCAAAATAAGCGTGGATGACCTTTTGGTCATCATCCCATTGTAAATATTGATGCTGGCCAAGCGCTTCACCGCTGCCGCAGCGAAAGTCATGGACCGTCAAAAAATTGACGAACATCAGACCATGCGGTTTGAGGACGCGCTGCATTTCATGAAGGGCGGTTTTTATAGCTGCTTTGGTCATATGAAAGATCGAATTATAAGAATATACAAAACTGAACGAATCATCATCAAAGGGCAAGGCACGCATATCGCCTTGCTGGATATTCAGCTGGATCTGCTGGCTTTTTGCATATGCATTTGCTCTTTCGATCTGTTGCTTATCGTTATCGATGCCTGCAACTGTATAATGGTGCTGATGAAATAAAGCAAGGGGAGGAAGGTCGCCACCTGCTTCGCAATCTAAGATCGTTTTTTCCATATGTGTATCTTCACAGCAGGCTATGAAACGATAGAGCGGGATCTGATGAAATAATGCCGGCATAAATTGGTCCTCCATTTCTATTTGATTTATTTTGCTGTGTAAATTTATCACTTAATGAAATGATAGATCTTCATCAGAGCCTTTTCAAGAGAAAACCAGCCTTTGAATTTGCGGATCTTGATGAAAAAGTTCCGATGATCTATGGTTGTATTTTATTTCTTCGCGTTTTCTTTTTTAGCGAAAGAAGGTATACTGAAGAAAAGAGCTGATGTCAAAGGAGGAATATCAATGGAATTGAAACAAGCGATCGATCAGCGCAGAAGCATACGGAAATATCAGAAAAAAGCAGTCGCAAAAGAATTGATCGAAGAGATGATTGCTGCAGCAATCGAAGCACCGACATGGAAAAATTCTCAGACAGGACGTTATCATGTGGTCTTGTCACAAGATATGCTGGAGAAAGTAAAATGGGAAGGTTTAGCACGCTTTAATGGGGAAAATGTTGAGGATGCA
>CASFOT010000024.1 GCA_949296305.1 uncultured Erysipelotrichaceae bacterium
ACATTTACAAAAGTACAAAGTGAAGAAATGAATCCGATCCTTTCTTATTTGATTACTTTGTTTTTACCTTTGTTGATTTTCTGGGGACTTGGTTCGTTCTTATTTAGACGAATGCAGAAGAAAATGGGAAAAGATTCGATGACTTTTGGCGGAGGCGGCTTTGGTTTGGGCAATCTGGGAAAGAGCAATGCCAAAGTATACGTTCCTGCACAAGGCGGGAAGACCTTTAAGGATGTCGCTGGTCAAGATGAAGCAAAAGAAGCGTTAAAAGAAATTGTTGATTTTTTAAACAAACCAGAGAAATATAAAGAAATCGGTGCACAGATGCCAAAAGGGGCATTGCTGGTCGGGCCGCCTGGAACAGGAAAGACATTATTGGCAAAAGCGGTTGCCGGAGAAGCTGGTGTTCCGTTCTTCTCGATCAGCGGCAGCGAGTTTGTTGAAATGTTCGTTGGACGCGGAGCTGCAAAGGTTCGTGATCTCTTCTCACAAGCAAGAGAGAAAGCACCATGTATCGTATTCATCGATGAGATCGATACGATCGGGAAAAAACGTGATGGTGCTGGTCTTAACGGGAATGATGAACGCGAACAAACCTTGAATCAGTTATTAGCTGAGATGGATGGATTCGATGGCAGCAAAGGTGTTGTCATCTTAGCTGCAACCAATCGCCCAGAAAGTTTGGATCCGGCATTATTGCGGCCAGGTCGATTTGACCGCCGGATCCCAGTGGAATTACCAGATCTTGCTGGACGTGAAGCAATCCTTCGTGTTCATGCGAAAAATGTCAAGTGTTCACCGGCTATTGATTACAATGCCGTTGCAAGAGCAAGTGCTGGTGCCAGTGGTGCAGATCTTGCAAACATCGTAAATGAAGCGGCATTGTTGGCAGTGAAAGACGGGCGTAAATCCATCGTTCAAAAAGATTTGGAAGAATCGATCGAAACGGTAATTGCTGGTTATCAAAAGAAAGGCAAAGTCATTTCAAATAAAGAAAAAATGATCGTTTCTTATCACGAGATTGGTCATGCTTTGGTTGCCGCACTGACAAAAGGAAGTGCTCCTGTACATAAGATCACGATCGTCCCTCGTACCAGCGGTGCATTAGGTTATACGATGCAGGTAGAAGAAGATGAGCGGAATTTGATGACCAAACAAGAAGCTTATACAAAGATCATGACATTGACGGGAGGCCGTTGTGCGGAAGAGCTGATCTTTGATTCAATTACCAGCGGAGCCAGCAACGATATCGAGCAAGCAACAAAGATCGCGCGCGCGATGATCACTCGTTTAGGAATGAGTGATGTCTTTGGCATGACTGCTTTGGAAACCGTAAATAACCAATATTTAGGCGGAGATGCCACATTGGCTTGCAGCAGCGAAACCGCTGCTAAAGTGGATGAAGAAGTGGTCGAATTGATCCGCAAAGCACATGATGAAGCAAAACAATTATTAAGAGATAATATAAGTAAATTACATGAACTGGCAAAATATTTGTATGAACATGAAACGATTACCGGAGAAGAGTTCATGCAGATCTTTCAAACATCCGCAACACTGTAAAAAGCAGCAATAGCTGCTTTTTTTGATTATTGAGCAATACATTTTCGGACATAAGAATTCAACGTTTCATCATCATCTTGCAAGATGACCGGTTCAGAAGTAAAAGGATCTTGAAAAGATAGCTGGTATGCATGAAGGCATAACCGCGGTGCATGATCGGCGATGCCATAAAAGCAGTCGCCGGCAATCGGATGATGGATACTGTTCATATGGATCCGAATCTGATGTGTTCGACCGCTGTGGATCCTCACTTTTAACAAAGAATACTGTGCATTGCCGAATTGTTTTTGATAGCTCGTCTTTGCCTTTTTGCCTTGAGGATGTATTTCCATTCGGTTAAGCTGATCAGTTTTCTTGCGGATAGAAGCGGTGATCGTTCCCTCTTCATCTGTGTTTCCATGAACAAGTGCCAGATATTCTTTTTGTAAGATGCCTATTTCTCTTTGCTGGTGCAATCGCTGTGCAGCAATTGTGTGTTTTGCGAACACAGCAATTCCAGAAGTGTCCTTGTCCAAACGGCCGATGGCATATAAGGGTGTTCCTCTTCCTTCCATTTTTAATAAATGATCTACCTGGATGCTCAATGTATCGTAATAATGCCCGGGACTTGGATGAAAAGCTAATCCAGAAGGTTTGTGTACAACAATCAGGTCTTGTGTTTCATATAATATGATGATGGGGAAACACATAGGGATGTCTTCCATCGGGGAACATTCTTGATCAATGGCCAATTGAATCAGATCTTGCTCATGCACGATATAGTCGGTCTTTTGCGGCTGATGATTCACAAGGATCCCATTTTGTCTGAATTTTAAACGGCTGATCTGTTTTCTGGTCAATTGTAGCCGAATCTGCAATAAATGGCTTAAACGCATATGGTCGTCATCTTTTGTTGCAATATATTGCAAAGTACGCATAGACCACACTCCTTGCCTTTCATTATAGCAACCGCAGCACGAAAAGAAAAGCCGGCAAAATGCCGGCAGGGGGCTGAGTCAAGATCACTCAAAGACTTAAGACAAGCTACTGTTCTTTGTAATAACAGCCTTCTTCCTGAGCTGGTGGAAAACGTCTGCCCTTTTCAACATCGATGTCTTGGCTTACGCATTTGCCATCAGCATTGTAACGGGAATACTTTCCTGTTTTTTCACAGTTCATACCTGGACGGTATTTTTTGTTTGCCATTGTTTAGCACCTCCCACTAGCTAGTATGTCAAGAGGAAGAAAAGTTATTCAAAAAAAACGTCTGAAAACAGAAATCATTCATAAAAATAAGAATGAATATATAGGTCAAGTGTGATAAAATAATGATGATTGAAAAGAATAGTGAGGAGGGCACCTTATGAAATTGTTAGCAAGTGATTATGATGGAACACTACGCTATGAGGCAAAGGTGGTAGGAGAAGATCTAGAAGCGGTAAAACGTTGGCAAAACGCAGGAAACTTATTTGTTGTTGTCACTGGACGCAGCATGGAATCCTTTTTAGATGAATTAAAAGCGAATGATTTTCACTGTGATTTTATCATATTGAATAACGGCGGTGTCATTTATGATGGCTCAGGAAAATGTTTACAAGTAAGTTATTTTGACTATGGAAAGGCATTAGAGCTCATTGAATATATCCGTACATTGCCATGTGCAAGCTACGTGATCAATGATGGTTTTTATCGTCACCGCGTCGTTATCGATCCATCTCAAGAAGATCATAAATATGCAGATATGCCGCAAGAAAAGGATGAACAAGCCTTATTGGAAGGCGGAAAAATTGCACAGATCGTCGTTTCTTTAAATGATGATGAATTAGCACAAAGAATCGTTCGTTATATAAATGAACAATTTAATGGTTACATTGAAGCTTATGCAAATCGCAATTGTGTGGATATCGTTCCTGCCGGCGTATCGAAAGCAGAAGGCTTGTCCTATGTTCTTCAATATGTAGGCGTATCGGAAGATAAAGTTTATACGATCGGTGATTCCTATAATGATTTGCCGATGATTGAGGAATATCAGGGATTTTGTGTAGGGATTGCACCGGAAGAAATCAGAGAGAAAAGCGCACATGTCTATTTCTCTGTAGCTGAATGCATCGATGATTTAATGAAATAAGGTAATAAATACATAGAAAGGAGTGTCTATGTTCAATTTAACAATCAATGAGATATGGAATGTCGTACGGGCGCTTCTTGATATCGGGATTGTTTGGGCAGTCATCTTTTTTGGATTGCGAATCGTTCGAAACAATTCTCGGACGATTCAGATCTTTAAAGGAATTTTGTTTGTTTTCATTGTAAAAGGTCTTGCCATGCTGATCGGTCTGACGACGATCAACTACATTGCAGATATGGTGCTGAGCTGGGGCGTTATCGTCGTTGTTATCATCTTTCAGCCGGAAATTCGAATGCTGTTGGAAAAATTAGGAAAGACAAACGTTTTGACACGGTTGATTTCATTGACAAACAATGAACGCGAACACTTGGTGGAAGAATTGGTGAAGGCATGCGAGCAGATGTCTGCATCGAAGACCGGTGCTTTGATCTCTTTGGAACAAGGACAGGATCTCAGCGATTTTATCAAAACAGGAACGAGCATGAATTCACAAGTGTCTTGTGAACTTCTTTGTTCGATTTTTCAGTATGGAACCCCATTGCATGATGGTGCGGTCATCATCCAAGGAGTCAAGATTGCCTGCGCAGCTGCATATTTCCCGCCGACGACACGCGAACTGCCGACCAGTTACGGCGCTCGTCATAGGGCAGCGGTAGGGATCAGTGAGATCACGGATTCCATTACGATCATCGTCAGCGAAGAAACAGGGAATATTTCTATTGCCGAAAATGGCAATCTTCGGGTGTACAGCGTATCACAGCTTCGTAAATATCTGATGGAGCGTTATCAAATCGAAGATTCACAAGAAATGCAGGAAGAATCCATAGAAGAAAAGCCGAAAGAGGAAAGTGCTCGACCAGAAGAACAGGATGATTATATTCCGACAGAAGCAGTTGTCGTAAAACTGTATGGGCGGCAGACAAAAGGAAAACGCCGTCGGAAGGGAAGTGGTCGTTCATGATCAGAAGACGAAAGCAGCGTGATGATAGAAAAGAAATCAAAGATAATCTTGTCGAACAATATACGAAAGTAGAACGTACGTTCAGCCGTTTTTGTAAATGGATCTCTTTATGGACCGATCGGATCCTGTTTTCACAGAAATATGGAAAAATCGTGGCATTGTTATTAGCTATGTTTGTATATGCTGTGATCAATATCAGTGATGATGCATCTTCACTGTTTGAAACCAGGCAGGTATATACCTTCTATTCTCAGCCAGTAACGGTTTTGGTAAATGATGAAACGTATGAAGTCAGCGGGATACCAGAGACCGTAGATGTGCAGTTACAAGGAGACATCAATGATCTGCAGATGATCCGGCAACAGAACAATTTAAGCGTTGTCGCTGATCTTCGTCAATTAGGAGAAGGTCGAAGCGATATACAATTGGAAGTACAGAACATACCATCGAGGGTCGACGCATTTATCGAATCAGGGAATGTCAATGTCGTGTTGAAAAAGAAGGTCGTTCAAACATTTACGTTAGGTTATGATTATGTGAATTTATCTCAAATGGATGCTACCTATGATTTAGGAGAACCGCAGTTTGTAAATGATACAGTGAATGTGCGTGCGAGCGAAGATACATTGAAACAAGTGTCCTATGTCAAAGCGCTGATCGATGTATCGGGTGTCAGCGGTGATTTTGAGACAGATGCACCATTGGCTGCTTATGATAAAAACGGTGAAAAGCTGGATGTGGATATCATTCCGGAAGTGATGCATGTAAAGGTGAGCGTCACACAACCGAAGAAGACAGTTCCAATACAGATCGTTGCAGTCGGAACGATGGAAGATGGGTTGGCCATTGGATCTTGTACGGCTTCATTGGAAGAAATTACGCTGTATGGAAAACAAAGTGAATTAGATAAAATCAATAAGATCGAAGTATCTTTGCCGGTTTCTGGAATCAATTCAGACCGTACGCTGCATATGCCGATCACTTTGCCTAGCGGAGTAACCAGTGCAAATGCGACAGAAATCACCCTTCAGGTAACGGTCAGCGAACAAACGAGCCAAACTTTTGAAAATATTGCGATCAAACGTGTGAATCAATCAGAAGTGTATACCGATGACCAGGTGCAGTTCGATGTGGATCATGTAAATGTAACGGTTTACGGTAGCAAAGAAATGTTGCAAAATATCGATAAAGAAGATATCATGGTATCGGCTGATCTAAAAGGAATAAAAGAAAGTGGGAAAAATAAAGTTACCTTAACAGTAAGCGGAACGAATCGCTTAGTGGAATATCATTTGGAAACAACGGAGATCAACGTTACGATCAGCAAGTGAGAAAGGAAGAATAGTTCATGGGAAAATATTTTGGAACCGATGGAGCACGTGGACGCGTCAATGAAAATTTAACTCTAAATATGGCCATTCGCATCGGACAGTATTTGGGCTGGTATTATGGAAAAGAACGCCATGCAAAAATCATCATCGGTAAAGACACTCGCCTTTCAAGCGATATGTTTGAAATGGGATTGGCAGCAGGTGCTGTATCTACGGGAGCAAATGTTTATCTGTTAGGTGTTTGCCCAACGCCAAGCGTATCATATTTGATCCGCAAAGAGCATTTTGACTGCGGAATCATGGTCAGTGCATCTCACAATCCATATTACGATAATGGAATCAAGCTGTTCAATCATGATGGCTGCAAGATGAACCCAGAAGTCGAAGATGCCATCGAGCAGTATATCGATGAACTGATTGAAGTTCCTTTAGCAAAAGATGATGCCATCGGTAATGTCATCGAATGGAATGAAGGTTTGGAGATTTATGAATCTTGGCTGAAAGAAATCGTTAATATCGATCTGACCGGCATGAAGATTGCTGTTGACTTGGCAAACGGCAGTGCTACCGCTACTGCAGTTGAAACATTAAGCGCTTTAGGTGCAACCGTAGAAGCAATCCACAATTCACCAAACGGAATCAACATCAATACGAACTGTGGTTCTACACATCCGGAAAGCTTGCAAAAGATGATGCGGGAAGGCAGCTATGATGTCGGTTTTGCATTTGATGGAGATGCCGATCGCTTGATTGCTGTGGATGAAGATGGAAATCTCTTTAATGGGGATTACACATTATATGTTTGCGGCCGCTACATGAAGAAGAAAAACACTTTGAACAAAAATACGGTCGTGACGACAGTGATGGCAAACTTAGGCTTGTATCATGCCTTGCGTGATAATGTCATTGACTTTGAACAGACAGCAGTCGGTGACAAATATGTCTTTGAATGCATGGAAAACAATGACTACCGCATTGGCGGAGAACAAAGCGGCCACATTATTTTCTTGGAACATGCCGTTACTGGAGATGGCCTTTTAACCGCTTTGAAATTGCTGCAGATCATGGTGGATGAAAAGAAATCATTGAAAGAGCTGGGTAAAGATCTATTTATTTATCCACAGCTATTGGTCAATGTGAAAGTACAAGATAAGAATAAAACGATGGAATCTGAAGAACTGAAAGAGCAGATCGATCAGGTTAGTGCTGAATTAGGGGATGAAGGCCGCATCTTGGTACGTCCAAGCGGTACGGAACCGCTGGTTCGCGTAATGGTAGAAGCAAAAACGGATGAGCTTTGCCATGATTATGTCTACCGGATCATTGATTTCATCAAAGAAAATAACTTATAGCAAAGAAAGCATCTGTATGGATGCTTTTTTTCACAAGTTGTTGTCATCACATAATTTACACAGAAGAAACATAAAATAACACTGCTTTTTTTGTTTTGTTTTGATACAATAACATTGAAAAAGATGACCGTTGAGAGGAATGTAGGTGATTAGATGAAGAAAGTCATTTGTGTGGTAGAAGATGAAAAAGCAATCAATGATCTGGTCGCACAATACTTAAAAAAGGAAGGATATGAGGCACGTTCCTATTATACATATGAAGAAGCTAGTGAACATGTCGGAGATGATGATGTACATCTGTGGATCCTGGATATCATGCTGGATGATAAAAGCGGATTTGACCTGATCGAGGAAATTCGTTTGCAAGGACGTGATATCCCTGTAATATTCATGTCCGCAAGAGATAAAGAATTTGATCGTATCATTGGATTGGAAAAAGGCAGTGATGATTACATAACAAAACCATTCTCGCCAAAAGAACTTGTGCTGCGTGTGAACAATGTGATCAAACGTGTCTATAAAAATGATAATAACCGAATCATGATCGATGGATATGAGTTAGATGAAGAACAACGCAAAGTGTTTGCAGGCAATACAGAAATTGATTTGACAACGAAGGAATTTGATTTGCTGATGATGTTTATTAAAAACAAAGGCATTGCGTTTTCACGTGATAAGATCTTGGAAAACGTTTGGGAAGAAAACTATTACGGCAGCGACCGTGTTGTTGATGATACGTTGCGCCGTCTGCGTAAAAAACTGCCGAATCTGAATATTCATACAATTTATGGCTATGGATATCGATTAGGATAATTATGAAACGATTTGGAGAGTTTATCCGACAGCTTTCGTTGTCACAGCAGCTCGCTGCCATCATCTTTTTTCTCATTTCTTTTTTCACTGCGTTTTTCTTTGTTTATTTGACAGGCAGCGTTGAAAATGTCATTCGTGAACAGATGTATACTACATTGGAAACGTCACAGAACATGATCGTCAGCCTCTATAGTGGAGAAAGCGTAGAAGACTTCACAAAGAATCAGTTACGCAGAGCTCTTACGAATTCGCAGATGCACTTGATCGTTGATATCCAAGACATCATGGATGGTTCACAGGATCCAAATATCCAGTACATCAGCAGTGAAAGCGATATTTCATTAGTTCGGCAAGAGCTGGCAGAAAACAATGATCTGGTCCAAAAGATGATGGAGAAAGGCATTGCAGTCTATCTGAAGAATTTTAAGCAAGATGTACATGGCCACATGGCTGTAAATGGCGTAGATTATTGTTACAGCGTTCGTCTGATGAATGATGGGACGAGCAATGTGCTGATGTCTTATATGGACGAAAATTATGCACAGGATGCAAAAGATATGATGATCAACAGCATTCTTTACATTACGGTCATGGCCTTCTGTTTTATTTTCTTGATCATGATGATCTGGGTGGTTTCCTTGATTCATCCGCTGAATCAGATCCGTAATTATATAGAGAAGGTAAAAGCAGGCAAAGAAGCTGAACTTCATCTGAATCGAAAAGATGAGATCGGAGAATTAGCAGATGCACTTGTCAGCATGCGTGAAGAATTATTACGGCAGGAAAAGATAAAGGAAGAGATGATCCATAATATTTCACATGATCTGAAGACGCCGATCGCTACCATCAAATCTTATGGGGAAAGTATCAAAGATGGCATTTACCCATATCAGACACTAGAGAAAAGCGTGGATGTCATCATTGAAAATGCAGACCGTCTTGAAAATAAAGTACATAGTTTGCTGTATATGAATCGTGTCGAATATTTGATATCACAGGATGCAGAAGGCGTTGTGACCAATATGAAAGAGGTCATAGAAAAAGTATTGTTAAATATTGCTGTGATTCGATCTGACGTTCGAATCGAAACGGATGTAGAGGAGATCTTCTTTGATGGTCTTTGGGAATCATGGCGAGTGGTAGTAGAAAATATTTTGGAAAATGCGCTTCGTTATGCACAAAGCGTGATCGTCATTCATTTAAGTGAAGAAGAAGGACTCACGATCGCTAATGATGGACCAAGCATGGATGAAAGCCGCATCGAAACGTTATTTAAGCCTTACGAAAAAGGAGAAGGCGGACGCTTTGGTTTAGGCTTATCGATTGTCAGCAAAGTCGTAAAAGCAAATCATTATCAAGTACGCGGAGAAAATACAGCGGATGGTGTGATTTTCCGAATCTATCGAGATAAGCCAAAGAATAAGCCTGAGCGGAAACAAAAAGGCGGCCGGGGAAAGAACCGTCGGGAAAACAAAGGAGAGAACAGAACAGAAGAAAAAAATGAATCTGTATCAAATCCTGAAGAGCATAGTTAAATCATATAAAAAGGTAATTTAAACTATCGTGTGGGTGTTTGAAGGTACGCCTTTAAATTATCGTGTGGGTGATGCGAACAAAAAGAGATGAATTCCGCTGCACTTGCAGTAGAACGCATCTCTTTTCTTATGGTCCTAATCAGAGAGTGTAAAATTATCCGTGTAAGTTGAGAGCGTACGGCTCAGCTTCACGGAATTTTTAATATTCTATGTTATCATTAGAGGAGAAAAGGAATTATGGAAATGGCAAGAAAGAAAAGAGACCCTAAAAAAGCTGCTCTGGCGAAAGCTATCCTGGAAGCTTATCAGCCAGAAACAGCCGAAGACATGAATAACGCTCTCAAAGATCTGTTCGGACCGATGTTTGAAGCAATGCTCAAAGG
>CASFOT010000025.1 GCA_949296305.1 uncultured Erysipelotrichaceae bacterium
GCAAAATCAATGATCCGTGGATAAGCACTTGCCCCGACAACGATCAGTCTTGGCTGTTCTTTTTTAGCAATCTCCAACACTTCATCATAATCGATCATTTCTGTTTCGCGATTGACACCATAATCGACAAAGCGATACAATGTCCCACTGAAATTCAATGGATGTCCATGTGTCAAATGCCCGCCAGCACTCAAATTCATGCCTAACACCGTATCTCCAGGTTTAAGCACCGTCATATACACAGCCATATTTGCCTGAGAACCACTGTGCGGCTGTACGTTCGCATGTTCAGCATGGAACAATTCTTTGGCACGTTCTCTCGCGAGCTCTTCAATTTCGTCTACGCAATAACATCCTCCATAATAGCGCTTATTTGGATATCCTTCCGCATATTTATTCGTTAAAATACTGCCAGCTGCCTCCAACACATCATTGGATACATAATTTTCTGAAGCGATCAGCTCTACGTTGTTCAGCTGACGTTTTGCTTCTTTTTCAATCATCTCTTTGATCTGTACATCTTTCATTTTGTCACATCCTTTGTTAGATTATAGCATGCTCCAGTTTTTCTTACTTAAAAAATGCTTGTCTTTTTCAAGATTTTTTTATGTGTCTATCTTGCTTATACAAATTCTAATTCAATTTCTACAAATTGCTGACAATTATTTTGCATACAGTCGTCTTTTCTCTTTTTTTCTGACGTTTATATAGTGAAAAGGCAGCAATTTTTTGCGAAAAGAAAGGAGCGTCCTAACGATGGAACTGACCTGTGAACATGTCTCAAAAAATTTTCACCAAAAAAAAGCCGTTGATCATGTGAGCTTTTCGATCCACAATGGTGTCCATGCGCTTTTAGGTGCCAATGGTTCTGGAAAAACCACTTTGATCCGTATGCTTGCCGGTTTATTGCCGCCAAGTGAAGGCAGCATCTATTTTGATCAGATTGCCATTATCAAACAATATGATACCTATTGTGCATCTTTAGGTTATATGCCGCAGCATTTTGGATTTTATCCCAATTACACTGTGGAACAATTTTTATCTTACATGGGATTATTAAAACGCATTCCGAAATCCTTGCTTCAAAAACGAATCGATGAGTTATGCATGCAGCTTCATCTCACAAAAGAACGAAAACAGAAAATGAAACATCTCTCTGGCGGGATGTTGCGCCGTGTTGGTATCGCACAAGCACTTTTGGCAAAACCTGCGATCTTGCTGCTGGATGAACCAACCGCCGGATTAGATCCAAAAGAACGCATCGTTTTCCGTAACCTGATCGCATCTTTAGCAAACGAATGCACGATCCTGCTGTCCACGCACATCGTCAGCGACATTGAATCCATCGCAGATGATGTTCTCGTCATGAAAGATGGCGGAATCCTTGCTCATGAATCTTGTGAAGCTTTATTAGAAAGCATGGAAGGAAAAGTGTGGGAAGTCATCCTTCCTGTTCAAGAAACAAAAAAGCAGATCCAGAATCAGGTCATCGTCAAGACCCATCAACAAGGAAATCAAGTGTATCTGCGCATATTAGCCGATCATCAGCCATTTCCCCATGCACAGCCTGTCCAGCCAGATCTAGATGACTATTATCTTTATCATTTTAGCGAAGGAAGTGATTGATATGTGGAGACTGGTTATCAGTGAACTCAAAAAAATACTGAAAAGCAAATTTCACCTCTCTCTTTTGATTTTCATCATCGCAATGATGGTCATCCAAATTGTCCGGGAAGATTATCGAGCGGTCAATGCCTATGATCCTGATCTGCAGTTTTCTACCTTTGATGGTGAACCATTAAAAACAAATCGGGATCTGTATGCTTATGCGGATCAAATTTACTCACAATACGAAGGCAGCGTGAATGAAGAATTATGGCAGCGTTTCATGAATGATTACAATCATCTGTACACTGAGTTTACGAAAGATGAAAACATTGATGACGCGAAAATGACAAGTTTCTATGGCGAAGACTGGAAAGCACTGTTTGAGCGCAATGAACTGCATCAATTGACAGAAGAAGATCTTCGGCTGCTGCAGCGTCTAATCAATAGTGGCACTACTTATGTATCGCTTGCTTATGATGAATTCTCTGATCAGGAATCCGATCATTATTTATTAAAAACATTTTATAAGGATGAAAGCTGTCTGAATACGTTAAATCTGATCTATCGCGGTGACACCGATCCCTTGTATCAAGGGCCGCTTCTAAATGAGAAAGCAGCGCAGCAATATCCCGATTATTATCCTCTCTATAGTCTTCTGCATCCGCAAACCATGTTCCTCAATCGACTAAGTTTAATCTATACTGAAAGTGGAAACACATTAAATGGGCAGACCAATTTACGCGCTTATGCTGAAAAACAGCTCTCACAGCCACAATCGTATGGCAGCGTAATACCAGCACAGCTTCTCATTCGTCACATGCAATCGAATACGATGTTTACGATCGTCATCTTAGCCATTCTCTTTGCCAATACTTTTGCCATTGAGAAAAGCACGAAGATGGATCAGCTGATCGTCGCAACGAAAGCTGGTTATACGCGGATAACGATTGCCAAGATCTTGGCCAATTTGCTGATCGCATTCGCCCTTTACCTCATCATGGATCTCATTGCATTCGCCTTCACGATCAGCACCGTTTCTTTACATGGATTCGATCTGCCTGTGATTGAGCAGTTAAAGTTCACTTTGAAGATCTCCGATATCCCTTATCTGTCTTATCAGCAATTCATCTTTTCCTTATTCTCTCTGCAATGCTTAGCAGTCATCGCAGTCTCATTCAGCGCAAGCCTCATATCCTGTTTGATAAAAAACAGGTTCATCACGATCTTAATCCTGTTCAGCATCTTATTCATCCCGCTTTTATTTTATCCATATCTCCCTGAATGGGTTTCAAGCATCGCTATTTTGAATTATGTCAATCTTGGCGACATGTATTTGTTTTTTGCTTCCAATCCACTGCTCCATGATCCAATTTTGAGCAATGGTATTTGGGTAAAAGATTTTGTATGGATTCTCTGGCTTTTCTTTACCATTTTCGCTAGTACTGGTATGCTGATTCATGCAAAATGTCATATCGTTACAACAAAATAACATTTCTTCATCAACTGAAAAGGAGGGGATTTTTTGGATGAGAAGACCTTGATCAAGGCGCTTCGAAAAGGAAATGAAGCAGCCGTTCAACATTTGATCCAGCAATATTATCCTCCTTTATACCGCTATGTCTGTACCAAGGTAATCAACCAAGCAGATGCACAAGACATCTTGCAAGAAACCTTTCTTCGCTTCATGAAACAGATTCCCACCTATCGCATACAAGGAAAATTAGCCGGATATCTCTATCTGATCGCTTCCAGCTGTTGTGTCGATCATCTGCGCAAAGAACAGCGCCACCGTCATTTACCCATCGAAGAAGAAATCTTGCCAAATGAAATTTCTTCTCAAGAAATCCTGATGCAGTCTTTTGAATATGAACAACTGCATCAATTGATCATCTTATTGCCAAATGAAGAACAAGATATCATCTACTTTTATTATCTAAAACAAATGAATTTCCGTGAAATCAGTGAATTGCTGGATATTCCCCAATCAACATTAAAATCCAGACATGCCCGGGCACTGACTCATTTACGCAAGTTATGGAAGGAGGACAACCATGATGAAACCATGGAATGAACCAGATCCGCAAATCATGCAGACGACCGCCTTTCTTGCCCATGAACAATTACAAACATCTTTGCAAACGGTGGATTCCCGCTTACACATCATTCAACGACTCATTCATATAGAATTACGTTTCTTTCTTCTTCTCAGCACAGTTTCTTTTTTGCTCTTGTTATGGCTGCTCCTATTTTTACAGCAGAACCGAATGCTGATTATCGCCTTTTATTTCTTTTTTCTTGGATGCTATGGTGTCTATGCTACTTATCGCCAATCGATCTATGGTATGGATGAGCTGATCAGTATTTGTTATATCAACCAAGGTCGCTTGTTCCTCTACAAATGTGCCGCAATCGCACTTGTACAACTTTGTCTCTTTATGATCTTATTTCTTTTTGAAGCTTTTGCACAAAATAAAATAGGGCCATTGTTTTTCTCTACTTTATTTCCATTTCTGTTAATTCAGAATTTGACATTATTCGCAGATCACTGGATTTCACAAAAAATTTTCGTATTACTCACTTATCTAGTATGTTATCTCTTTTATCTGTTCTTTTTAACCCTATTTCCATCCTTCTTTGAGCACTTATCGATCCTTCCTATGATCTTGATCACACTTTTATCGATCATATGGCTGTTTTATGGCATCAAGCAAAAATATCATCAGATCAATATTTCTTTTATCAGCAGATAATAAGAACCGTTTTAGCGAAGATAAAAGCTGCATCGTCGGATGCAGCTTACTTTGTATTGGTTTCATTTTTACAAACACGTTCGATATGCAAGGCCAGATAACCTATTTCTACTTTTGGGATCTCTTTATGGATCGTTCGCTCGATTCGCTCAATGATATGTTTGGCAACATCATAGGAATATGGAAAATTTGTCTTTGTATATTCTTCCATATCTAATGCTAGCACTTCTCCATCTCTTAAACGTGCCAATAAATATTTCATGTGTGTCAACAGCCGGCTATAAGACAAGGTATGGACATCGATCTCGACACCGCACTCTCTTTCTACCTGTTGAATGCTTTCATTGATGATGACCGCAACGAGCATGCCTTCATCAACCTGTTCTCCCATTGCACTGTGAATATGCAAAGTGATATAGCCAACTTCATCTTCGTTGATCTCATAACCGCAGCGTTCTGCAATGATATTCTTGCCTAGCTCAGCAACTTCATATTCTTCTGGATACAATAAACAGATATCATTGACAAACGGATTTGTGATATTCATGCCGCTTTTGATACGTGTAATGGCAAATGCGATATGATCTGCCAACGGCAACAAGATATTGCGATCGATATTTTCAAAACGTTCTTCTGCAATACTGATGATCTCACTGCTGATCTCCAGATACATTGGTTCTAAATGATTCAATACATCTTTGGTAGGACCTTTGCTTGTTTCCTTCTGCAGCTCATACACTTTTCCGTTAAAAGAACCATCCAACTGTTCATTGACCTTACGTCCGAAACCGACCCCTTTATCAAGCAGCAGAAGAACACGGTTATCCTGTACCTCATGTACAATGACTGCATTGTGATTTAAGATGCGGATGATTTTTGCCATGCTCTTCTCCCCTTACTTTTTTATCTTACGCGAATGATTTCATCTCCGGCATTGACATTACCCAATTTCAGTAATTCTAAATGATGATCACCTAAATTTGTAAATACCAGCGGTACTGCATCTGACGGTGCATTCTCTTGAATATATTGTAAATCAATTTCCATCAGTTTTGCACCTTTTTCTACTTTTTGTCCATTTTCAACTAACACATTAAATCCTTTACCGCCTAATTTCACTGTATCGATGCCTGCATGGATCAAGATATCGATACCTTCAGAAGAAGTCAGACCGATGGCATGTTTTGTATCAAATACAAACTGGATCGTTGCATCACATGGACTGTATACATTACCGTCTGCAGGGAAGATCACGATACCGTCTCCCATCATCTTTTGAGCAAAGGTAGGATCAGGTGTCTCATTGATCAGTTTTGCTTCTCCTTTCATTGGAGCAACAAAGATTTCTTTGATTTCTTTCTTTTCTTCTTTTACGGATTCTTCAACTACTGCCTGTACAGGTGTTTCTTCCACTTCTATTGGATTTTGCAGATATTCTTCTAAATCAGATTTGATGACAGAAACACGTGGACCATAAATGACCTGGACGCCTTTGCCTTTTTTGATCACCCCTGCTGCACCGCTTTGTTTCAATACGTTTTCATCTACTTGATCTGCATTTTTAACCGTCACGCGCAGACGAGTTGCACAGCAGTCAACATCAGAAATATTATCTGCACCGCCTAAGCCTTTAGCAATCATTGCGGATAATGCAGTTGGTTGTCCAGTTACAGCTCCTTTTTCTGCTTCTTTGCGTGCATTGACATCTGCTTTTGTATATAATTTTGTCTCTTCATCATCGTCTTCACGTCCAGGTGTTTTTAAATTGAACTTCTTGATCAAGAATTTGAAAATGAAGAAATACAAGAAGAAGTAAATGATACCGACTGGAATGATCAGCATCCAGCTGGTTTTTGCATTTCCTTGCAGGATACCAAACAGCAACAGATCTAAGAAACCGCCAGAGAATGTCAGGCCAACCGCAATATTCAGCATATGCGCGATCATATATGCAGCACCGGCTAATACGACCTGAACGGCAAATAACATCGGTGCTACGAACAAGAATGAGAATTCAATTGGTTCTGTGATACCTGTAAACATGCTTGTCAAAGCTGCAGATAATAACAGACCGCCAGCAACTTTTTTCTTCTCTGGCTTTGCACATTGATACATGGCTAAAGCAGCACCAGGCAGACCAAAGATCATAAAGATAAACTCACCTGAGAAATAACGAGTTGCATCTGCGCTGAAATGTACAACTGATGGATCCGCTAATTGTGCAAAGAAAATGTTCTGACCGCCTTGGATCAATTGACCGCCGACTTCCATCGTTCCACCAACTGCCGTCTGCCAGAATGGCAAATAGAATACATGATGCAGACCAAATGGGATCAACGCGCGTTTGATGATACCAAAGATCAGTGTTCCCACATAGCCGGTACCAGTCACCAAAGAACCTAATGCATAAATACCATTTTGAACGACAGGCCAAATAAAGAACATCAGGATACCGACAAATACGAAAGTGATCGTTGAGATAATCGGTACAAAACGGCTGCCGCCAAAGAACGATAATGCATTCGGCAATTCGATCTTATAAAATTTATTATGCAAAGCTGCTACGCCTAAACCGACGATAATACCGCCGAAGACACCCATCTGAAGTGTCTGGATACCGCACATAGATGCGATCGTTCCGCCTAAAACATCTGGAGAAATACTTCCATCAGCTAAGATCTGACCATCGATCGTTAACATCGCATTGATCGACACATGCATAACAAAGAAAGCAATGACTGCTGAGAGGGCCGCAACCTCTTTTTCTTTCTTTGCCATCCCAATAGCAACACCACCTGCAAAAATCAAAGGAAGATTATCAAAGATCGCACTGCCGGCTTTGCTCATGACGGTCAATAAACCATGCAAAACCGTACCATTGCCTAAAATCCCTTGCAAGCCATAAGAGGCAATCATCGTTTCATTTGTGAAGGAGCTTCCGATGCCCAGCAATAGCCCTGCAACCGGAAGTACAGCGATTGGAAGCATAAAGCTTCGCCCGATGCGTTGAAGAACGCCAAATACTTTGTCTTTCATTTCCTTTTCCTTTCTTCTCGCGATCCTTCAATGTTCATTTCTTTCATATTACGATTGCGGCATAAAGAAAAGGCATAAACATTAAAGAATCTCCATGGAGATTAGTTCTTTAATAGTTCATGCCTGCATTACCAGTAACACTCTATTTCTATTTTCATTTTAGTCAAGTAAGCGGTTACTGTCAACTCTTTTTTTAAAAATCTGCTTATGTTATAGTATTTAGACGAAGATCAAAAAGGAGGCATCTTATGGAAATCTTGCAGTTGCAGTTTCAGGTTGAAATTGCACTAACCATTGGTTTTGCTATACTAATACTGCTGATCATGTTCATCTGTTTTCTTCAATTTTATCTTGATCTTAGAAAGCAGAGCAAAGATCTGCTTGAAACGGCAACGCTTGAATGCAGTCAATGTCACACGTCTTTCCAACTGCCTCTTGCATATTTTATCCAGCATCCTTTTTTACTGAAGAAAGATAAACGCATCCAATTAGGAGGTATAAAGCGTTTGACTTCTCGTCAATATCATTTGACATGTCCAAAGTGCCATCGAAAAACTTGGTGCAGTTATGATCTGGAAAATTCTACATCAATACTTGCTTGTCTGCGTAAAGGGATGTGGAAAAAACATCTCATTCGATTTGTATTATTAGAATGTGCTGTATTCATCTTTTATATCTTGCTCATGCAGCTTTATTCTGTATTCCTTTTCTGATCAAATGATCTTCATGGCAGCTTGATGTTTATGCTGCTTTTCATTCAGCTATTTCCATAGAACTGAAAAATCAGCCGGCAGAATGGCTGATTTTATTCATTTCGAAACAATTTATTTCCTTCACCTAAAAGATATTTTCGGCATATGAACATTAAAACGACTGCTACTACACCAATCAGGTTATCCAAAGCATTGTCGTGGCTCATGATGATCTGTCTAGCTACTGCAAACACCACTACTTCTACTAAAGAACCTGGTGTCTGTAAAACCAGCATTTTAACAAACTCTACACCGACGATCAACGATAAAGCGAAGCTAAGATATGTTTCCAATTGAAAATCTTCAATAGAGAAAACCGCAGATTGATGAATAACAAAAGAAATCAAAGACACGATCATTGCGACGATCAAAGCAACTGCAACCGTATATTCCAGCATTTTTAAAATCTTTACAAAATGCTTCTGGGTCTTCTTCATGATCATTTTTCGATATCCATGACCTTTTGGATACGCATTTTATGACGTTCTCCATTGCTGAATGGTGTATTCAGCCATACATTCACGATCTCTTTTGCCAATTCGCTGCCAATGATCCGCTGCCCGAATGCCAGCATGTTTGTGTCATTATGTTCCCTCGTCAATCGAGCACTTAATGGATCATTGCATAGTGCACAACGAATACCTTTTACTTTATTAGCTGTAATGGATACACCGATTCCTGTACCACACATGACGATGCCTCGTTCAAACTCCCCGTTTGCGACAGCTTGTGCACAAGGGAACGCAACATCAGGATAATCCATCGATGCTGTTGAATTCGTTCCAAAATCTTTTACTTCATGTCCTTGTGATAATAACATCTCTTTGATCATTTCTTTATACTCGTAAGCACCATGATCACACGCTATTGCAATCTTCATTTTTATCACCTCATATTTCTAAAATTACACTATCGTATATTTACCATATTGTCAATGTAAGTATCCTGGATTATTTTTATTGTTTGACATCCCGCCTTTGACTGATCAACTTCCCATCAAAAAAGTGAATCTTCCTCCATCAGAACATTCACTTTTTTATTTTAAACCTATGTCGGATCAATCATAGGGAAGCCATCCTGATTCTATTCTTTTCGATCAGCATTTTGACTTATCTTTATATTTCTTTACAGTTATGCCTGCCAAGAAACCAAAGCTTATCAATGCCATAAAGAACATCAGGTTCGTACTATTAGAGATTCCTGTATCTTGGTGCAGATCTTCTCCTGCATCCGGTGCAGGATCAGTATCTGTTTCAGCTTGATCAACAATAGTGAATTTTGTTACTGCTGCGCCGTTCTTTGATACGATACTTATCGTATAGGTTCCCTCATCTAAAGTCTGTAAATATTTTGCTTTTAAAGTAACAATCGTACTTCCTTCAGCGACCATATAATTTTCTTGATCGACATCTTTATCATCAATCACTACTTTTATAAAATCGAGATAAGCTGCATTCGAAGTTATGGATAAATCAAGTGTGCTTCCTTTTGTCCATACACTATCTGCTCCAGCAATGATCGATGGTAAACGAGGAATGATCGTATCTTCTAAAGCAATTTCTTCTTTTAATGCCTCATCTTTAAAATATTTATCACAGGCCATGCAATACCAGTAAGCAATATTTCCTTCTTTTTCTGTCGTCGGTTCCTGTGCTTCGATTTTGATCACTTTATGCTGTAAAGCATTCATTGCATCTTCAATTGCTTTTGCCATCGCATCTACTTGATCCTGTTC
>CASFOT010000026.1 GCA_949296305.1 uncultured Erysipelotrichaceae bacterium
ATGAAACAGATGGATCATGTCATCCTTTACAATGAACGTGCGCAAAGCGGGATCATTACGTTTAATGTGAAAAATATCTTTGCACAGGATGTTGCCAGCTACTTTAATGCACAAGGCATCGCTTTGCGCAGCGGCCAGCACTGTGCCAAGCTGCTGATCGATTTTTTAGGCACCGGGGCAACGCTGCGGGCCAGCCTGTATCTATATAATACGAAGGAAGAAGCAGACCGGTTCCTGGATGTTTTACGAAACTGTACGATGGAACGCTGCTTGGATATCTTTTTCTAAGGAGGAAGGACAATGGCAGACTTATTGAAAGATCCGATGGTTTTGCGGCAGATCATCATGGATCATTATGAATATCCGCGCAATCATACGCTCAGGGAGGAGGAAGGCTATGTGCAAAAGCACATGGCTTCCGAATCTTGTATTGATGATATCTATGTACAGACAAAGATCGAGGAAGGCAAAGTCAAAGAGGTGCGATTTGATGGCATCGCCTGCACGATCTCTACTGCAAGCACCTCGATCATGAGCGAACTGATGCAAGGAAAGTCCATAGAAGAAGCAAAAGCGATCATCCGCAATTACTTTGCGATGATCGATCAACAAGAATATGATGAAGAGCTGCTGCAGGAAGCGGTGGCTTTTGCGAACGTCGGAAAACAAGCCAATCGGATCAAATGTGCGACGATCGGCTGGAAAGCGATGGAAGAATTATTAGAAGAAAGTGAAGGGGATGCCCATGAAGAGTGAGCAGCTGCAGCTAGAAGAAACCTATGCCTATGGCTTTCATGATGAAGATGTCAGCGTCTATAAGACCGATAAAGGCATCAGCCGGGAAGTCGTAGAAACCATTTCAGCGATCAAAAACGAACCACAGTGGATGCGGGAACTGCGTTTGAAAGCGTATGATTCTTTCATGGAACAAAAAAATCCAAGCTGGGGACCGGATCTGAGCAAAATCGATTTTGATGAATATACGTATTACATAAAACCAAGCGAGAAACAAGGCAAAGACTGGGAAGAAGTGCCGGAAACGATCAAAAATACGTTTGACCGTTTAGGGATCCCGGAAGCAGAAGCCAAATATCTGGCAGGCGTATCGACCCAGTATGAGTCTGAGGTCGTTTATCACAATATGCTGGCCGAAGTCGAAGAAAAAGGCGTGATCTTCTTGGATACCGATACGGCCTTGCGAGAACATCCCGATCTTGTCAAACACTATTTCGGCAAGCTGGTTCCTTACAGCGACAACAAATATGCCGCGCTCAATACCGCTGTCTGGAGTGGCGGTTCGTTCATTTATGTGCCAAAAGGTGTCAAACTGGAAAAACCGCTGCAGTCGTATTTCCGCATCAACAGCATGCAGATGGGGCAGTTTGAACGCACGTTGATCATCGTTGATGAAGGTGCCGATGTGCATTATGTAGAAGGGTGCACGGCCCCGCAGTACTCCAAAGATTCGCTGCATGCGGCCATCGTGGAGATCTTTGTGCATAAACATGCACGCTGCCGCTATTCCACGGTGCAAAATTGGTCGGATAACATCATCAATCTGGTCACCAAGCGTGCCAAAGTCATGGCACATGGTTCGATGGAATGGGTCGATGGCAACATCGGTTCCCGTTTGAACATGAAGTATCCGGCTTGTATCTTGAGCGAGGAAGGCGCCAAAGGAACGATGATCTCCATTGCGGTCGCCTCAAAAAATCAGATCCAGGATGCCGGTGCCAAGATGATCCATCTAGCGCCGCACACCACCAGTAATATCATCTCCAAATCCGTTGCCCGTAATGGCGGAGAAACCAATTTCCGCGACTGGATCTATCATTCGCCAAAAGCGGATGGATCCAAAAGCAAGATCGAATGTGATACCTTGATCTTGGATCCGATCTCACGCAGCGATACGATTCCGATGAACCGTTCACAGAATCAAAGCAGCCAGATCGAACATGAAGCGACCGTGTCCAATGTGAGCGAGGAACAGCTGTTCTATCTCATGTCGCGGGGATTAAGCAGACAGCAGGCGACCGAGATGATCGTGATGGGTTTCTTGGAGCCGTTTACCCGTGAGCTGCCGATGGAATATGCGGTAGAGCTCAACCAGCTGCTCAAATTGGATATGAGTGATTCCATTGGATAATAAAGCATTGAGAAAACAAGCGTTGCAGGCACGAAGCGCATTGAGCGAAGAGCAGCGCTGGCGCTTCAGCAAACAGATCTGCGAGCTTGTCTATCCTTTATTGAAAGATGCCCGGCACATTGCCCTTTATATGGCAAGTGAAGATGAGGCCGACCTTTCTTTTCTGTTACTGCCTTTG
>CASFOT010000027.1 GCA_949296305.1 uncultured Erysipelotrichaceae bacterium
ACGTTTGCATCTTTAGATGTGCATTATGAGTGGGTCTTTTATGCGATGCATTATGCTTTTGCAGTCTTTTTATACACATGTGCACTTTTTCGTTTTGGGGGCAATCCGCTCATCCATCAGGACTATATGATGTGGGGAGGCAGTGCAATGCTTCTTCAGATCCTCAACTGCATCTTCATCACAGCAGTCTTCTTAGACATCCAGTTATATCTGATCCTCCTCTATGGAAGCATCTTCTTTCTGCTCATGCTGTACTTGTTAAAAAAACAATATCAGCAAGAACATCAAAAAAAGATGGAAATTACTGCTGTATTTTTACAAATGCAGCTGCAGGAAAAATGCCGGTATTATATCCAATTCCAACAACAGGAACAATATCGGAAATTACGCCACGATTATATGAATTTCATCGAGCAGAAAACGAAACAAACGGATCATAAATAAACTACTTTGTTTAAGAAAGGGACGTTAGATGGAAATGATGAACTTAGCAATCTATATCATTCAAAATGGTTTATATGCATATTTTTTCGCTTTTTTCTTACGTACTGATCGGCGGTCTTTTCATTTTATTGCGACATTTCTTTTGACCGCATGCCTCATTACACCCCTATCGCTTCTAGCACAGTCTCCGTTTCTTGTCATCCCTGTTAGCATGAGCCTCCTCTATGTGATGCTCCGTCTGCTATTCAAAAAGGAATCAAGACTTCACTGTCTGCTTTCCATCTTCCTGTATGAAGGCGTGGTCATCTTTTGTGAGATCCTTACCTTGATCCTTTTAATGATCAATGACGAAGAACTTCATCCGGTTTCTTTCGATCAGCTGTATGGACTGCAATATTATACTTTTGAATTTGGATCGATATTGCTGCTTTACACCCTGTTGATCCTGCGTTTTGGACCTAAACGGTCATTCGATCAACAAAACATCCTTTGGGGAATTGGTCTGATGACACTTCAGATCTTGAGCACAGTCATGAATTTTTTTAATTTTTATGAAGCGCCTTGGTGGCTGATCATCGTCTATTACCTGTCTTTCTTTATCATTGCCGCTCTTTTATTAAAAGTACTCTATACGCAGAACCAAAAGAAAAAGCTGGAAATGACGCTCGCTTTCCTGCAAAAGCAGCTTTCCCAGCAATGTAAGCAATATATCCTTTTAAAAAATCAGGAACAGTTACGCAAACTGCGCCATGATTACATCAACTTTTCTAAACAGCAGGAACAGAGCCGGTCAGAAAGTTCCTAACTTTTTCCTGCTTGAAATCCAATGGCAGCCAGCATGGCCGCCGGCACCAAGATGACCCAGCCTAATCCTAGATCATATAGTGGCAGGACATGAAAGATTTCTGTAAGAATGCCCAGTTTCAGTCCTACGCTTTCAAGCGAAGATACGATGCTTTCGATCAGGACCGTATAAATGACGATGGGATAAACATACGGATACCGATAAAGCCAGCGGTCACAAAGTCCCATGATCATCAAGACGATAGAAATTGGATAGATCGCATTCAAAATAGGAATCGATATGCTCAGGATCGTTGTTAATCCTAAATTACAGATCAAAAAAGAAACGGCTGTGATCGCACATACATATTGTTTATATGTAAATCTAGGATATCGTCTCGAAAAGAATTCGGAGATCGAGGTGATCAAACCGACACAGGTAGTCAGACAAGCAATCGTAAAGATGGCCGCTAATAGGACTGCCCCCACATCCCCAAAGACATCATGAACGATATGGCGCAAGGTCCAAGCACCATTTTCTTGAATCGGATAAAGCCCAGAAGCTGCCATGCCCAGATAGGCAAGCATGACATAGATGATCGATAAGATCAGCCCGGCAAAAAAAGCAACTTTGACCGTTGTAACAATCACAGCATTTTCCTCTTTGACACCGAAACGTTGGATCGTTAATGCGATGACAAGGCCAAAATTCAATGCTGCAATCGCATCCATCGTATTATATCCTTCTAAAAAACCGACCACGATTGCATTTTCTGCATACTTACCGACCGGCTGTCCAATTCCAATGGTACCGTTGCACAAAAAAGCGATAAATAGAAATAGGATCATGCAAAGCAGCGTTGGAGTTAAGAATTTCCCCATTCGGCTGACCAGTTTATTCGGTGTCAATGCCAGCCACATGGCGATCAAAAAGAAGATGAAAGAGTACAACAGCATGCAGATCGCAAAAGATGCCTCTTCTGGCAAATAAGGCGCAATCGCCATCTCGAATGGCACCGATGCTGCACGAGGAATGCCTAAACCTGGTCCAATCGACAGATAGATCAATATCGTATAGATCGAGGCAAACCTGACCCCCACTTTTGAGGACAACGATTCTAATCCTTTAAATTTTGCGACCACGATGATGCCAAGCACAGGCAGCAAAACCGCAGTAACTAAAAAGGCAATGATCGCATAGATCGTACTTGACCCTGCATTTTGTCCTAAAAATGGCGGAAAAATCAGATTTCCTGCGCCAAAAAACATAGAGAACAGCATAAAACTGACCATCAACAATTGTTTCTTTGATAATTTCATATAAATCGTCTCCTCATATAAAAAAATCGTCCGACAAAGGACGATCTGATAACCGTGGTACCACCTTATTTTCCAAATACTTGGCTTTTCGTATCCATCCATACTTTTCACCGTTAACGTGGCTTTACCCCGGCTTCCCTACTGAATTCAGGTTGCTTCTATGAGATGATTTCCCTGCCTGCGATCCTGATTACTCTCACCATCCGCAATCTCTCTGAAAGGCGTCAAAGACAGATACTTGTTCTCAATCATCGAATTTCATCTGTTCACCTATTATAAAAAAAGTTCCTTATAATTGCAACTGTTTTGTTTACCTGTCTGAACAAGGTCAGCAGCAGCTATTCATTCAGCTGATATTTGACATCATCTTTGAACAAAGGAATCGACGGCATCCGAACATGATGGCTGTCCTCCACATAACCTACTCGGCCTTGAACACCTTCATAGGCTTTTTCAATCATTGCCTGAAAAGGAATGAAAGTGCCTTTATGTTTTAACTGATTGGAAATCAAAACAAATCGATATTCCCGTTCATGTTTCCATTCCTCAAATTTTGTAAATGCGGCATCGATGTAAAAAGAAATATCCGTAAAAGAAAATTGATTGCTTGGCGCTTTTTGTTTTGGACGAATAGAGCTGTATCGTACATTTCCCATGATACAAATGCCATTATGCTCGATTTTTTTTATTTGCTCGATCAGATCCGACATATCATATTGAAAACAAAAACCTTTATGATTTTCTGCATAGTAAGACCACATCAAGATATTTTTATATTCCGGAGTCAAACAAAGTACGCGAAACAAGTCCTGCATCATCAAATTATTCGCAAATACGCAATTGCAGTCAAACGGATCATTAAAAACGGATGGATGGGAAAAAGAAAGGAATCCATCATTTACTTGATGGCGATTCATAGAAACGGTATCCGCCGATAGATATTTATATAGTTTTTGATGCACCTGCCCAGATGTAACGAACAGATCTTTTATGATTGCTTCTTTCCAAGCATATGAATCTAACAATGCATAAAAACGGTCCGGATCCAGAAAAGCCATCTCAAAATACATTTTATACAGATCATCAAAGCGATGTTCCAACAAACGGATGCTGCTCGCTTCTGTTTTTGCTTGTTTCATCTGTCTGGCATAAGGAGCGCTTTGATAATATACATAAAGCTTTTCTTTGAAGTCTCCCTTTACTGTCGGTCCTTTCAATAAAGAAACATAAAAAGGAACTTCGTTTCGCGATTGAGCTTGCACAAGCATCACATTGCTGTCAGGAATATTTTCCAATAATTCATACATAGGATGAAGGATCAAAAAAACGGTTTTAGCAATCATATATCTGTAGCTTTCCACCTGTTCTTTCTCTAGAATGAGCATGATAATCACCAGCCTTTTCATAACGATCGTATCACATCATGCATCCAAATACTACTGTCCGCCGCTATGATCAGGTTGACGAATTTCATGAAACAAAATACAATAAGCATTATTATAATAAGAATGCTTATTATATGGAGGTGTTTATTTGGATTCGTTACACTATCTGCTGATGAAAGCTTATGCACAGTTAAATAAAAAGATCTTAAAAGATGCTGCAGCGATCGAACTGTCGCCAGGACAACCAAAAATTTTAGAAGACTTGCTCTACCATGGTGAAAACAATCAAAAAGCCATTGCAGAACATTGTGAAATTGAACAGGCTACTGCTGGTACGATCTTATTGCGCATGAAACAAGACGGGTTAATCAAGCGTTTCAATAAAGAAGGCAATCGCCGCTCTCTTTATGTCACCCTCACGCCAAAAGGAAGACAGCGCGCATTACAGATGGAACAGATTTTCAACAGATGTGAACAAGAAGCTGTCAACGGGATGAGCGATGCGGAGATCCAGCAGCTGAAACAGCTGTTGGAAAAGTTTTGCACTTCCATCGCAAAGAAAGGATGTGGAACAAATGAAAAATGATTTCTTGATCAAAGGGCTCCTCCTTTTAAGCTGCGGACTTTTGATCATGGCATTTGGTGTTGCTTTTTCGATCAAAGCCGCATTGGGGACCTCACCTATTTCCAGTTTGCCATTCGTCATAAGTTTAGTTACACCGCTTACGGTAGGTACTGCCACGATCGTCATGCATTGCGCTATGATCGTCTTGCAGATATTGGTCTTGCGAAAGGATTACCGTCCCATACAGTTAGGACAGCTGCTCATTGCCCTGGTATTTGGCTATATGACTGATTTTGCTCTGTGGGCCATCGATTCATTTCAGCCCCATTCTTATCTGATGTCTTGGCTGTTCTGTGCACTTGGCATTTTGCTAGTTGGCATCGGTGTCAGTTTTGAAGTCAATGCGAAGCTGATCCCGCTTGCAGGAGAAGGACTTATTTTAGCCATCTGTCAAAAATATCATCGTCCCTTTCCTTCAGCAAAAATATGTTTTGATTGCACGCTGGTCCTACTGGCCGTGTTTCTATCGCTCTCTTCGCTGCATACCATTCAAGGCGTACGTGAAGGAACAGCTGCAGCCGCTCTTTTTGTCGGATTCGTCTCTAAACTAGTCACCCGGCTGTTTTTTACAAAAAAAAGCGGAGAAGGTGGCAAAATAAACGGCAACAGGTAAAAAAAAGCAGTTAAAGGCAACCATCCAGGTGTTTGTCTGGTCGTTTCAACTGCTGTTTTTTTATAGCATCTTTTCAAAGATCTTATGTTCTTTTATCAGTTCAAATCCATTCTTTTGATAAAAATGATGTGCCTGTACTCGTTTCACTTGCGATCCCACGCTGATGCTGCCTAACTGCCGTGCCTTGGCAAATGCTTCTGCATACCGCAATAATTGTGTTCCTGTTCCTTTGTTTTGATGATCACAGGAAACCGCCAGTGTGTTAATGATCAGATAAGACTTCTTATGGATGCTGTATTTGATTACGACTTCGATGACGCCAATGACCGTTTTGTCCTCTTCCGCGATGAATACATAGTTGTTTCGGTCTGCATAAACAACCTCGATCATCTTTTTCATCTCATCCATTGGAAAATGGTATTGCATCACATGCGCATAGAGATCTTGGATCCCCTGTGCATCCGCCGCTCTAGCTTCACGAATGTTCATGGTCTCTTTCCTTCTTTCTCTAATTTTCTTCAGCAAAATCATTCGATCAATGAATAATGCCGCAATGCCTGCTCGATCCCTCGATCATCGATATCTGTCGTAACATGATCAGCAATCTGTTTTACTTTTTCGCTGGCATTTCCCATCGCAACACTGACCATCACATAAGAGAGCATGTCGATGTCATTCTCTCCATCGCCAAAAGCCATCGTCTCTTCCCGCTTGATCGAATAATGATCCAGCATTTTCTGAATGCCGTTTGCTTTTCCTCCACCGCAAGGAATGAAGTCCGATCCAAATGCGTTCCATCCAGTGCATTTGCTATGCTGCAGCTGGCTGGCAATCGAGAAGACCCGCTCCTTAGCATCAAATGCCGTCACTTGATACACTTTATTTCCTGGCAATGCTTTGATTGCAGGAACTTTTAAACAGATTTTTTCATGTGCTTCTTTTAGAAATTCAGTATGTACGTTTACATACATTTCATTTTCTTCAACAAATACCAGCGGGACCTCTTTTTTAAGAAAGGCCTCCTTTAGCACCGTTAGGTCTTCTGATGGAAGGAAGCGTTCATAAATCGTATGAAAATCTGCATCCAAGCACAATTGCCCGCTTAAGGTAATATAACCGTCAAAACGGATGCCCTTTCGGTCGATCTGTTCGATTTCGATCTTATGTCTTCCGGTCGCGATGAAAATACGGATGCCTCGTTGTTGAAGCTTCTTTAATGCTCGTATGGCGCTTTCAGGAATTTCATTGGCTGCATGAGAATACAAAGTTCCATCTACATCAAAGAATACCGCTCGAATCGGATGGTTGATTGTCTGCATGCTTCGATCTCTCCTCACTTGTTAAATAATGCTGCTTTCCTGTCTGATCCTGTCAGCCGCTTCTTTTGCTTTCATGGCCATGTCCAATGCCAGTTCCCTGCTGAGACCTGTATAATTCTCTGGTTTAAGCATATCGGCGATTTCCTCAGCTGAAAAAGCGGACGACAGCTGCTCATCTTCTATCAAAACTGAAAAATAGTCTTTCCCTTCGATTTCTGCCTGCATGGCTTTTTCATACAGGAGCGTGTGTGCTTTATCTTTTCCTATTTTTTCTGCCATGCACATCATGATGTGTTCGCTGTTATCTAATCCTTTATTGAGCAATGCATTTTCATACATGCGTGTTTTGTTGACCTGAATCGTCCGAGTCAATTCTTCCGCCCGTTTCAACACTTCGCTGGTCAGTTCCAAAGCTTCTTCAAGCATCCCATCATACAACATGTAAGAAGAACTGTCGCCTTCAAACATGCGCGCACCAGAAAACAGGCCTAACGAAACAAGCGAATATAGTTTTTGGGCATTGGCAATGATCCCTTTTGCTAATTTTGGATTGATCTTCTGCGGCATGGTCGAACTTCCGATCGTTCCTTTGGTAAAAGCTTCACTCACTTCTCCGAATTCTTCTAGTCCTGTATAGTACACCTCTTCTGCCATTTTATGAAGGCCATTGCACAACAAAGCAAGGTTCATGATATATTCTTCTTTATGCGAACTGATATTTCTTGAAGGAACCGGCATGGAAGCCATCTGCAGTTTTTCGGCTACACGTTGCTGGATGTTCCACCCGCTCTTCCCAGTTGCATTAAAAGCACCTGCCGCACCGCCCATCATCACCTGAAAGACGCGCTTTTCACATTCTTCCAGCCGCTGTACGCTGTTGAGCAATTCACTGATCCATACCGATGCTTTATAACCATATGTGATCGGCACCGCATGTTTCCCATGAGTCCTTCCGGCCATGACCGTATCTGCATGTTCAACTGCTAAAGTAGATAAATTGGTTAATATATCTGCCACAAAGCTTTTGTAAATCTGATGTACTTGCTTCATCACATACAATTGTCCGGTCTGTTGGATATTTTGGGTCGTGACACCATAATGCACATACTTTCCGCCTTCGTCGCTGCATGCCTGTACCAGCACTTTCAAGAAGGGAACAAAGCCATGACCGACTTTTTCTTTGATTCGTTCCATTTCTTCCAGGTCGATCTTCTCGATATCGCAATTTGCTGCGATATTTTGCGCAGCATGTTCAGGAATCAAACCTTCTTCCGCTTGTGACAGCGCCAACGCTTTTTCAACGATCAGCCACGATGTGATTTTCATCTTTGGCGATAACCACTGGCTGATGCCTCGATCATCGATCGACCTGCTTTTTGAATCATACAATGCTCTCATATCGTTCCTCTTTTCTGTTCCATCAAACAGGTCCAAACCAGCATGATCCTGCCTATGTATGACCCGCTTCTTTTCCTGATGGAAGATTTCAATTATAATATGAATGAAAATAGAGGGAATTTCAAGGAAATAAAACGACAAATCATAATTGCATTTCATTCCCCTAAAAAGGAGGACCGCTGCCATGCCATTAAACAGATCCTATATCCAGCTATTAAAATACATTCAGGAGAACCCAAACATTTCGCTCAAAGAATCCGCAGCAGCATTCAAAAAAAATGAATCATCCATTCGAAAAGAAATTCATACGCTCAATATTTATCTGCCTGATCAAGAACAGATCACCATCGTAAACGGAGTGATCCAAACTTCATTGGATTATGAGGATTATCTTGCATTTCTGGATCAATTATCGTTAAAAGACTATTTCCCTAACCAAAAAGAACGGATCCATTACATCCTCCTAAAAGCTTGCATCGAAGGATATGTCAACACCAGCAAAATCTATGACAAGCTGCATTTGTCACTGACCACCAAAAAGAAAGATCTCAAACAGCTCCGTTGCGAGCTGCGGGCACAAAAAGCAGACCTTTTGATCCTGCATAAAAAAGGGATTACCATTACAGGCAATGAATTGCAGATCCGAATATTGCTCATCAAGATCCTTTTGCCATTGATCGAGATCGATTCAAAAAACAAGATCAGAAAGCGAAAAGCCAATACGCCAATGGATGATCAGACCGTTGAGCTCTTTTACGAAAAATATCGAACGATCATGGAGGACTGCCGGAAACAAGTGGATCATTTTTTACAAGAACAGCAGCTGCACGCAACCTATGCAACCAAAAAATTCTTGTTTATCTACACTGCGCTATCATTCATCCGAAAAGAGCATAGGATAACAAACCTCGAACAGATGTTGCCGTTGGCATTCGTTCAACCTGGATCAGCAGCTGATGTGGACAGCCGGCAAGACATGCAGCTCATCAGTTCTTTTTTAGATTTTCATCATGCACCCAAGCTGCCTATAAACAAGGAACTGATGAACCTTTGTGTCCAGCTGGTTGATGAATTGCAAGAGCAAAGCTCGACTCATTTCTACACGAGAGAAAGGCTCTTAGCTGAAATTTACCAATACCTATACAAAAGCATCCTGCAGATACATGTTCAATTTTCTGTTGAAGACAAGCTGTTCAAATACAGTCAGCTGCCCGATGCTTCTCTTTCAGCATGCATAAAAAGATCTTTAAAACCGATCGAATCTTCCTATCAAGTTCAATTCAATGAAGAACAGATCATCACCTTGACATTGTTGATGCACAAATGGATCAATAAAAATAAAATTCTTCGCTGTGATCCGCAAAAAGTCATCATTGTTACCAATACATGCTGCGAACGAATTTCTTATTTTATCGACCGCATCCAGGAACTCTTCGAGATCAAGATCATTGCCATACTTGATATCAATGAAACGGATGCGATTGAATCCATAGATTTTCATTGGATCTTTACCTTTTCAGAGCGCACACAGCACCTGATGGCCAGACTTCGCCACCCATCGATCCAGCTGAATTTTTTTATCACCGATAAAGATATCGAACAGCTGCTTGCCCACGGGTTTTCAAAAAAACATCATAAACTGGCAGCGGAGCAATTGATGCAGGAACTGCAAGGCAGATCAAAATCAGAAAGTATTTCCTATTTGAAAAACCATTATCCAGATCTATTCATTTGACCCATTCAAATACAAATTATCGATTCATCAGCAGAATAAGAAAAATCAGCTGTGTAAACAAGATCAGCGGCAGACCGGCTGAAAAATAATTCTTTCTGATCTTATGCTTAAATAGGATCATTGCTGACAAGCCGCCAATGCTGCCTCCTGCAGCTGCTAATGACAAAAGCGTAACGATCTTCACTCTTTTCTGGTTCCGTTTTGCAAGATATTTATCGATCCCATACACGATGAAAGTAATGGAATTGATCAAAAGCAAGTACAACGAGAGATAAGGATGCTGTGAAAAAAGTTCAAAAAAAGCAAAGGAAAGCTCAGTTTTCTGTTCATCGCCAAACAACAGCCAGCAACAGATCTGTATCAGCAGCAGGCAGATCGAAAACACAGTGATCATCATGTTTTCTTTATCTGCTTTTCGATCGACAGCCCATATGCCAAGCAGTATGCCCAGCGAACCGCCGGCAAATGCAATAGGATATAAAAGCTTGTGAAACAAGGACCCATAGTTGTTTATCCGATAAAAGAAAAAACCAGCCGCATTGATGCCAATGAGATAATACATGATCGTATCCAAATAGATCCGCCTTTCTGTCTTATTTTAAATGATCGATGAAGGACTGAAGATTCTTTGCTTCTAGTAGATTTCGAAAACGGTCCGGGTCACATAAGACACGAACGACCCCATCATACAGATCAGGAAAATCATGCAGATCCTTCTTGCGGATCGCGATCATCAAGCAAAGTTTCACCTCGGTATGATTCCATGCAATGCCCTTCTCATTGATCAAAACAGCAAACATCGTTTTCCGCGCAGCTGTTTTAATTGAATGCGGGATCGCAAAGGAATGAAAGAAAGAAGTAGGCGACAACATTTCCCTTGCCTTCACTGAATCAATAAAATCTTTATCTACGATTCCATAATCGATCAATTTGTTTCCTAGAAATTCGATTGCTTTTTCAGAAGTATCGATATCTTCCCGAATAAAGAACAGCTCTGGAGAAAAGCACTCCATCAACGTGATCAGCTCTGTTCTTTTTCTTTTGTTCCGTATGCACTCTGTGATCGCAGCGTCCACATTCACTCGATCGACCGCATCAAAAAACGGTGTGATATTGATCACTTGTTTCCCGATCAGATCGATCTTTTCGGTAGTGACGATCAAATCAAAATCCTGTTTGGGGATCTGACAAGAAACCGGATCTACATTTACAATCGATACTTGTTCGCGATGTTTCTCTTTGACCATTTTCATTATCCGGTCAGCAATCCCATAATAATTGCTCACATAAAACAAGATCGATACTGTATTGTTATTTTTTGTTTCTGAATGAATGATCAATCCGATATGAACAGCTAAAAAAGCAACCTCATCATCGGGAATGGTCAGATCATATTCAAGCATCAATTGTCTGGTAAAATGCACAGCGACATCATACACATAAGGACAATTTTCTTTCATCGAGATCTGAGCATCATTGATGATGAAATTATTGACTTTTCCACGCTTGATCAATTCTGCAATATGCAAAGCAAAGCTATGCAGATAAGCGGAGATATCAATATGAATATCATAATCATCAAAAGTTGCTGACAGCAATTCTGCGATCCTCGACTCAAAAGATTCATCAGCATATAACTTGCTTTTCGTATGTGAATCTTCAACGATCTGTCCTTGGAACATTGAAGCGATATAACAGATATCGCTGTCTTTAATTTCTTTCTGATAGAGATCATAGAAATGATCGGTTATTTTTTTCGCCAATATATATTCACTGGTATCCGGATCAAAATGATAGTCACTTGGTGTATGCGAACCTTTATACACACGATATAAACAGATCATGATCGAAAGGATCAAATTATTTGCGTATGGATACTGAATATAATATCCAGAAGAATTGATAGATGTATTGATGATCTCCTTCAATTTAATGACATCGACATCACCGAAATACCGAACCAGATGTTGGTCATCATTCGCATCTTTAAAGACCATTTTTCTTAACAGTCTCCGTTTGTTCACTTCGGTGCCTTCTAAACAGACCGCATGATCTTTCACAGCAGCCTTCAGCTTATATGGCTTTAACAGGATATTGATCCGCTGGATCATGCTCCGCAAGGCAGATTCGGAAAGATAAAACGCCTCTGCCAATTGCGCGAACGCACAGTTTTCATCTGTCAAAAGCTTTTTGATCAGCAATTCTTCATCTTCCGTATTTTTTCCCAGTTCAAAATCCCCTGCCAGCGTATACCCGTTCTGGCTGGAAACGATCAACCCTAGATTTCGCAAAATATTCATTTCTGCCTGGATCGTCCGAAGCGAATATCCGGTTGCTTTTGCCAAGGTCTTTCCGGTAGCTGTATTTCTGCATTTTTTGATGGTCTCGATGATCTCCATCTGCCGTACTGTCAATTCCATACTTTTACTATACCATTATTTATCTTTTTTGAGAATAACGGATTTGCGGGGGTTGCCGCAATTAAAAATTTGCGATGGTCCGTACAATCCTTTATAATTTGAATAAAGATTGGAGGTGTATCCTATGACAAAAGAAAAAGTGCAGATGCTCGCTTTTGATATCATTGCAAATTCCGGAGAAGCAAAAGACTATTATGTAAAAGCAGGAAAAGCTGCAGAGGCCGGTGCATTCGAGAGAAGCGATGAATTGCTCAAAAAAGGGGATGAAGCAATCGTCAAAGCACATCAGTCACAAACCGAATTGTTGAATGCAGAAGTCAATGGTGAAGAACTGCCCTTCAGCATCATCCTGATTCATTCACAGGATCATCTGATGACCACCATGTCCTATGAACAATCTGTCAAAGATACGATTCAAGTCTATAAAAAAATAGCCTCAATCGAATTAGGTAAATAAGGAGGAAAAACGTATGGGGAAATTTTCTAAATGGCTGGAAGAAAAACTGCTTCCATTAGCAAACAAAATTGCAAAGCAGCGTTATCTGAAAGCAATCTCAAACACATTCATGACGATCATACCGTTCTTAACGATCGGTTCGATCGCACTCGTTTTAGTTTCACCGGTCGCTAGTTCTGCTGATCTGGAACCAGGTCTGTTCAAGAGCTTCATCGAAGGATGGGAAAGACTGGCAAACGCGATCGCATTGCCTGTTGGTTCGATCTATACGATCTGTATGGAATGTCTTTCGATCTTTGTTGCTGCCGGCATCGGTTATTTCTTAAGCCAGCATTATAAGATGAAAGGTTTCACACCAACGATCCTTTCTGTTATTTCATTCCTGATCCTTGGCGGTCTGTATGGCGGTTTTGAGAAAACTTGGGATTATGCAGGCGGTACTGGTCTGTTTACAGCGATCTTCTCTTCGATCATTTCCATTGAACTGCTGCGTTTCTTATTGAACAAAAACTTTGGAAAGATCTCGCTGGAAGGTCATGGCGTTCCAGAAGCATTGACTGAGTCTTTTGCGATGTTATTCCCTTCGGTTGTCGTATTGCTGTGCATGTCTATTTTGCATACTGTAGTTTCCACAGCTACCGGCGCTACATTCCCGGCATTGATGCAGACGATCATGAGCCCGCTGCTGAGTGCAACAAACTCAATCTTCGGCGGTGTCATCCTGGTTTTCTTGGTCATGACTTTATGGTGGTTTGGTATCCATGATACAGCGATCACAGGACCGATGGGCGCTTTCTGGGCAGTTGCATTGTCTGCCAACATGGCTGCATATGCCGCTGGTTCAGCAGCAAATAATTTGCCATATGTCATTACTGAACCTTTCTGGTGGTTCTTCATCATGATCGGCGGATCAGGTGCTACCTTTGGTCTGGTATTCGTATTGATGTTCGTATGTAAATCAAAACAACTGAAAACCGTTGGTAAGCTCGGTCTGATCCCTGCATTCTTTAATATCAATGAACCGATCATCTTCGGTGTGCCTATGATGATGAACCCGTTGATGTACATCCCATTTGTCGGTGTACCTGTATTGAACTGCATCATCTCTTATTTAGCTATGTCTACACATATCGTCAATGCAACGATCGCTTATCCGGGATGGAACATGTTCTGTCCGATCGCTGCGCTCATTTCCAGTGCAGATGTGAAAGCCATGATCCTTGTTCTTGCTTTGATCGTCATCGACGCATTGATTTATTTGCCTTTTATCAAAGTTTTAGATAAGATTAAATTAGAGGATGAAACAAAGGAGGCATAATAATGAAAGTGTTGATGTTATGCAACGCCGGCATGTCGACAGGAATGATGAAGATCAAGATCGAAGAAGCGGCAAAAGCCGATGGGGCAGATATTGAAATCGCCGCAAAATCTTTCCAGCTGCTGGATGATTATAAAGCTGAATACGATGTATTTATCTTAGGACCTCAGGTACGCTTCATGAAAGATGAGATCCAGGAAAGCGTCGGCGAAAAACCGGTCATCGTTATTTCCACGCAAGACTTTGGAATGATGAATGGCAAATCTGTCTGGCAGCAGATCCAAGAAAGTGTAAAATAAACGATCAGCGATCGAATATCTTGCTAACCGAATGAATGAGGACCCGTATTTGCATTAAGAAATGGATAGGAACTACAATCTCCTACTGTTTCAAGAACAGTGCGGGTCCTGTTTTATAAGCAAGGATGGTAAACGAACAGAAAGGACTTCAGGATCATTATGAAACCATTTAGAACTGATTTTTTATGGGGCGGCGCTGTCGCAGCCAACCAATGCGAAGGCGCATGGAATGAAGACGGCAAAGGATTGACCACAACGGATTACTTATCGATGGATCGTTACATGAAAGATTCGATCGACTTCACCTTGGAAGAAGGAAACTATTATCCATCGCATGAAGCCATTGACTTTTATCATCGATATCAAAAAGATATTCAGCTGTTTGCCGAAATGGGATTCAAATGTTTTCGTTTCTCCATTGCCTGGGCTAGAATTTTTCCAAATGGCGATGAAGAGACCCCGAATCAAAAAGGAATCGACCATTACCGTAAGGTCATCGACTGCTGCCATGCTTATGGCATCGAACCGATGATCACACTGTCCCATACCGAAACTCCTGCAAATTTGATCATAAAATACGGCGGATGGCGAAACAGAAAATTGGTCGGCTTCTTTGAACGTTATGCGAAAACATGCTTTGAAGCATTCTCTGATGTCAAATACTGGATCACATTCAATGAGATCAATTTCATCTTTGAAGAAGGCATGCTCTATCAAAACGGCGGTGTCATCTTGCAAGAACAAGACCATAAAGAAGAACTGATTTATCAATGCGCGCATCATCAGCTTCTGGCATCGGCAAAAGCAAACCGGCTCGCTTTTGAGATCATTGACAATGTTTATATCAATGCGATGATCGAAGGTTCTCTTGCTTATCCTCAATCCTGCCGTTCAAGCGATATGATCGACTGCATGCAGGAAAACCAAAAGATCACTTATTCGTTTTTAGATGCCATCTGCAAAGGAAAATATCCTTCGCTGTGGCTGAAAGAGATTTCTTCCAAAAACCTGCATATCGATATTCAGCCAGAAGATCTCGAGATCATCCGGCAATATCCTGGCAATTACATCCCGCTCAGTTATTACTATAACCGCATGTGTGATCCAATTGCCCGTGCACAGCATAAAAAGCCGATGAAAAACCCATATCAAGCACAGTCTGAATGGGGATACAACATTGATGCAGAAGGATTGCGGTTATCTTTAAATGATTTTTCGATCCGCTATGACCTCCCATTATTCGTCGTGGAAAATGGGATCGGAATGAACGAAACCTTAACCGATGGCACCGTTCATGACCAACAACGCATCGATTTCCTGAAAGCGCATATCCAACAGATGCATCTCGCCATTGATGACGGCTGTGACGTGCGTGGTTATACGATGTGGGCACCGATCGATATCGTATCGCAATCCAGAGGAGAAATGTCCAAACGCTATGGATTGATCTATGTGGATAAGAACAATGATGGCTCTGGAACCTTAGCGCGATATAAGAAAGATTCGTTTTATTGGTATAAGAAAGTCATTGCATCCAACGGGGAATGTCTGGAATAAATCATCTGAAAACCATCTCCATTTCACAGGAAGATGGTTTTTTTGAAACTTCTGTTCACGAAGATCCTGTATCGTTTGCATGCTTTTGCCATCATCCAATCAATTTTCCTGCTCAATCAAAAATAATCATGTATAATATACAATGCATGATTTTAGGAGGTTTCATTTATGATATTTGAACAGATTGATCAAGATTTATTAACCATGGCAAAAGAATCTGATGCTATTTTAAAAGATATCTATCAAAACATCGATGATATCTGCTTCTATAATTCAAATCGGATCCTGTCTGCCTTTATCGATAATCAAGTTTCTTATTCTGACTTTGCGGACATGAACGGATATGGCAATTATGATGAAGGACGCGACAAGATCGAAAAGATCTTTGCCAGCGTGTTAGGATGCGAAGATGCGCTCGTACGCCCGCAGATCATGAGCGGTACCAACGCACTGTACCTGACCCTTTCAGCCTTATTAAAACATGGAGACACGATGATCTCCCTATCCGGCGATCCTTACGATTCCCTTCAAGAGATGATCGGTCTTTATGGCAATTCTACTCAATCTTTAAAAGCAAATGGCGTCAGCTATGAACAGATCGATCTGGTCAATGATGATTTCGATGACGAAACGATCGTCAAGCGATTGAAGGAACACAATGTACGTTTAGTCGAGATCCAGCGTTCTAGAGGCTATTCCCACCGCTTGTCTTTATCGATTGCCAAGATGGAACGCATCATCAAAAAGATCCGTGAAGTGAACCCAGAAGTCATCATCATGGTCGATAACTGCTATGGCGAATTGGTAGAAAAGCAAGAACCCGGGCACATCGGTGCAGATATCGTCGTCGGATCGTTGATGAAAAATTTAGGCGGCGGCATTGCCAGCACCGGCGGTTATGTTGCTGGTCATGCAGAATTGATCAAGATGGTTGCTGAGCGTTTGACGGCACCTGGAATCGGAAAGTCCTTAGGTGCGAATTTCAATCAAAATCTTTCATTCTTCAAAGGGATCTTCATGGCACCCAACGCAGTAAAAAGCGCTTTGAAAACAGCCATCTTCACTTCTTATATGTTAGAAAAACTGGGTTATAAGAATGTATCGCCTGCTTACGATGAAGAACGCACAGACATCATCCAGACACTGGAACTCGGTTCACCGGAAAACCTGGTGCATTTTACACAAGGCATCCAATCCACCAGTCCGATCGATTCGTTTGTCCGTGTATTGCCTGCACCGATGCCTGGCTATCCATTTGACGAAGTCATGGCAGCCGGAAGCTTTACACAAGGCAGCACGATCGAATTAAGTGCGGATGCGCCAATGGTAGAGCCTTATACCTTGTACATGCAGGGCGGATTGACATTTGAATATGGAAAACTGTCCATCTTGCTTGCATTGACCAATATGAAAAACAATAAATAGAGCGATAAAAAAAGGGACTTGTGAAGTGAATGAGTCCCTTTTTAACAGCTTCCCGGCTGACCCCCATCAATGCGGATCACAGTATTATTGATAAAATCTGCCTCATCGCTGATCAAAAACTTGACCAAATAAGCGACTTCTTCCGGTTTGCCATATCGCTTGACCATGATTTTTTCTGTTTCCTCTTTCAGAAATTGTTCATCATAGCCATCCAGCTCATTTTCTGTACCGATGAATCCCGGCGCAACACAGTTCACATGAATGTATGGCCCAAACTCAAATGC
>CASFOT010000028.1 GCA_949296305.1 uncultured Erysipelotrichaceae bacterium
TACTGCCAAAAAAGCGTTGTATACAGGTCATATGGGGGATGGAAAGATCTTCGTATACCATGTAGAGAATGTCATTCGTATCAGCAGTGGACAGCAAGGAAAGGAAGCACTGCAATACGATGAAAAATAAAAGTTAAGTATAAATAACCTTATGTTGAATCGCTGAGGTTCAATTTTAGGATGATCGTACACTCCCTTTAAGCAGGCATGCGAAGGAAAGTTCGCTGTGACTGCTTCATGGGATTTTTTGATATGAAAACAAGCATTCGATTGACCAGCACAATAAAGTCATGCATCTATGAATGGAAAATTTCTGTCATTAAGAGAACTTTTTCGATTTTAATAAATGACTGCATGGTACTGGTTCAAATCATTTTGATTGAATAAAGGATGTAAAATTAAAAGGATGCCTCCTGTCATGTACGGAAAGACATCCACATAGTCTAATTGATCGGCGAAATTCGCTTCTGCTTGGAAAACAACGAATCGCTTGTTTTATTCAGTGAAGCAGGGTTTATTTTAAGAATACTAAGCAGGCACCGCCAAGCAAGCCACTGTCTTCATTTAAATTGGTCTTTACGACATTCACAAGCGGTGCAATTGTTGCAAATACTTTAGATTTTACACGCATCTGTACATCTTCTACAAAACCTGGGATTTTTAAGGCAACGCTTCCGCCAAGAATGACGATTTCAGGATCAATGAATGCATAGATGATCGCAATCGCATTTGCTAAATATTCTTTAGCATCGTCAATGATTTGTGCTGCAACCTCATTGCCGGCCAATGCCAGATCGTTTACTTCTCCAGCATGTGCAACTTCTAGACCGGCTTTCTGAGCACGCGAAGTGATTGCAGTCCCAGAAGAAATTGCTTCTACTCCGCCGGGATAAATAGAACCATGGCTAGGTCCATCTTTCCAAAGCGGGATATGTGCGATTTCATGTGCAAAGCCATGTGCACCTTGATAGATCTGCTTGTTGATGACCAGACCGGCACCAACACCTGTGGAGATCGTTAAAAATGATACATAATTATGATCTCTTCCTCGGCCGACACAAGCTTCTGCCAGACAAGCGAGGTTTGCATCATTTTCTAAGTAAACTGGGAGATTTGTTGCTTCGCTAAGCTTTTCGCAGATTGGATAATTATACCATTCTCTTCCTAGATTTGGCGTAGTGAGAATATATCCGTGCAACAGATCTAAAGGTCCTGGACATGAAAGACCGATACCTTTTGCTTTTACACCAAATTCTTCGATCACGCTGCGAATTTTTTCAATTGTTGCGTGAGGGTTATCTGAAACTGTAGAAAATTGAACACGTTTTTCAATAACGTAATCTTCGTTTACAAGTGCAACTCTGGTATTTGTTCCCCCTATATCGATCGTAATGGCATAATTCATGATAGTTTTCCTCCTTAATTGATTGTATCGTTATCTATAGCATATCATAGTTTTTTCTGCAGAGCTGAGCAAATGACAAAAGATTCTAAGAAAAGAGCGCATTTATCTTTAAGGTTAAAGAAATATTGTGCATCAAAGCCGGAATTGTTTATAATAGGTAAGTATGATTTAAAATAAGAGCAGGAAGTGTTGATATGCGTAAATTAGCAAAGTATTTAAAACCCTATTGGGTCCAATGTACATTAGGGCCGTTTTGTAAATGGATGGAAGCAGTATTAGAACTGATCTTACCAACGATCATGGCTTACATGATCAATGATGGTGTAGTAAAACATGATTTTCAAGTAGTCATTCAGTTAGGCTTGTTGATGATTGCCATGGTCATTGTCGGTTTTTGCTTTTCCATGGTTTGTCAGTATAATGCGGCACTAGCTTCACAGGGATTTGGTACAGATATGCGTAACCGTATGTATGCCCATATCCAAACTTTTTCTTATCATGACATTGATCATTTCACTACTTCATCTTTGGTCAATCGTTTAGGAAATGATATCAATCAATTACAGCTGGCAGTCGCTATGTTGATTCGTCTGGTCGTACGGGCTCCTTTTATTATTATTGGAGCTATTGTGATGGCGATGATCTTAGATCTTCAGCTGTCATTGATCTTGATTGCAGCAGTTCCGTTTATATCGTTGATTCTATTTTTGTTTATCCGCTTTTCTACTCCTTTATATCAACAATACCAAAAGAAACTAGATCAGTTTGCAACTGTGCTGCAAGATAATTTTTCGGGTATCCGTGTAATTCGTGCTTTTGTTTCGCAAAGACGTGAAAGACAAAGAGTAGAAAAAAATATTGATGACTTGCAAGAGCAGATGATGAAAATTGCTCGTTTATCTGCTTTGTTGAACCCATTGACGGCCTTTGTGCTAAATATAGCGATCGTCATCTTGCTGTATCAAGGCGTTTGGCAGATCCAGGAAGGATCAATTGCACCGGGTGTGATCGTTGCTTTTATCAATTATGCATCTTCTATTTTGATTGCTTTGGTCGCACTCAGCAATTTGATCGTTATTTTTACGAAAGCAGCAGCCAGCGCACAACGAGTTAATGAAGTATTGGAATATGAACCGACGATGAAAGACGGGACACAGCAGATCAAGGATATTCACTGTGAAGATGTGATCGACTTTGAAAATGTGTGGTTTTCTTATGGAGATGGAGAAGCGGCTTTATCAGATATGACGTTTACGATCCATAAAGGAGAGAATATTGGGATCATAGGTGGTACAGGCGCTGGTAAAACAACATTGATCCACTTGATCAAACGGTTTTATGATGCACAAAAAGGAGCGGTACGTCTTTTCGGACAAGAGATCCAAACAATTGAAAGTCAGGCGCTTTGTAGAGAAGTTGTCAGTGTGCCGCAGGCAAATGAGCTGTTTTATGGGACGATTCGCGAAAATGTATGTTTTGGAAAAACGAATGTCAGTGATCAACTGATATGGCAAGCATTGGAAGATGCACAAGCAAGTGAATTTGTTATGCAATTAAAACATGGCATAGATGCAAAAGTAGAAAGAGGCGGTGCAAATTTCTCAGGCGGGCAAAAACAACGTTTATGCATAGCACGTGCGCTTTTGAGAAGACCTTCGATTCTTATTTTGGATGATTCATGCAGCGCATTGGATTTTAAGACGGATGCATCTTTGCGAAAAGCACTGCATGAACATTACAGTGAAACGACCAAAATTATTGTTTCACAACGGGTTTCTACTTTATTAAGCTGTGATCGTATCCTTGTTTTGCAAGATGGCAAGATTGCCGGTTTTGATACGCATGCTCATTTATATGATCAGTGTGAAAGTTATCGAAATTTGTGTAAAACACAAAAAATTGAAAAAGAGGTGAAACTCGCATGAGCATAAAAGATGTATTGAAACGGTTGGTCGCTTTTTTGTGGCTGTTTAAAGGAATGCTGCTGCTGTCATTAGTTTGTGCGGTATTATCTGTTTTGTTAAATGTCGCTGCCCCGTTGTTGATTGGAAACATCATCGATCATATTTCAAGCGGAATGCAGAAATCACAGTTATTTATCAGTATTGGTTTGTTAGTCGGAATGTATATCTTATACTCTGTATTTAACTGGGGCATGATGGCAGCAAGCAATCGGATCGCTTTTTCCAGCAGCAGCGTCTTACGTCGCCAGTTATATGCAAAATTAGAACAGCTTCCAATTTCTTTTTATGACCAAAATGCCAGAGGAGACCTTATTTCTCGCTTTATCAATGATATTGATTTTATCAGTGATGGTTTTTTACAATCGCTGTCTACTATGTTGAGCGGAGCGGCAACCATCATATTGACATTTATCTTTATGATAAGGATCAATTGGATCATGACAGTGATCGTCGTAATTTCTGCTCCATTTACTTATTTAGTGGCAAGGGTGATTACGGTAAGAACGAATCGTTATTTCAATGAACAAGCAAATGTGCTGGGGAAATTGAATGGATTCAGTGAGGAGATGCTCAGCGGCATCCGCAGTGTAAAAGCATTTGGATATGAGAAAGATGCACAAAAGCGGTTTGAAGACTATAATCAGCAGCTGTATGTATCAGGCGTCAAATCACAATTTTATGGATCACTCGCAAATCCGAGCACACGATTCGTAATGAATACGGCCTATGCGATCGTAGGAGCTGTCGGAGCAGTATTGGCTTTTTTTGGACAGATCACGATCGGCAACATTTCTACCTTTTTGATGTATTCCAACTTGTTCTCTAAACCATTTACGGAAATTACTGGTGTTATGACGCAGCTCCAAAGTGCAATATCCAGCGGGAAACGAATTTTTGCGATTATGGATCTCCCGAATCAAAGTGATGATCATGAGCAGCGTGCATTGCAATTAGAAACAGGAGCTGTAGCATTTGAACATGTTTCATTTGCTTATGATGAAAAGAAGCCATTGATGAAAGACATTTCTTTGTCGATTCATCCAGGCAGCAAGGTTGCAGTTGTTGGTAAAACAGGCGCAGGAAAAACTACCCTTGTCAATTTGCTGATGCGTTTTTATGACGTGAACGGCGGCTGCATCCGTATTGATGGACAGCGGATCGATGAAGTCAGCAGAGATTCATTGCGCTCTCAATTTGGAATGGTATTGCAGGATACGTATTTGTTTGAAGGAACGATTGCTGAAAATATTGCATATGGAAAACCAACGGCCAGCCGGGAAGAAATCGTAGAGGCAGCAAAGAAAAGCGGTGCCCATGAATTTATTATTCGATTGAATCGTGGCTATGATACGATGCTACATGCCAACAGCAATATCCTGTCACAAGGACAAAGACAGTTGTTATCGATTACCAGGGTCTTGTTGATGAATCCACACATCTTGATCTTGGATGAAGCAACCAGCAGTATTGATACAGTAAGTGAACAGCATGTTAATCGGGCAATGGAATTGTTGATGAAGGGGAAGACTAGCTTTATCATTGCGCATCGACTTTCTACAATCGTCGATGCAGATATGATCTTGGTCATGGAACAAGGAACCATCATTGAACAAGGTACACATGAAGAATTGCTCCAACGACAAGGCGCATATGCACAGTTGTTCAACAGTCAGTTTGCTTCTTGATATTAAGAAAGCTCTTATCATTCAACTGATAGGAGCTTTTTTGCGAAAAACATAAAATCACGATTGAATATGTTATATAATAATGTAAAATAGAAAAATTATTTGTTAGAGGAGGACAAGATTTTGCAGGAATTGCAGCGTTTTATCGATGCACAGCAGACATCTTATGAAACAGCAAGATCTGAATTGTTGAATGGAAAAAAACAAAGTCATTGGATGTGGTATATCTTCCCGCAGTTAAAAGGATTAGGAAACAGTTCAATGTCACGCTATTATGGCATCAGCGGAAAAGAAGAAGCATTTGCCTATCTTCAACATCCGTTGTTAGGAGCTCGATTACGTGAGTTAACAGATCTTTTATTGTCTTTATCCTGTAAAGATCCAAGAAAGGTCATGGGGTGTCCAGATGATTTGAAATTGAGATCCTGCATGACGCTGTTTTATTGTGTCAGTCAGGAAGAACGTTTTCAACGTGTATTGGATCAGTATTTTGATGGACAAAAGGATGAATGGACGATTCATGCCTTGCAAGACTAATTGAAAAGAAAGAGAGAAGACGATCATGTATGGAATGATTGCCACATGGCGAATGGCACTTGAAGGAGTAGAAGCAGCCAGCGAGTTATTAAAAGCGGATGCTGATGCCGGAGATGCATTAGAAAAAGCAATCGCTTGTGTAGAGGATTGTGAATTTTACAAAAGCGTAGGTTATGGCGGTTTGCCGAATGAGGAAATGGAAGTAGAGCTGGATGCAGCTTTCATGGATGGGAATACACTGGATATCGGATGTGTTGGTGCCGTGAAAGATTTTGCGAATCCGATCCGGATCGCGCGTCAGCTTTCAAAAGAAGAAGTGAACAATTTTCTGGTTGGAAGAGGCGCAGAAAAATATGCACAGCGCCACGGTTTTGAGCGGAAAAACATGTTGACTGAAAGAGCAAAGATCCATTATCAAAATCGGGTCAAAGAACTGTCTCAACAACAGTTAAAACCATATACCGGTCATGATACCGTAGGTATGGTTTGTTTAGATGCAAACGCACATATGTGTGCGGCAACCAGTACTAGCGGATTATTTATGAAACGCTCAGGACGATTAGGAGATTCACCTGTGATCGGATCTGGATTATATGTTGATTCACAGGTGGGCGGTGCCAGTGCAACGGGTCTAGGCGAGGATGTTATGAAAGGGTGTATCTCTTATGAGATCGTCCGTTTGATGAAAGAAGGTAAAACACCTCAAGAAGCCTGTGATTGGGCAGTTCGTTCTTTTGATGCGGAATTAAGAAAACGCCGCGGTCAAGCAGGAGATATGTCTTTGATCGCTATGAACAATCAGGGTGAGTGGGGCGTTGCAACAAATATCGATACATTTTCTTTTGTCGTTGCCACCGCTCAACAACCCGCAACAGTGTATTTGGCAAAAAGAGATGCGCAGGGGAAAACAACGTATGAAAAAGCTTCGAAAGAGTGGATCGAAGAGTATGTACAGACGCGCAAAGCACCTGCAAAATTAAAAGAATAAGGAGCTTTTTATGGAAATCATCGTAGAAGTTTGTACTGGTGGCTATACGGATTGTATGGCTGCTGCAAAAGGCGGTGCGCAACGAGTGGAATTGAACAGCGCTTTGAGCGTTGGCGGTTTGACTCCAAGCACGGCAGTGTTGAAACGGGTAAAAAGAGAAACAGATCTGAAAGTCATCTGTATGGTACGCCCGCGTGCTGCTGGTTTTTGTTATGATGAAACTGAATTTTCCATCATGATGGATGAGGCGAAAGAATTATTAGATGCCGGGGCAGACGGCATTGCGTTTGGTTTTTTGCATGAGGATGCTGCGATCCATCTTCCTTATACAAAAGCAATGATCAAGCTGATTCATCAATATGGGAAGGAAGCGGTATTTCATCGGGCATTTGATGTGGTGAAAGATCCTGTTGAAGCGATGGAACAGTTGATTGAGTGCGGTGTGGATCGTTTATTGACAAGCGGACAGCAGGCGGCAGCCATGGAAGGGGCAGCGCTGATCCGCACATTGCAACAGCGTTATGGAGATCAAATTGAAATTTTAGCAGGAAGCGGCGTGAATGAAGGCAATGTGAAAACATTATTGGAGATGACCGGTATCTGTCAGGTGCATTCTTCTTGCAAAGCTTATCAAAAAGATCCGACAACCAAACAGCATGCAGTTAGCTACTCATATCTGCCTTCACCGCATGAATATGATTTTGATGTCGTTGATGAACAACGTGTCAAAGCGCTGATCCATGCAATCAGCGAATAAACAAGGAGGGACAGCCGTGCTTGACGGAAGGAGATCTCCTCCTTTTTTTCGTTATTTTAATGAGAAGATTTAAATGATCTGTATTTGCTGTATTCAAAGATCGAATGTCAGATGAAGATGTGAATGTTTTGCTTGATCAAATAAAAAGGGCATCAACTAAATGAGATCGTTCGTTTGATCGAAAGATCAATTAGGTTATACCCTTTGTATTACATATTATTTCATTGATTGGATCTTCTTTTTTAGTTTTCGAAGATCATTTGATCGTTGGATCTTCCGTAATTTCTGGTAATTTTCGGCTAGCGCTTTCTCATATTTGCCATGATTTCCTGGGAAATAAAAGGATTGATTCTTGAGATCATCTGGAAGATATTGAATGAGCGGCCATAATTGAGGAAGATCATAATCGTAACGATCTTCTTCTTGCAGGGCCGTTGGTGTGAACTTTAGATAATCAGGAATCGGACAAGCTCGTTGATGGACCGCTTTCATAGCTAGATCGATCGCAGTTTCAGCACTGCGTGATTTTGGTGAAAGGGCCAGATCAATAACAGCCATGCTTAATGGGATACGGCCTTCTGGGAATCCGATGCGTTTGGCAGCATCGATCGCCTGGATGGTGCGGGCAACAGCTGCAGGATTTCCTAAACCGATGTCCTCATAAGCGATCACCAATAAACGGCGTTCGATCGATTCCAGATCACCACTGTCGATCAGCAAAGCCAAGTAATACAATGCAGCGTCTGCATCACTGCCTCGTATGGATTTTTGAAAGGCACTGACCAGATCATAATGTCCGTCATCCCCTTTGTAAGTTCGTTGGTTAGCGACTGTTGGAATCTGTTTCAGCAAATCCAGCGTTACTTTTTTGTCTTCAGCTAATGTAACAGCTAGTTCAGTTACGTTTAATGCATATCGTACATCACCGCCGCTTTGCCGTGCGATCCACAGCATTGCGTCTTCTTCCATGCTTGCTTCATTGTGAAACCCCTGTGGTGAAGCAAGCGAGCGTTGGATCGCAAGACAGATATCCTTTTCGCTCAGCGTCTTTACTTCAAACAGATGACAGCGTGAACGGATAGCTGGATTGATGCTGTGTAAAGGATTGGCCGTTGTGGCGCCGATCAAAGTGACATTGCCGTTTTCTACATGCGGAAGAAGCAGATCTTGTTTATCTTTGTTTAACCGATGAACTTCATCAACGATCAAAACAAAGCCCGGGAACATCTTAGCTTCTAAGAAAAGCGCATCCAGCTCTTTTTTTGTCCCATTGACAGCGTTAAACATTCGATAAGGAAGGCCTGCTTCATTTGCTAAGACCGTGGCTAACGTTGTTTTTCCCATTCCGGGGGCACCATAAAAGATCATAGAAAATAATTTTTTTTCTTCCGCACATCGGCGCAGGACACTTCCTTTTGCGATCAAGTGTTCCTGTCCGATGATTTCATCTAATGTCTTTGGACGCATGCGGTATGCGAGAGGTTCGTTCATATTGATCACCGCACCTATTTTAACATAAAAGGATGCTGGCCGCATCCTGTCTGTTTTTCTAGATTGCTTGAATAAAAGAGATGATGATCGATAACGATAAGATGATGAGCAATGTGATGCTTGCCCAGTTTTTGAAGAAAGCTTTGATCGGATAATCATAAGGAGAAATCAAAGCGGATTTGATCTTTTTGAATCGGATCAGAAAAAGGATAAACAAAACGATGCCGATGACCAAGACGATCAGCAGGCAGCAGGAGTAGATCGTCGTAAATAATTCAGAGGTGATGAATAGAGGGAGAATTGCCAACAAGTTATTTGCCATGTGAAATAAGATGCCGATGAGCAGAGAACCGCTTTTCACCGTTACATAGCTAATGACAAAACCTAAGAAAAAAACACCGAGTGCTTGTGAGATCGATCCATGCATAAGGGCGAACAGCAAAGATGAGATGGCAATGGCAAACCATTGACCATAACGCTGTAAAGTCATCAATACGATACCGCGGAATAAATATTCCTCAAAGATCGGAGCTGCGATCACGACTGTAAGAAAGCATAGGATCATGGAGAAAGCATTATTTCCCATGTAAAGGGACTGCTCTGTAAGATCGATCGATAAGGTATCCGAAATCAATGCAGATAAAAGGGTAAACACGATGTTCATCCCAAAGCCAAATAAGAAACAAAGAAGGATCTTTCGAACACACATTTTTTCTTTTGGTTTCCAACGGAGCTGTAAAGACAGTTTTTTATGAAAGCCGAGCTGAATGACCAGAAAGGCAGCCAGCATGCTTATCAGCATCGATAGATATAATAGATTAAAGATCGCAGAGAGATCTCGAAAAATATATAGATAATGTGCAGCGTTCGAACTGATGATCAATGTGCTGATCAGTGTAAACAAATAGTAGATCAATATTGAAACACTAACGTAAGTAAATCTTTTTTTCGGTGTCTGATACATAACCATCCTTCTTTCAATCTGTTCTTTTATTGTATCGGTATCTGATCGCTTTGTCGAGAATAAAAAACAAGCGTCTTATTTACGCCTGTTTATTCTGAGACAGCCTGTGATTTGCTTTTATATACCTGGCGTGCCTGCCATCGAATGTAAAGAACATAGATGACGAACAGACAAGGCACGATGAAACACCAAGGCAGATCGAATTTCGCCATATACCCTTCAAATAAGATGAACAAAACGATCAGCGGCAGAAGATAACTGATATAGAAGCGAGTGATCGCCGGCAGTTTCAAACCTTTACCGCTGTTTACTTCCTGGAAATAATTTTTCCATCCCCAGCCATAGCGGCAGGTACAAAATAGAAGATACATCAAAGAACCCATTGGCAGAAGGTTATTCGTAATGATAAAATCTTCCAGGTCCTGGATCGTTGTTTGGATACCGAGCGGCTGAATCGAGCTGAACACATTATAGCCAAGTGCACAAGGCAAAGAGAGAAGGATCACTGCAAAGAAATTGATGATGACAGATTGGCGCCGGCTCCAGCCATAATCCATAGCGAAAGCAACGATATTTTCAAATACGGCAATGATCGTGGTCAAAGCTGCAAATGCCAAGAAGGCAAAAAATAAGGAACCCCAGATCTGACCACCCGTCATAGAGTTAAAGGTCGTTGGCAAAGTGACGAAGATCAATCCAGGTCCGCTGCCAGCATCGATATCAAAGGTAAAACAAGCTGGAAAGATGATCAGTCCTGAAACGAAAGCGACGAGCGTGTCTAAGATGACGACATTCAAGCTTTCGGAAACAAGCGAATGATCTTTCTCGATATAGCTGCCAAAGATTGCTAAGGCTCCGATGCCTAAGCTCAAAGTAAAGAATGCTTGTCCTAACGCTTCAAAGATGATGGTGCCTAACGAATATTTTTCAAGTGCTCTTGAGAAATCCGGGATCAGATAAAACGAGAGCCCTTCTCCAGCACCGGAAAGCGTAAAGCTGTGAACAGCTAAGATGATCATGATCACAAATAATGCAGACATCATGTATTTTGATACTTTTTCCACACCGTTCTTCAGACCGCGGGAACAGATGAGAAAACCGATCATGGTTACAGCAAGCATCCACAGGATTTGCTGAAAAGGGTCTGCCAAAAAGGCGTCATAAGCTGATTTTACTCCTTTGGCATCCAGATTGCTCAATTCGCCAGTACCTACTTTAAAGAAATAAGCGATCATCCATCCCCCAACGGTCGTATAAAACATCATGAGCATATAATTACCGATCAATGGAATAAATTTGATGAAATGCCATTTTGTTCCCTCTGGTTCTAAAACTTCAAAAGATCTGGCAGCTGAACGCTGCGAAGCACGTCCTACTGAAAATTCCATCGTCATGATCGGGAGGCCCAGCAAGACCAAAAAGATAAGATAGATCAAAACGAATGCTGCTCCGCCATATTGTCCAGTAATATATGGGAACCGCCATACATTGCCTAAACCGACGGCACATCCGGCACAGATCAATAAAAAGCCTATACGAGAAGAAAACTTCTCTCTAGAATTCATAAAAAACCTGGCTCCTATTCTTTTTTTTGCAACGAAATAATGATACTCTCCTCAATTTTTCCTGTCAAATAGCATATGCCATGGAGATGTGCATATAGATGGAATGAGAGGAGGATACGATATGGAGGACAATGCGAACCCTTTACGCTTTGAGACTAGTCCATACCATAATGTGTTGATCAAGGATAGGAAGACGATGGAGCTGAGCGGGGTAAAACAAATCGACAGCTTTGATTCCAATGAATTTTTACTGGAAACTACATTAGGATGGATGTTGATCACTGGCAAAGATCTTACATTAGGTAAATTAGATACCGAACATGGTGATGTGGTCATTAAAGGGACGATCGAGTCATTGAACTATGTTTCGAATAAAAAGGGACAAGAACGCGGTTCTTTATTGAACCGTCTCTTTAAATAATGTTGTTAGCAACTCAGCTTCAAGTCATCTTATATCATTTGCTGGGCGGATGGCTGTATGGTTTCGGATTTTCTTTCTTACAGGTATTGCTGCAATATCGTCAGCATACCTTTCTTCAATTTTGTTGTGAGATCTGTTACCATGTGGCTGTTACGATTCTTTTATTTATCGGCCTGCTTCAGTTAAATGGAGCAATTACCAATTTTTACCTGTTCTTATTTTTTCTTTTAGGTACGTATGTCTATTATCGCTTTTATTATATATTGTTTTTCCATTGGTTCACGAGTTTGCGCCGCTTGATCCACATGCAGATACGAAAAATAGTTATTGCGAAATCTCGTATGCTTGGTATAATTAAAAAGAACACAACAGTGTGGAAAAAGGGGAGGCGTCGCCATGGTCGCAAAAAGAAATCATGTACTAAGAACACCAGTTAAGATCGTTCTCTGTTTGTTGATGGCGATCATTTCCGGCTGCCTGTTATACAGCAGTGCAAAAGATGTGATGACGATGTTTCAGCTGAAGGAACAGATCGCAGAGAATAATGCACAGATTGCAAAACTAGAAGGAGAGCAGACGAGTTTGGAGAATCAGTTAGAAAAACTGCAGGATCCGGAATATCTAAAATATATGGTTCGTGGAAAATACTTGCTGACAAAAGATGGAGAACAAGTATTTAAATTACCAACTTCCGATAGTGATTCCTAAAAAGAAAAAGCATCTTGTCCAAAGAGATTCATGAGATCCTAAGGCAAGATGCTTTTTTAATGTTGAAAGATATGTTTACGATGATATTGCAGGAACAATTTTCGTTCTTCTGTCAATAGATATGGATCCAGTTGAAAATTTGAAGGTAAATGATAGATCTTCTCATAATCACTTTGCTTCCTTAATTCTCTGCATACGAGCAATAGGCCGTCATCAGTAAAGCTGATGTAACCTTGATCGAAGAGATAATCATGATTGCGGCATAGAAGAAGGCCGTTATTATTGTCAATTGGCTCATAAAGATGTGCACAATCACGGAATGGCTTGATATGGGAAGCAATCAGCATATGTGGTAAATGAATGTTGCAGATCGGACAGTGATGATCAAATTCATGAAAGAGCGTATCTTTATAGAAAGACTGCAGCTGTTTTGATTCATCACGATTGTTTGGGATCCCTCTGCGCGGCAATAAGGTCAAGATCTCGTCCAAATAAGGATATTGGGTAATGGGCTTATCTACATTCTTCCAATTCTCTTTCGAAGAAGGATAAATCGTTTTTAAGTAGTAACAGAGAATGGTTGGAGATATCAGCGGACCATGTCCATCTTTGTATTCGTTGATGATCCGCTGGCAGTCATGGAGAATGGCATCTGGGATGCGTACTTGGTCATTTGGAAGAGAAAGGAAAAGACGAGATTGTGTGGTCATTTCATATAATAAGGACGGGAGACATTGCTTTAATTGCGTGCGGTCGATCGATTTTTGAAAAATGATTTCTCTCAGCCTTGGGTGGCGGTGAGGATCACTGCAGATGCATGCAAACAATGCCAGATCTTCTAATACAGAATGTGTTGTACAACGTGTGAAGATCGTTGCATTTGGCGTCACATCATATCCGCGGGTCAATTTTCGCATTAACCCGGCATCGATGATTTTTTCTAAATCAGCTGTGATTTGTTTTTTTGAGGGGTATTTGTTTGATTCTCTACGAAGCTGATCATAAAGATCTTCAATGGCTTGTTCGAAATCGATCCCTTTGATTTCATAGTTATCTAATAAGGCTAATACGTGTTTTAAATACGATTTTTCCATAAAGCCACTTCCTTTTTCTTTTATTATACACATAAGCGTCATTAGGAATAAAGATATATTTTCGAGGGCATAACGCATATTTTGAGTGTTTTCGACAAAATGAAACCTTTACTATGTAATCATAAAAGGAAGGTGTTTACGAATGAAGGGACCGGGAATTAAAGATTATATGGATCAATTGACCGAGCGGAAAAAACAAGCACATGAACAGGGGGCAGTTTATATCGATATCAATTCAAAACAGCTGCATCAAGAGATCTCTCCGAATCATGCAACGATGCCGACTTGTTGTCAGGCTTTGTATAAGCAAATGCTGGAAGGGGATGAAATTTTGGAACATCCCAAAGGAACGACCGGCTTTGGCTCACACTTAACTGTGCGGTTTTATGTTCAGCAATTAGAAGGAAGGACCCGTATGTATCCGGATAAGAAGAGGGGAAGGCCTGCAAAGAGCGAAGAAGAAAAAGCAGCGGCCCGCAAAGCGAAAATGAAACGATCGACACAAGATCTATGTGCGCTGTTAAAGTCTTGGCTGAGTGAACATGGATGGGAATATGTAGAAGAAAAAGGGACCATCGAGGCACATAGCGAACAAAAACGATGGGTCATCAATGTACAAGGAATCAAACGAGGAAGAAAACAGCCGCTGCCTGTGAAATTAAGCGAGATCATCCGACAGATGGATGATGAGAGTGCAGACTACAGCATAGCGTTTAATGATTCGCCATCGTATCGCCGTCAATGGCAGGAGATTCCGCAAAATGTGAAAGAACGGCTGCATATGAGCGTCATATTGGCAGATAAAAAGGGAAATATCGTAAAAATATAGTTTATTCGGCTTTGTTGATCATACAAAGCCGATTGTTATTTATAAAAAACAGTTTTCATACAAATCTATTTGCATTTCCTCATAAAAGATATTATCATTTAGCGTTGTAAGAAGGATGAGCAAGGCTCAACAGGAGGATCTTATGGAATTTGTAGAATTGTCAAAAACAGAATTTGATCAGTTTGCTCTTACACATCCACTGAATAATTTCTGGCAGACTTCCAATATGGCCGCTATGCGTGAACAAAAAGGGTTCAAAACTTATTATGTAGGTGTAAAGGATGAACAAGGAACGATCTTAGGCGGCTCGATGCTGTCTGCGTTAACGGTGTTTGCTGGAAGAGATCTGATACAGGCATTAAGAGGACCGTTGTTGGATTTTCAAGATCAAGATCTGGTACGTTTTTTTCATGAACATCTTCTTTCGTTTTTAAAAGAAAAAAAGTGTTTGTATTTCCATATGGATCCCTACATTCCTTATGTTGAACATGATCTGGATGGAAATGTCGTTGAAGGTGGCTTTGACAATCGAGCAGTCGTTGCGTTATTAAAATCGCTCGGATATCAGCATGAAGGATTTACGCGCGGGATCGATCTGAGCAGAGAACCTCGTTGGATCTATACAGTGCCATTAAAAGGAAAGACTCCTGAAGAATTGATGGAACAGTTCGAACGAAAAACGATGAGAAGCGTGAAAAAAGCGCTAAAGTATAATGTGCAGGTGGAAGAGCTGGATCGCGATCATCTCTATATATACGAAAATGTATTGAAACAAACTAGTGAACGCAGAGGGTTTGAAGGAAGAGATGATGCTTATCATCAACAATTGTATGATGCTTTTCATAAAGATGGGTATATCAAGTTCTTGAATGCGAAACTGGATCTGGATGATTATAAGAAAGATCTAAATCAAGATCTTCAACAGCAGGAAGCAATCGTAAAGACATCGAAAGCACGGCTTGAAAAACAAGAGAGTCCAAAGATCCGGAAAAAGATGGAACTGGCGATGCAGCAAGTGTCACAGCTGCATGAAAAACTGCAGCAGGCAGATCAGATGATCGAAGAAGATGGACAGGTCTTGAATCTGGCAAGTGGGATCTTCTTTACCTACGGAAGAGAAGTTTTATGTTTGATGAGCGGTGTTTATGAGAAATATATGCGTTTTGCGGCTCCATATGCGATGCATTGGGAAATGATGAATTATTGTCTGGAACATGGCATGGAACGGTATAATTTGTATGGCATGAGCGGATATTTCGATGAAAGTGCAGAAGACTATGGCGTTTATTTGTTCAAAAAAGGATTCCAAGGAGAAGTGGTCGAACTCATTGGTGATTTCGAATATATCGTTGATGCGAAAAGATATCGGTTGTATCAATTTTTACGTAATATCAAACATAAGCTACATAAATAAAAAAATGGTGGTCAAGCCACCATTTTTGTTATGAAAAGATCATTTTTGTACGGTATGAGAGCGAAATAAGAATTTTGACAAGGTGGAGACGAATAAGATGCCTAAAGCCATCAAGGCCGCCGTGCTTAATGTCGTAACTCCTGTGCTCAAGGCCAGATCGAGGTCGTTATGGACGATGGCAAGCATGGTGTAGTACATGCCGGCACCAGGAACGAGTGGGAAAAGGGCGCTGATCAAAAACGTAGTCACTGTTGTTTTGCGCATGCGAGCCATGCATTCGCTATAGAGTGCCAGGCCTAATGAAGCCACAAAGACAGCGACAAAAGCACTGCAGCCAAACAAAAGCATCACCTCGTTGATCAAGGAACCTAATCCTCCGCCGATCGCAGTTAAAAAGACATGTTCTTTCCGCACCTGGAAAAGAATGGCAATAAAGATCGTAGCAAGCAATGCACTGATAACTTTTATCCACATCTTATGCACCTCCGATCAATGAGATCCAAATGCTCATCGTAATACCGGCACCTAATGCGATCGCGATCGCAATCAGGCAGGCTTCGATGGCCCGGATAATCCCGGCTAACAGATCGCCGCCGATGGAGTCACGTACAGCATTGGTGATTGCCAGACCAGGTACTAACAACATCAAAGAACCGATGATCGTACTGTCCAGATTATAGATCAGATGAAATTTTTGCAAGACCAGCGCAAAAAAAGTGAGCAACACGCTCGTACATGTGATCTTCACGATAAAATTGATTTGATGAAGCTCAAATTTTTGTACACTGTATTGTGTGAAAGCACCAATAAAGAAAGCCAGTGCTGCATCGCTGATCGTTCCGCCAAAATAAATGGTGAAGAAAGCAGCGATCATGCCGCCGGCAATACGGATCATCCCTCTGGAATAGTTTTGTACGCATGCGATGCGGTCCAGCTCATCCAGTGCTTCTTTGATCGAAGGGGTCTCTCGTTCACATCGCCTGGATAATTCATTGATCAAATTGATCCGTTCCAAGTTTAATGAACTGCTGCGGATGCGCATGATCTTTGAATATGTGCTTCCTTCATATGAAAAGGACAGGAACATACCGGTAGGAATGACGAAAGCACTGGCTTCTTCTACGCCAAATGCTTCGCACAAACGGCAGATCGTTTCTTCTGTCCGTTGGATTTCAGCTCCGCTTTCTAAAAGGATCTTTCCAGCTTTTGAACTGAGTTTCAACAGTTGTTCAGGGGTCATGTTTCTTCCTCGCTTTTTACTGTATATCGCTGATAAAGCGGTTGATCGCATCCATCTTTTCACAAGCATCTTCATATCCTTGTCGATACAATGAACGCAATTTTTCAATGTCTTTTTCTAACCGGCCGATCTCTACGTTTTGTTTTGGACGCAGGATCAAGACTTTCCCGGCTTGTTCTTGTTCTTCTAAATAATCCAATGTTTGATTGTAACGAATATGGCGGTCTTCCATCTTTTTTACCATGGCAGGATAGCGGCGATACAATGCACGTATCAGCGGCAGCGATGCATCTTTTTTCTTGCGATACTCTTTGCATTGTGTCAAAACGACGATGTTCTTCTCATAACCCATGGATTGAAATTTTTTTAAAGGGATGCTGTCGCTGATACCTCCGTCCAATAACTTTTTGCCGTCGATTTCTACGATCCGGCTGACAATAGGAAGCGATGCACTGGCACGGACATATTCCACATCTTCTTCCATGCGGATCATGCGGAAATATTCAGGTTCTCCTGTTTCCACGTTCGTGCAGACAGCATATAATTTTGTGTTTGTTTGATTAAATGCTTTAAAATCATATTTATCTAATTGCTCCGGTATTGTATGATATGTGAATTTTGCATTAAAGAGGTCACCGCTTGTGATCAGTGAACGTAAGCTCATATAACGCTTATCATGCTGGAATGTCTCTGTAATGCGAAACGCACGCCCTCGCTGCTTTGATACATAACTGCATCCATGACAAGCGCCGGCAGAAACTCCGATGACACCATTGACTTCAATTTCATGATCTAAAAAAGCGTCCAGGATACCGCAAGTATATGCACCGCGCATGCCTCCGCCTTCTAAAACTAAACCGATTTTCATAAAGATCACCTCCGTGAGCGTGTATATTATAACACACTCTCCAAAATAGAAAAGAAATGAAAACAGCAGAAATGCCATGAAAAACATAATTCGATTGTAAACGCAAATCCTCGGTGTTAAAATAGAGTTAAAGAAATTTGATTGGAGTGATAATATGAAACTTATTTTGGCAATCATGTCAAATGATGACAGTCCAGCTGTATCAAGTGCTTTGACAAAAGAAAACTATCAGGTTACTCGTTTAGCAACTACTGGCGGTTTTCTGCGTGCAGGGAACACGACGCTGATCGTTGGTACAGAAGATGATCTGGTTGAACGTGCGATCGAAGTGATCGGTGAATATAGTCGTCGACGTACAGAAGTTGTTCCGAGCACGGCTTCTTATGACATTGGGCGCTATGCTTCTTTCCCTGTAGAGGTGCAGGTAGGCGGTGCTACGATCTTTGTGATCGATGTAGAACAATTCGTAAAATTATAGAAAAGATGGATCAAAAAGGAAGCTTCTCCAACAAACGGCACAAATAAGGAATGTGTCGTTGCATATAGGAGGAGCTTTTCTTATGGCGCTTAAGATCCAAGTAGAAACAACAAGAAGTGGATTCCGCATTTCCTCAGATTGTAAAGCGTTTTAAAATAAAGTAAAATAGAAGAGTGAGAAAGAGTGTAAGAGGTGACAAGATGAAAGTATTAGTGATCGGAAAAGGCGGACGGGAACATGCGATTGCGCATGCAGCGAGCAAGAGTCCGCTTGTTGACCAGTTATATGCGGCACCAGGAAATCCTGGAACGGCACAGATCGCAGAAAATGTAGCAATCAGTGACAGTGATGTAGAAGGCCTGCTGCGTTTTGCGAAAGAAAAAGCCATTGATCTAACGATCGTCGGGCCGGAACACACGCTGGCATTAGGTGTGGTAGATGCTTTTGAAAAAGAAGGATTAAAGATCTTCGGTCCTACCAAAGCGGCAGCTCAGGTAGAGTCCAGCAAAGAATTTGCAAAGAAGATCATGATGAAATACGGGATCCCTACTGCAGCTTATCAAAGCTTCGAAAATAAGGAAGAAGCCATTGCTTATGTAAAAGAACAAGGGGCACCAATTGTTGTAAAAGAAGATGGATTGAAAGCAGGAAAAGGTGTAACAGTAGCTCAAAGCGTAGAAGAAGCAACCGAAGCGTTGGAAATTGCTTTTGCACAAGAAGGCGGCAAAGTGGTGATTGAAGAATGCCTTCGCGGTTTTGAGTTCTCATTGATCTGTTTTGTATGCAATGAAACAGTTATTCCGATGGAAATTGCGCAAGATCATAAATGCGCTTATGACGGAGATCAGGGACCAAATACCGGAGGTATGGGTGTTTATTCACCGGTACGGCGGATCACGCCGGAAATCATTGAAGAAACGATGAAAACCATCATGCGGCCTATGGCCCATGCAATGGTACAAGAAGGTGTGCCGTTTACTGGATTCTTATATGGCGGTTTGATGTTGACTGAAAACGGTGTAAAGACCATTGAGTTTAATGCGCGCTTTGGTGATCCAGAGGCTGAAGTGATCTTGCCGCGTCTAAAGAGTGATTTCGTTGATGTGATCCAACAAGTGATGGCACAGCAAGAATGTAAGCTCGACTGGAGCGATGATGTTACCTTAGGTGTCGTATTGGCTTCTGCCGGCTATCCGGCAAGCAGCACAAAAGGAGCAGTGATCAAAGGATTGGATGCTCTCGATGCACAGGTCTATCATATGGGAACAGCAATGAAAGACGGTGAGCTGGTAACGGATGGCGGACGTGTGCTGATTGTTGTAACCCAAGCAAAGACATTAGAAGAAGCTTATGCAAAGACATATGCAGAAATAAAGAAAATTGACTGTGATTGTCTGTTCTATCGTAATGATATTGGCAAAAAGGATATGAATTAACAGCGAATATCCATATATCGACAGAAAGAAAAACAAAATTATGCTTAACTGAACATGGTTCAAAGGCATGGAATGATTAGAGGAAAGAGAGGATATACGCATGTTTAAAACAGATTTAGAGATCGCACAGGAATGTGTGATGGAAGGAATTGATACGATTGGGAACAAAGTGGGATTAACAGAGGATGATCTTGAATATTATGGAAAATATAAAGCGAAGATCGATCTGGATGTGCTGCGCAGAAATGCAGATAAAAAAGATGGGAAGCTGATCTTGGTCACAGCGATCAATCCAACGAAGGCTGGTGAAGGAAAATCGACGACAACCGTTGGTTTGGGTGATGCACTTCGCCGTTTAGGAAAAAATGCGATGATCGCTCTTCGTGAGCCAAGTTTAGGACCGGTCTTTGGCTTGAAAGGCGGAGCAGCCGGCGGCGGTTATGCACAGGTCGTGCCAATGGAAGACATCAATTTGCATTTTACTGGCGATATGCATGCGATCACGACTGCAAACAATTTGATCTCTGCATGCTTGGATAACCATATCCATCAAGGGAACGAACTCGATATCGATGTTGAGAATGTAACATGGAAACGCTGCTTAGATATGAATGACCGTTCTCTTCGTCAGATTGAGATCGGCCTTGGCCCTAAAGCCAATGGGGTCGAACGTAAAGACGGCTTTAATATCACGGTTGCTTCTGAAGTCATGGCCGTGCTGTGTCTGGCTACATCGCTTGAGGATCTTAAAGCGCGTTTTGCGAAAATGCTGATTGCTTATAATACCAAGGGTGAACCAATCTATGTGCGTGATCTGCACATCGAAGGGGCGCTTGCTATGATCATGAAAGATGCGATCAAACCAAATTTGATCCAGACTTTGGAACATAGCCCGGTGATCATGCATGGCGGGCCATTTGCGAATATCGCACATGGATGCAATTCCGTCTTAGCAACAAAGATGTGCTTGAAATTAGCAGATTATACGGTTACAGAAGCAGGATTTGGAGCAGATCTGGGTGCTGAAAAGTTCTTGGATATCAAATGCCGCTTTGCGGATCTGCATCCCAATGCAGTCGTTATCGTTGCGACGATCCGTGCATTGAAACAGCATGGCGATGTCGCTTTTGAAGATTTGAAAGAGGAAAATGTTGCAGCCATGTTGGCTGGCTGTGCAAACTTGGCAAAACACATCGAAACCGTACAGGCTTTTGGTCTGCCTTATGTTGTTGCGATCAATGAGTTTGCGACAGATACGCCGGCAGAAGTGGAAGCATTGGAAAACTGGTGCAAAGAAAACGGACATCCGATGGCGCTTTCACAGGTTTGGGCAAAAGGCGGCGAAGGCGGCCTGGATCTTGCAAAGATCGTTGTTGATCTCTGTGAAAAAGAAAACAGCTATCATCCATTGTATGCAGTCGAACAGACGATCGAAGAAAAGATCGAGACGATCGCAAAAACGTGTTATGGAGCAGCAGGTGTCGAATATACGCCAGAAGCTGCTGAACAGCTGTCTCAGATCAAGAAGAATGGCTGGGATCAAATGCCGATCTGTATGGCAAAAACACCTACCTCTTTGACAGATCAAGACAAGATCTATGGTGCACCAAAAGATTTTATGATCACGGTACGGGAATTCCGTCCATCTTTAGGAGCCGGATTCATCGTTGCATTGACTGGAAAGGTATTGACGATGCCAGGTCTGCCGAAGAAACCAGCCGCATTAAATATGGATATTGATGAAACTGGACATATCGTAGGACTTTTCTGATTCCCATTTGGCATATGATGCTGAACAAAGTATAATGAAACACACAGAACCCATTGATTGGAGTTGATTTTCGATGAACAAGCAACATGCAAAATATAGTGTTAAGCAAAGAGGAAGGGCGTATTTTACCAAACGTTCACAACTGTACAGACAACAAGGTTTTCGTCGTGCAAAGCCTTTGACGAGGGCAAAAGAAGAATTTGAAGATCATGGCTATTCTTATATGGTGGATCTTTGTGTCGCTTTGACACCTGCACTATTATGGGTATTTGTATTTATTTTGATCATTTGCGGCATTTTGCCGGTCATCCTGCTTACACCGATGTATTGGATCACGCTGGTCTTGTTGTTGATCACAAGCTTTGGTTTGACCGGATGGTTTTCTCTGCGCTCGCATGGCTTAAGCTTTGGCCGGTTCTTGACCGGACTGAAAGTTGTTCATAAAAGCAATAAAGAAGCAGCGCCGCTGATCTTGCTGTTAAGAGAGATCATTGAAGTAGGGATCCCGATCTGTGTGCTTGGTTATTTATTCAATATGTTTGGCATACTTGCTTTTTGGATCGTCAATACGATCGTTACTATTATCAGTCCAGGACAGCGGACGATCGCTGATTGGATCTTAGGTACACGACTGATCTATGAACCTCAGATGAATATCCGCTTCGAACAAGATGTGAAAAAAGAACTGGAGGTAACTCCGATCGATCTTCATATTCATTCAAATTTCAGCGATGATGGCTATTACAGCGTAGAGGATTTATTTGTTAAGGCAAAAGAGGCCGGCTGTCAGACAATCTCCATAACGGATCATAATTGTGTACGGGCAAATACACAGGCCAAACGGCTGAGCGTTTTGTATGGAGTTCATTATGTTCCTGGCATTGAAATTGATTGTTCTTATCGAGGACGCCGTCTTCGTGTGCTTGGTTATTATATCGATGAACGTAATGAGCTGTTTGATGCAGTAGAAAGTGAATCATTAAAACGAGAAAAAGCAGCAAGCCTCTTACGAGCAAAGAAGCTGAAGGAATATGCAGGAATCGTGGTTGATATGGAACGCTTGTTAGAAAATACACGTTTCCAAAATGTCAGCGGGAAACAGATCGCAAAGATCATATTTGATAATGAAGCTTATCGACAGTTTCCGCTGATCCAGCATTATTTAGAAAGTTCTTCCAATGATGAGAAAGCAATTCAGCATTTTGCGCGTGATATGTTTGAAGAAGGCGGACCATGTTATGTTGAATTGACGTATCCTTCACTGCATGATATTTTGGAAATCGTTCATCTGGCAGATGGAATCGCTGTGCTTTCCAGCTGGGGATGTGATCAGTTAGAGACACCATTCATCGAACAGATTCTGATGGAAGGGTTTGACGGTGTAGAAGCATTCTCGCCAATGATAAAGAAAGAAACGATGGCTCGTTTATTGAAATTGGCAAAAGAACATAAGCTGTTGATCAGTGCCGGCAGTGATTTCCATGGCCCTACCCATCCAAATCGGTACATGGGTGTTACAAATTGTCCAAAACAGGCTTGGCCATTGGTTGAAATATTGACTTCAGCAGATGCGAATAACGCAAAAAAAGGAATGTAAAAGAATGAAACAAGTAGACAAAGAAGGGAAGAATGTCCAATTTTAGCACTCTCCTATTTACAGTGCTAAAAATTGTTCTATAATAGAAACTGTAATCAGGGATACCTGATGGAAAGGTTTCATCAAACTGCGAAAAGCAGTAAAGGATATGAATGGAGGTAATGGATATGAAATTCTTCCCAAGAACGAATGATTTGTTTGACACAGTATTTGAGGATATGTTTACGTCACCGGTCTTTGCATCCAGAAGTGATATGGCGATGAAAACGGATATCACCG
>CASFOT010000029.1 GCA_949296305.1 uncultured Erysipelotrichaceae bacterium
ACCATCGGTCAGCACATAAGGAAGGCTCTTTGCCAAAGCAAATACGTCTTCTTTAGAAAAGTGTTTGGCATTTCCTTTGCTCAATACATGATTTTCTTTCCGCTGTGCCTGCATGACCAGCTGAAACCGGAAAAACTCTTCGTATTTTAAATGGCGCAGTGCCTGCTTGATGGCTTCCATCGAAGATGGAAAATGAATCCATTGCAGCGCCTGTTTCCGTGAGCACAAGCGATAACGTTCAATTAACGGCTGGGGCAGAAAATCTATGATCTCTTCTTCGCAAAGCACATAAGCCTTCTGCATCAAGCGATGCAGATCACTTTGCTTCATTCCTTCTTTCAGGTTATACACAGGATGAATGCCCTGCAGCTGCGCCAACGGCTTTAGATGATACTGCGAAGCCGTGATCCGTCCTTTTCCATTGTATTTCCCGATGATCGTGATCACTTTGCCCAGCTGAAACTGTGATACCCATGGACGATTGAACAGCGTCACTTGAAATTCCTGATCTTGTATCATGACCGAAAACCGCGTCATCGTACGCTGCGCACCGATCCGGATCAAGGATGCTTTGCGGATGATAATCCCTTGACAAGTGATCGGATCATTCACTTTCCATTGTGCCATCGGCGTTTCTTTTACGACTTCATAGCGGAAAGGATAATAAGAGAGCAGGTCTTCTGCCTGCTGCACGCCCATGGCATGCAATCCTTTTAACAATCGTTCGCTGCTCGTCAACTTCTTTAATTCCATGATCGTTCACACAAATAACAGATCCAGCCCATCCAAAGGATGAACAAATAAGAGAACAAAAGTGCGGCGATGACCTGATATGCTAAAAACAACAGCATGGTCGAATCGACGATTCCGGCCAATGCCATGGTCAAGATGACCGTTCCTGCTTCCATCCATCGATTCATCGTCACACCAATATTCAAGATCAGTGCATGCGGCAGCATGATCGTAAAAGTCAATTCTACGCCCATGGAAGCGATATACAGCAAGAGATAACCGATGGCTAATGCTGCACAAGCTCCCAGGACCCCTTTCCAAACCGAGCACATCTGGCAGATCGCTCCTTTCACGATGCCAAGCAGCGTGCGGCTACCGCGATAGACACCATAAAAACAAAACAACTGAAAAGCAACGCAAAAAAATACATACAGATACACGATGACCGCTAGTATTTCATAAAAAGCGGTAAACCAGACAAAACAATAATAAATCAAGATCGTGCAACCGAACAACAAGCTTTCCAAGATCAGCATCGGAATGCACTCCTTGAAATAAATCACGGTTTCTTCCTTACGCAAAGAAGCGATCACATGAAAGAAAAAACGCATATACACATAAGTGGATACGAGGTTCAACAACCAAAATCCAATAAAGGTCGCCACATCTGAAACGATCATGCCTAGACCGATCGAAAGCACCGTATACAACACAAAATAAAGAACGCTGAGCAAAGAAAAGACAGCCGTCTGACGTTTCATGTTTAATCGTTCTTTGATCGTATTAACTTCATTTAAAAACATTCCTGACACCTCAATTCGTTCCTATTATAATCTATTTGCAAGAAAAACAAAAGCCTGTTCACACAGGCTTCAATTCTTCATATATGTGTTTTGATCAATGGCATCTCCAATTCTGCAGCATATGTGCGGAAATAATGTTCCACTTTTCGGCGTGACAGAGAAGTAAAATCCAGCTTTGTTCCATCCTTCAACAAGACATGCAGCGTATCCTGCATCCAGCCGCGCTGATATTGCCACTGCGCGACATCCTGCCAAAACAAGATGTAACAGTCATCCGAATCCTGGGAATTGTAAAACACGACATAGCGGTCATAAAATTCACAAAGGACTTGGTTATTGTTTATGCTGATCTGATAACAGGCCAGCACCAGGATCGCAATGCCAATGACTTTTTGATTCAAGCTGATCAGACCTGCACCGAACACAAGAAAACCAAACAAAATCGGATAAGGTTTTGCTTTGATGCAGTCCAACTTCTCTCCATAGGCAGGCAGATTCCATCTTTTCAGCTTCTTGCTCTTCATCCGCATAGAAACACCTCTTACTCTTGTAACTATTATAAAACATTCAGAAATGGTTGCAATACAATCACATAATTCCACTTATTTTCCTTTTATTTCTGTTTCTTTTTCACCTTTTCTATGCCTTTTTGGCATTCTGCGGTATAATACAAACAACAAAAGAAAGGGGTTGCCTCATGGATTTCATACAACAGCTCAACGAATGGGGAAAAAACAGCGTATTACGCTATGGCCTGATCGATACCGTCATCTTCATCGTGTTGATCTTATGCTTTGCGGCCGTGCTTTCAAAATATCTGAGCCGTCTCATCAAACGGTTTCAGCCCAGGAACCAGCCGATCTTATTAAAGATTAAGAAAGGTGTCATTTATGTAGTGGTCGCTTATGCGATCCTTACCTTATTTGTCCCTGCGCAGGCAATCTTAAATCCTTTATTGGCCAGCGGGGGAATCGTGGCAGTCGTTTTAGGTCTTGCGGCACAGGAAACTGTCGGCAACCTGATCAGCGGTCTGATGATCCTGCTGTTTCGGCCATTTCATATTTCTGATCTCGTGCGCGTGAACAATGGACAATACATCGGTACGGTCGTAGAGATCACTGTTCGCCATACGATCATCCAGACATTCGAGAATACGCGGATCATCATCCCAAATGCACAAATGAATACAGCTGTGCTCGAAAACATTTCGGATATTCACTCAGCAAAAGCAGATTTTTTATATGTATGCATTGCCTATGACAGTGACTTGGAAAAGGCTATCGACATCCTCTCACAGGAAGTGAGCAAACATCCGAAATACTGTGATCCGCGGACACCTGAAGAGATCAAGGCTGGCGTTCCGAAAGTGACTGTCCGTGTCACCGATTTTAAAGACAGCAGCATCGAACTGCGGGCGACAGTCTATTCCAATGATAATTCTTCCTGCTTCGTCATGTTGTCCGATCTGCGTATTGCTATTAAAAAACGTTTTGACCAAGAAGGAATTGAGCTTCCTTACCCAAAACGTGATCTCTATATTAAAGATATCCAAAAAAAAGGAAATTTGCAGTAAATTCGACAAATTTTTTTGATCTGCCCGGATATACTAACAGTGACAGATGAAAAAGATCTGTCGTACGCAAAACATCCCTAGAAAATCCCTATTTTGCGTATATCATTCTATCCCCTAATTCGGAAAGACCTGTCGATCGGCAGGTCTTTCTAATTATAAAAAAGAAGCGGTATCCTCACCGCTTCTCTCTTCATTATTTACAAGTAGCGCCCGCTTTTTCCAGTTCAGCCACCATTTCATCTAACGGCAGTTCACCGCTGCTGTCAATACCTAATGATTGCATGAACTGACTTTCAGAAGATGCATCGAATGTGATCTCTACATGGATGATACCGTCTTTGCTGCTCAGATCAACTTTGACATCTTCGCCTTCTTCAAATCCCAATCCAGATAAGATAACAGATTTCATTAGATCCAGATCATCATCTGAAAAATCCATGCCCATATCGATATCCATCTGAATAGCGATTTCCTTTACGATGCTATCTTCTGCTTTCAAAACAACATCGAAAGCCTGGCCATTAGACTCAGCCGTACATGTCTTGGTCTCTGTCTTTGCACCACTGCTGCATCCTACCAACATTAAAATGGCTGCAGCTGCCCCTATCAATTGCTTTTTCATTATCATTATTTCCTCCCTGCTAAAATGTAATAGCTTTCTATTACGGTTATTATAGCACTAAACAAAAAATATGAAAAGCAATCATGCACATTTTATTCACATGTTCTTTACGCAACATTCACTTATGCAACGATTACATCCGATCAATCACTCTTTTTGCAGCTGAACCTTTTGCACGATCCAATCCAGAAATTTCTCATAAGGCATGTAAGTTATCTCTCCTGCTTCTTCCATTGCCACATAGCAGCACGTTGATCCATCATAAATCGTTGAATAAGGGGTATCTTTTATGAAGACTAACGTAATCTCTACTTTTACCCTCGTCTTGTTTCCTTTGATCATCACTTCATGATAGCCAAGCGATGTGCTGACATACAATGGTTTTTCCATCACCTCACAGCGATAGGTCCCATCCACACAGCCTCTTAAAAACAATGATCCCGTTTCCACTTGTATGCTTTTGGGGGCAAAAGTCTTCTCTGCCTGTTTTTGTACCTGCTCTTTTGAAAGTTCCATGATTTTCAAATCGATCACCTCGGACTTCAGTATAGCATTTTCCATGTAAAAGAAAAAGCAGCTTTATGCAAACTGCTTTAAGAATGAAACCAACTGCTGTTTTGGCTGATAACCGCTGATGCGCTGGATCAATTCTCCATTTTTAAACAACAACATCGTTGGGACTGACATGATCTTATACTGCGCAGCTAAAGGGGTCTGCTGATCGACATCGACCTTGACGATCTCGATCTGGCCAGCCATTTCTTGTGCCACTTCTTCTAATACAGGAGAAAGCATCTTACATGGTCCGCACCAAGTTGCAAAAAAGTCGACTAATACGAGCGGTTTTTCTTTTGTGATTTGATTAAATTCAGTTTCGTTAATAATTTTCATCTGAATATCTCCTTTCCATTCGGCTCCAGCAGATGTTCGATCACATCTGCAATGCCTTCGTTTTTATTATTATCACATATATCATAGGCGATTCTTTTTACGCTGTCCAGCGCATTGCCCATCGCAATGCCAAACCCGCAGCTCTTCAGCATTTCGATGTCATTTTCCCCATCTCCAAAGGCCAAGACATGGGACAGATCTGTCTTCATCTGCCGGCAGCAATATTCGATTCCCGTCCGTTTATTTACACCTTTCGGCAAGATTTCGATCCACCGCTCAGTCGTATAGCCCCACCAGATTTGCTCTTGATAGACATCTAACAGCGGATGCAAGGCATGCAGACGCTGCGGCTCATCACTGATGCAGATCTTGTTCATCGTTTCTGGCAGCTGGCTGGCATCTTTGATCGGATACTGATGCGGGTAACCTTTGCGGTTATCATAAACGATGGAAAAGCCCCCTGCTGTCAAAGGATGGTCTTTTGGCAGACCATGCGTCCGTATATACGCTTGTTTCAATGGAATCAAGCGAGAAGGTATTTGGTAATACATCGAATCATCCTGATAGGCGATCACTTCAATTTCCATCGCTTGCAGTTTTGTAAACAGATCATGGATCGCAGACCTGTGCAGCTGATGAAAGACCGTCCGCTTGCCATGCTTCACATCATAGACGGCCGTTCCATTGATTTCTACCAGCCATCCGCCATAGTGATCCATTTTCAGTTGTTTTGCAAAAGGAAGCATTTTCGGATATGCTCGTCCGGAAGCCAAAATCAAAGAGATTCCTGCTTGCTGCGCACAGATCAACTGCTGTCTTGTTCTTTCCCCGATGAAGTCTTCTCCATACTCTTGCCGCAGCAGCAATGTTCCATCGAGATCGCTCGCAATGACCGCGATCTTGCCGATCGGCTTGTTATTCATGGAACACATAAGTTGCTAAGGCCTTTGCAATGCCTTGTTCTTCATTGGTCGCGGTCTGTGCAAACGCGACATCCTTTACTTGTTGCATGGCATTGCCCATAGCGATGCCATAACCACAACGGCGGATCATCTCAATATCATTTTCAGCATCACCAAAAGCGATGACTTCATCTAACGTAAAACCATTTTCTTTTGCAATATGTGCCAATGCACTCGCTTTATTGACATTTTTCGGCATGATCTCGATCCATTGCGGCCCTACTTCCAGCAAATCATAATCTTTCAACAAGTCACGGATCTCATTCAAATGACGGCGGAAGTAACGCTGGGTATGTACCAAGACCACTTTATTGATATCCTGGGTAAAATCATTTTTTCTTTGATCGTGATAAAATTCCGCTCTCCATGTCCTTTTGCCAATCCATAATCCATCGGCTGACCATGGATCACCCTGGCTAAATGTTTCTTCATGCGCTGACGCTTGGAAATGTAGTCATAAAAATCATATCCACAACAAAAGATGGCTTCCACATCATATTGTTTTACCGTCTGCAAGATCTTTTGCGCATCTTCATTTCCTAGCACTTCATCCAATTCATATTCCTTTCGAGCAAAACTATAGATCATCTGGCCATTGACCAATGCCAGATAGTTATTTCCATTTTCCAGTCCCAGCGGTTCATACACAAACCGCGTGCCATTTTTATCTCTTCCACTGGCGATCGTGATGATGATCCCCTGCTCCTGTGCACGTTTTATTTGGGTGAGCGTCAGCGGATCGATCGTCTTATCATTGCGCAACAATGTACCATCCAGATCGAGTGCGATCATTTTTATCGGCATAGTTCATTCCTCCCACTCGCTACAATTATATCAAAGTTCATTTGAAAAAACAGTCTATCTCTTTCTTTTGTGCTATACTGTTTTATAAATGAGGTGGATCGATGAAAATAACAAAAACGAATGCGATGCGTTTATTAGAAAAAGCTGAAATTGCCTATCAGGTACATGAATACCCTCATGGTAAAGAAGCAGTGGATGGCGTACAGGTTGCCAAACTGCTGAATGAAGATGCAGCCTGCGTATTCAAGACGCTCATCACACAAGCAAATACAAAAGAATATTTGGTCTACATGGTGCCTGTAGCCAAGGAGCTTGATCTGAAAAAAGCCGCAAAAGCTGCGGATGTCAAACATACAGAAATGATTCCTGTAAAAGAGATTACAAAAGTAAGCGGGTATGTGCGTGGTGGATGTTCACCAATTGCTATGAAAAAAAACTATCGCACATTTATTGATCAAAGTGCCCTTGATTGTCCGCACATTTATTTCAGTGCCGGAAAGATCGGCTTACAGATCGAAACTGCACCAGCTGATGTCATATCCTTATTACAGATCACTGCTGCAGACTTGTTAAAAAAATAAAAGTGTCAGACGGCCAATGTCATTAAGTTAAGATGAAATAATAAGAGTGTACATTTTTATGATATGCACTCTTTTTTTACTTGACATCTTTTCTGAAATGTTAGGCCTATTATCAAGATAATAGGCCCTTTGTTTGTAGGTATATTTTTTTGGAGGTATCTATGAACAAATTTAATCAAATAAAACATCATCTTGATCATTGCATCCGTATCATGGATAAGTCTTCTTCTTTGTTCGTTTCAA
>CASFOT010000030.1 GCA_949296305.1 uncultured Erysipelotrichaceae bacterium
ACAACTAGACCTGGAAACCACCTTGCCGATGACGATCGATGAAGGTCATGAGGAGATCACGATCAACAAGATCGTGACAGAAGAACCGTACCAGTATTATTCCGGTGGTTTTGTCATCACATATTGCTTATATGAGGGCGGGGAAGTGTATACCAGATACCTTCCGGAAATCTGGTGGCCAATTACAAGCTCTGGTGCACAAGTATAAAACAGAGAGCTTTGTCTTGAGAAAAGACAAAGCTCTTTTCTGTATAGATCACAACAAGGTGACAAAAGCTATTATGGAGCGAACAGCAGAAATAGAAATATATACATTGTGCGGATCAAAAGGAAAAGTTTAGTAATTGCAAACAAAAAATTTAATAATATCAAAATAGATATTGCATTCCCGCACACAGCGTGTATAATATTCTTGTTTGATTGTAGTGAACGAAAAGTTTAGAACAACAAAACAGGAGGTGCATGCCATGGATATCGGAAAAAAGATCAAGGAGCTGCGTGTTTCCAATGATCTGACACTGGAGGAACTTGCCAGCCGCAGTGAGCTGACAAAAGGGTTTCTTTCACAGGTAGAGCGCAATCTGACCAGTCCAAGCATATCGACATTAGAGGATATCCTGGAAGCACTGGGAAGCAATCTCTCAGAATTTTTCCAAGAGGAAAAACCTAAGAAGATCGTCTTTCATACGAGTGATTTCTTTGAGGATGAGCGAGAAGAGTATAAGATCGAATGGATCGTCCCCAATGCACAGAAGAATGATATGGAGCCGATCCTGCTTACTTTGCATCCAGGGGCAGAAAGCATGGAGATGCTCAGCCACAGCGGCGAAGAGTTCGGCTATGTGCTGAAAGGAACTGTTGTCTTGGTGAAAGGAAATCGTACATATCGAATCAAGGCGAAAGAAACATTTTATATCGAAGGAACCGAAAGTCACTTTCTGCGCAATCCTGGCAGCAGTGATGCAAAGATCTTGTGGATCACGACACCACCGATGTTTTAAGGGAGGATGGAAACATGGAACAGAAAAAGCTGATTCAGTTTCGTAATATCGTAAAAGATTTTGATGGACAGATCGTGCTGAAAGGCATCAATCTGGACATTTATGAAAATGAATTTGTTACTTTATTAGGACCTAGCGGCTGCGGTAAAACAACGCTGCTGCGCATTTTAGGCGGTTTTTTAGAGGCGAATGAAGGAGCAATCATCTTTGATGGGGAAGATATTGCAAAAGTACCGCCGCATAAGCGGGAATTAAATACCGTTTTTCAAAAGTATGCGTTATTTCCACATATGAGCGTATATCAAAATATCGCATTTGGTTTAAAGATCAAAAAGATGAGCAAGGATGTCATCGAACAAAAAGTTATGAAGATGCTGAAATTGATCGGATTGGAAGGGTATGAAGGGAAAAATGTAACCTTGCTCTCTGGCGGACAACAGCAGCGAGTTGCCATTGCACGTGCATTGGTAAATGAACCAAAGGTTCTGTTGCTGGATGAACCATTGGGTGCATTGGATCTAAAGCTGCGTAAAGAAATGCAGTATGAACTGAAACGCATCCAGCAAGAAGTAGGAATTACCTTTATCTACGTTACGCATGACCAGGAAGAGGCATTGACGATGTCTGATAAGATCGTGGTCATGAAAGACGGCGAGATCCAGCAGGTAGGCACACCGCAGGAAATTTACAATGAACCGCTGAACCGGTATGTTGCCAACTTCATTGGTGAGAGCAATATCATCCCTGGGATCATGTTAGAAGATTACAAGGTAAAATTTGATGACATTGTCTTTGATTGCGTTGACCGTGATTTTAAAGAAAACGAACCAGTCGATGTCGTCATTCGTCCAGAGGACATTGATATCGTAGAAGAAAAAGATGGAAAGTTGACAGGGGAAGTGCTCAGTGTCTTGTTCAAAGGCGTCCATTATGAAGTGATGGTAGAAACATTGCCGGGGACCTCTGTTACGGTAAATATGCATGTCATCCGCAATCGTGATGTGACAAGCGAAAACGGAAAAGAAAAGATTAGTGCGAATGATTTCTATGTAGACATCGAAGAAGTAAAAGACTTAGATGATAAAGAAATTGTTGCACGAGCTGATGCACAAGCGTGGAATCCAGAAACAGATGAGTATAATTCGATTTCAAAGATCGAATATGATCTCAAGGAAGAATTAGGTGAATATCCTGTAACCTTTACGACAGCGGCGGGAACCAGCGTGCAGCGCCGGATCTTTGTTGTTAATCAGCCGTTCGTAAAAAATGAGCGTGCGAATGAAGCTGTCATGGCATTTAACTTCTTTAAAACAGTGGATGAGATTAAGGAATCGGTTGCTTTGGATACAGATCTGAAGACGTGGGCCAATGCACAGGGATGGAAACTGAGTGATGAGAGTCAGTCGGTTGACATCAGCGTTGACTATGATTTCGATGATGAAAAGATTACAGAAGGTATCTATAAGATCACGTTCTCTACGACTGGACGTGAGTTTAAGATCCATACGACGGATTATGTGGAAGAAGGAAAAGAGGTCGGCTTGACGTTCTTCCCAGAAGATATTCATGTCATGGAAAAGATGGGATTCTGATGAAGCGGTTTTCACAATTAGCAATTCCTTATGTGGTCTGGATCGCTTTGATGGTATTGCTGCCGATGTTGCTGATCTTGTTTTATGCATTTACAACCAGCGGGAATGAGATCGTCAACTTTACGTTTACTTTTGACCACTTTATTCGTTTTTTTACCGACCATGACTTTTTATTGATCTTATGGCGTTCGTTGGTCATTGCTTTTAAAACTACAGTGATCTGTGTTTTATTAGGATATCCGATTGCCTATTTTATCGCCCGCAGTTCTGATCGCATGCGTAATATCTTAGTGTTGGCAATCACTTTGCCAACTTGGATCAATATGCTTGTCCGTACGTATGCGTGGATCGGACTGTTATCAAAAGGCGGGATCATCTCTACGATCTTAGGCTTTTTTGGCCTGGGAGACAGTGAACTGCTTTATACTGAAAGCGCCGTCTTGCTAGGTATGGTTTATAACTTCATTCCATTTATGATCTTGCAGGTAAATACTTCATTATGTAAAATGGATCCTTCTTTGCTGGAAGCAAGCGCTGATTTAGGTGCCAGCAAAGTTCAGACCTTTCTGCGTGTGACCTTCCCGCTTTCTTTATCGGGAGTGATCAGCGGGATCACCTTGGTTTTCTTGCCCGCAGTCAGCTCTTTCTTCATTCCGAAACTGCTCGGTGGAGGTTCTTTCTTCCTCATCGGTAATGTGATCGAAAATCAATTCATCACAGTTGGTGAATGGAACTTCGGTTCAGCAATTTCAATGATCATGGCTATGATCATGATGCTATGCATGTATCTGATCCGTCGTGTTGACGAGCATAACAGCGGAGGAGGGAAGAAGCGCGCATGAAAAAAGAAAAACGATTATTTGGGAAAACTTTGATGATCCTTTCCTTGTTGTTCTTTTATCTTCCAATCGTGTTCATGATCATCTTTTCCTTTAACTCTGGACGCTCATTGACGAGCTTTTCTGGTTTTTCATTTACTTGGTATGAACGGATGTTCCATAACCGGGACATGATGGAGTCATTGTATACAACCATTTCCATTGCGTTGATCGCTACGATTGTTTCGACGATCTTGGGTACGATCAGTGCGATCGGTCTATCCAAAAGCCGGAAGTTTTTGAAGAAGATCGTATTGCAGTTAAATGATTTTCCGATCATGAATCCGGAAATCGTGACGGCGATCGGATTGATGCTGTTATTCATCACGTTCCATATCGAGCGTGGTTATGTCACGATGCTGTTAGCACACATCGCATTCTGTACACCGTATGTGATCTTAAGCGTTATGCCAAAGATTCGTTCTCTGGACCCAAACCTGGCAGACGCAGCGATGGATCTGGGCGCAACGCCATGGCAGGCATTGATCAAGGTGCTGGTACCGCAGATCATGCCGGGCATCGTATCCGGTGCACTGATCGCATTTACGATGTCCTTTGATGATTTCATCATTTCTTACTTCGTTACAGGGGGCGGAGTAAAAAACTTGAGTATTATGGTCTACACCATGAGCAAACGGGTAAATCCGAGCATCAATGCAATATCTACCTTGGTGGTAGTGTTGATAACGATAGTCTTAGTGATTATCAATGTAGTACCGATGATTCGGTCAAGAAGGGAGAAAAGACATGAAAAAATTACTGGCTAGTGCACTTGCAGGGGCAATGGTGCTGACGCTGGGCGGCTGTGGCGGCTCTGGCGGTGATCGTCCATTTGAAGGACAAACACTTCACCTGTACAATTGGGGAGAGTACATGGGGGAGAATTTGATCTCTGATTTTGAAGCAGAGACCGGAGCTACGGTAAAGGTCGATTATTTTGATTCAAATGAACAGATGTATATCAAGGTAGCAAATGGCGAATCTTTTGATGTGCTGGTGCCTAGTGATTATATGATCGAACGTTTGATCCAGGAAGATCTGTTACAGCCATTAGATAAGAGCAAGCTCTCTAACTTAAATCTGTTGACAGATGGTGTCATGGGATTGGATTATGATCCAGATAATGAATATTCAGTTCCTTATTTTTGGGGAACCGTAGGAATCGTTTATGATAAGACAAAAGTAAGCGAAGAAGATCTGGAGAAAGAAGGATATAACATTTTCTTAGATACAAAATATAAAGGGGATGTTTATTTGTACGATTCAGAACGAGACAGCTTCATGATGGCTTTGAAGGCATTGGGATATTCTATGAATACAACAAATGAAGATGAACTTAATGAAGCCTATGAATGGTTATTGCAATGTGTTCAGACCATGGATACAGAAATCGTTACAGATGAGATCATCGACAATATGGCACAAGGACGCAAAGCGTTAGGTTTGATCTATTCAGGTGATGCAGCATATGTCATGAGCGAAAATGAGAACATGGGATTCTATATGCCGGAAACAGGAACAAACTTGTGGTCTGATGCCATGGTCATTCCTAAGAATGCGGAAAATCCTGAATTGGCACATGCATTTATTGATTATGTATGCACATACGATGCAGCGATGGACAACTCCAGCTTTGTCGGCTATACTTCACCAAACGAAGAAGTTATGAATGAATTGAGCGGTGAAGGCGGCGATTATGAAGGAATCAATGCGTATATTCCTCGTACAGATAACAAGAATGACGAGGTTTTCAAATATGATGCAGAAACGCGTACGATCATCGCAGAATTGTTCAGTAAAGTAAAAGTTGCAGCAAGCAACGCATAAATTAGAAAGCCGTTTCTTTTGTCAATTTCTTTTTGACGAAAGAGACGGCTTTTTATATGATGGATACAGTGAATAAACTGGAGGAATGAAGGATAATCTTTCGTTTAGAACAAATGACAGCCAATTTTCATATGAGCTGGTTTGCAATAGAAGATGAACATGTCTTTATCGCAGCTCTGGCTTCTTTTGAAAATGGACGGTTACGTGTATAGATCGATTACCCCAATGCCTGCCATCAGTTATTATATTATGATCCGCTGGATACTAGAGAAGGAGGAACTTTGGCAGACCGGCTGACGTTCAAAGTATATGAAGAGGAAATCTTGAAAGGAAAGAGCCAAGGGAAAACGAAAAAGTGCAGAGGTTTTATGCAATCGTACCCTTATCGTCAATTAGATTATGAAGATGAAAGTTATTTATTATATGAAGTTGGGCTTGGATATAAAGGACTTTATCTTTGCATTTATCAAGGAGAGCATCTGATTGCGATCGTTGATAAGGAGTTGATTGTTAAAAATTACAAAGACAGATTTTATTGAAAAGATCAAAGCGATGGATGAATCTATTTCTTAAGCACATGTTTGCGCATATAACGATAAAAGGAGGATTCTGTACAATGGATCCTCCTTTTGTTCAGTTAACGTTGATATACATTATTTCCTTTTGTATCGATTGCTACGGTTACTGGAAAATCTTTCACTTCCAGCTTCGTGATTGCTTCGGCACCGAGATCTTCAAAAGCGACCGGTTCTACTTTTGTGACACATTTTCCAAGCAAAGCACCGGCACCGCCGATCGCAACGAAATATACAGCTTGATTGCGGATACAAGCGTCTGTGACGGGCTGGGTACGATATCCTTTGCCGATTGTTGCAGCTAAGCCGAGATCGTAAAGCCGAGGTGCGTATGCATCCATGCGCATGCTGGTCGTAGGACCCGCACTGCCATAGATGTGGCCATCAGGTGCAGGCGTAGGGCCTACGTAATAGATCGTTTCATCTTTTAATGGGAGAGGCAGTTCTTTTCCTTGATCCAGCAATTCATTTAATCGTTTGTGTGCTGCATCTCTCGCTGTATAAAGCGTGCCGCTTAACAAGATCATCTCTCCAGCATGAAGCTGTGCTCTTTCATCTAAAGAAAGAGGCAGTTGAAGGCGCTTCATCATAACACCTCCTTTGCATGTCGTGTGACATGACAGGAAATGTTTACTGCACAAGGCAGTCCTGCAATATGAGTTGGGAACTCTTCGATGTTGATGCGGAAAACGGTGGTGGTTCCTCCCATTCCTTGTGGACCGATGCCTAATGCGTTTGCTTCTTTGACCAGTTCACGTTCTAATTGTGCATAACGAGGATCCGGGTTATGTTTTTCTGTTCGAAGGGTTGCTTTTTTTGCTAACATCGCTGCGTAGTCAAAAGTACCTCCGATACCAACGCCTACGACCATTGGGGGGCAAGCATTTGGCCCTGCATTTTGAATTGCTTTCAGAACGACATCCTTTACGCCTTGTAAACCTTGGGCGGGTTTTAGCATGGTGATCGTGGACATGTTTTCGCTGCCAAAACCTTTGGCTCCGACAAGCAGTTCCAACTGGTCTCCTTCAACGATGTTGGTATAGATGATCGCCGGTGTGTTATCTTTGGTGTTGATGCGGTCAAACAGAGGATCTTTCACTACTGATTTTCGCAGATAACCTTGATCATATCCTTCTGCTACACCTTGATGGATCGCATCGGTCAAAGAACCGCCGACAAAATGGATTTCTTGACCAATGTTCATAAAGACGATTGCCATGCCTGTGTCTTGACAGATCGGCAAATGTTCTTCTTTCGCAATTTGTGCGTTTTTTAATAGAAAATCTAATGTTGATCGCGCAATCGAATGGGTTTCCTTTTCGTATGCTTGCTGCATGCAGGCTTGAATATCGCTAGGATATTCTATATTGATCTGCATGACCATGCGTTTGATGGCATCACGGACCAAAGCTACATCGATCTCTCTCATCATTTTTTCTCCGCTGCGTCCATGACCGCTTTGGCTACGACCTGGACAACTTTTTTATTGAATGCATTAGGGATGATATAATCTTCATTTAGTTCTTCATCAGTGACGATCGATGCGATCGCTTTGGCAGCTGCAATTTTCATCTCTTCGGTGATGTCGTCTGCACGTGCATCGAGTGCTCCACGGAAGATGCCAGGGAATACTAAAACATTATTGATCTGATTAGGGAAATCGCTTCGGCCGGTAGCAACGATGCGTGCACCGCCTTTTTTTGCTTCTTCCGGCATGATTTCTGGAACAGGATTTGCCATAGCAAAGACGATGGCATCTGCATGCATGGTCGCCACCATATCGGCTGTGACAATGTTAGGGGCACTGACGCCGATAAATACATCACGATCTTTCATTGCTGTTGCCAGATCACCATGGAGGTGTTCTTGATTGGTCTTTTCAGCCATCTTTTTTTGAGCTTCATTCATCCATTCTTCGCCTTCACACAAGATGCCTTGGCGATCGACCATGACGATGTTGGCTGCCCCGATTTCCATGAGCAGTGTTGCAATGCTGATTCCTGCACTGCCGGCACCATTGATGACAAAACGGGCAGTAGAAAGATCTTTTTTTACTAAGCGCAGCGCATTTAAAATACCTGCGCTGACCACGATGGCTGTACCATGTTGATCATCATGAAATACAGGGATATCAAGTTCTTTACGCAGCCGTTGTTCGATTTCAAAACAGCGTGGTGCACTGATGTCTTCCAGGTTGATCCCGCCGAATGTCGGTGCTAGGTATTTGACCGTTTTGATAATTTCTTCACTGTCTTGTGTATCCAAACAAATAGGAAAAGCATCGATATCTGCGAATTCTTTAAATAAGATGGCTTTCCCTTCCATGACCGGCATGGCAGCTTTTGGGCCGATATTGCCAAGTCCTAAAACTGCACTGCCATCAGATACGACGGCAACAAGGTTTCCTTTTGCACTATAGCGATAGATTTCATCTTCATTTTTATGGATTTCCCGGCAAGGTTGAGCAACCCCTGGTGTGTAAGCAAGACTGAGATCCTGCATTGTTTCTACTTTAACTTTTGATTGTATCGCCAGCTTGCCATGATGTTCTTCATGCAGCTTACGCGAAGATTCATATACATCTTCCATATTTGACCTCCCATTATTTACTTGTACATTATAGCACGATTAAAAAGAAAAACAGATGAAGTTAGCGTGCAATATTTCTTTGAAATTTGATTGTATTGTTGCATGGCTGGGAGAAAATCAATATAATGGAACGGTAACTTAGAAGGGGATATCAACATGGAAGTTTCATTGCAGATGTTTTTGATCGTTTGTCCGTTTGTTTTTCTTGCAGGTCTGGTCGATTCGATTGCCGGAGGAGGCGGACTGATTTCACTGCCTGCATATTTTTTATCTGGATTGCCGGCACATATGGCAATTGCTACAAATAAATTATCTTCATCGATCGGTACTTTGGTCGCGACCATCCGATTTTATCGGAAACGTCTGATTCAACTGGATATCGCATTGATCGGAGTCGGGAGTGCTTTATGCGGTTCTGCTATCGGTTCAAATTTATCACTTTTGACAAGCGAAGATGTGATCCGTGTGATCTTGTTGCCGCTGCTGCCGTTTGTTGCTTGGAATGTGCTGAGCGGCAAAGGTCTTTGTGAACGAGAAAGTGAAGAAGACCTGCCGCGCCGCCATGTATATAAGGTGATTGCCATCAGCTCATTTTTGGTAGGTTTATATGATGGCTTTTACGGTCCGGGAACCGGGACATTTTTGATCTTGTTGTTTACGACATTTGCCGGTATGCGGGTCGCAAATGCAAATGGCAACAGCAAAGTCGTCAATCTAGCAAGCAATACGATGTCACTGCTTGTCTTCTTGATGAATGGGCAGATCGTGTTTACGCTTGGCATCGCTGCTGCGCTTTGCAGTGTGGCAGGAAATTATATCGGAAGCACGTTGGTCATGAAAAACGGGATCCGGATCGTGCGCCCGATCATAATCGTCGTTTTGATCATTTTGTTTGTGAAGATCATTACGGAGACATTTTCATAAAGGAGAAACCGGAATGTTTCTCTTTTTTTCTGGAAGAATACAGAAAAAAGGATTACAATAAAAAAACGATAAGAAGAAAAGAGGTGCTTCATATGGCAGAAGTTATGATCTTATGCGGAAAGGTTGCAGCAGGGAAGACGACGTATGCAAAGAAAGTCGTAAAAGAACAAAATGCTGTTCTTTTATCGATCGATGATCTGGTCATACGTCTGCGTGATCATTGTGAAGGACCGAAGCGCCTGCAAAAGATGGAAAGTGACATTCGTGCATATTTTTGCGCTTTGATCCAGCAGCTGACTGCAAAAGATATTGCTTGTGTCGTGGATCATGGACATTGGACAAAAGCATCCCGGATGCAGCTGATTTCTTTTTGCAGAGAACATGGGATCCCATTCCGCATCATCTTGTTAGAATGCCATAGAGAAGTCCGTCTGCGCCGTCTATATCGGCGAAATGAGCAACTGATGAAAACCAATACAAAAGGCTACGTGATTGATGAAGAACAACTGGATCGCTTTGACCGCTGGTTTGAAGATCCTGATGAAGAAGAACGTCCATTTGTGTATGTTATAAGAAATGAAGAAGAATAAAAGGCAACGGACATCCTTTTCATAAAAGTATGGTATACTAGAGAAGGTCTATCAAATAGAACATAAAAATGTGTTTTGGAGGATGATAAAACATGGCTCTTTCAAAAATAACAGAACTAAGTGAAAGTGAATACGATGCATTTGCATCGAAGCATACATATGCGAATTTTTTAAACTCGATTTATTCTGGAAGAAAATTTGCAAAGCGTGGATGGAATGTGTATTATGTCGGTATTTACCGGGATGAGGAATTGGCTGCTGCGGCTTTGCTGGTGTCTGTAAAACTGCATGGCAGCTATCAATATTTTTATGCGCCTAGAGGATTCTTGCTGGATTATGAAGATCGTGAATTATTACAAGATATGTGTATGGAGGTGCGCCGTTTCGTAAAGAATCGCAATGCGCTGTATCTGAAGATTGATCCATATGTACCATATCAGCAGCATGACCCAGATGGGAAAGTGAGTGAAGGCGGTTTCTGCAATCAGAGGATCGTAGAACAGCTTCAATCTTGCGGGTTTGAGCACCAGGGGTTTACGGTCGGTTATGATATGAGCAACCAATGCCGCTGGATGTCTGTATTAGACGTACGCGGCAAAAATGAAGAGCAGCTGCTGAAAGAGATGAATGCACAAACGCGGCAGAACGTAAAAAATACGATCAAGAACGGAATCAAAGTTCGTGAATTGGCTTATGATGAATTGGATATCTTATATGATATCGTCAATCGTACAGGTGAACGACGTGGTTTTGAGTATCTGCCGCTGTCTTATTATCAACAAGAATATGAGATCTTTGGCGACCATGCAAAAGCATATTTTTCGTATCTGGATCTGGACGACTATAAGAAACGGATCGAAGAAGAATGGGAAAAAGAAGAGCGGAATATTGAAATTGCGCAGGAAGGTCTGCGAGAAAATCCACATTCTAAAAACAGCACGAATCGTTTAAAAAGTGCACAGTCGCATATGGAAGCGTTAAAGAAAAGGAAACTAGAGGCACAGCAGCTGTATGAAGAATGCGGATCAATCGTTCCATTGGCTGCAGCACTCTTTCTGTTTTACGGGAAAGAAGTCATCTACCTAACAAGCGGATCAAATGATCAGTATAAGAAATTTAAAGGACCCTATGCTTTGCAATGGGAACTGATCAAGATGACGTTGCAAAAAGGATATGATTTCTACAATTTTTATGGAATCAGCGGTCTTTTTGAGAAAGATGAAGATGGCTATGGCGTATTTGATTTCAAACGCGGCTTTCGTGCAGATGTCATTGAATTGCTTGGTGATTTCATCATGCCGATCCACCCGTTTGCTTATCGTAATTACATGCGTTTGCAGAAAATCAAAAACAGACTTAAAAAATAAAACTCTGTGTCACTGGAAATCTCCAGCAGCACAGAGTTTTTTTAGATCTTGATCACGCTGGCTAATCCGCCTAACGCACTTTCTTTCAGTTCGATCGGAAGCTTCATGCCTGTCTTGTTCATCGTTTCGACGACCTTATCGAAGCTGACCCGGTTTTTATGGACTTTTCTGAGATGTTTTGCTAATACCGCAGCATCGATTGCTCGTAAAGCACATACCGCATTGCGCTCGATGCAAGGGATCATGACGTATCCGCCTACAGGATCGCAAGTAAGCCCTAAATGATGTTCGATTCCCATTTCCGCAGCATATTCGATCTGTTCCATGTTTAGTCCCATCAAATACGCGACCATGGCAGCCCCCATGGAACAAGCAGCACCGATTTCTGCCTGGCATCCGCCTTGTGCACCTGAGATCGTCGCATTGTGTTTGATCAAATTGCCGATCAGTCCAGCGATCTTCAATCCGTTGACCAGCTGTTCTCTTTGCATTTTGCAATCATAATAGTAGTAGTATAACAAAGCAGGCAGCAGACCGCTGCTTCCTAAGGTAGGTGCAGTAACGGTCATGCCTCCGGCAGCGTTTTCTTCACTGGCTGCATACGCATATGCGCTTAACAGGAGCTTTTCTTTTTCAGACCCATCACACGAAATAGCTTCTGTCAATAATGAGCGGGCGATTCGCTCCATTTTCAGTTTTCCTGGTAAAAGACCAGATGTATTTAGGCCTGCATCAACTGTCTTGCACATCTGTATGAGAATCTCATTCAAGTATGCATTGATTTGTGCTCCTTCGATTTCTTCTACGTATTGCGCAAAATCAATGTTGTTTTCTTTGCAGTAAGCGTGGATCTCATCTAAGGTGTGATGAGGATAAATGCTTTGTCCCTCAGGACTTTCTTCTCCTTTGATGACAATAGCACCGCCGCCTACAGAATAAACGGTCATCTCTTTTAACAAATGTTCTTCTTGATCAAAAGCAGAGATGGTCAATGTGTTTGGATGCGGCATCGTTTCAGTTGTATTCATGATGATTTCGCAAGGCTTAGGGGCAAATGTTTTTTGAATGATGACATCGCTTAAATGCCCTTTTCCTGTCAGTGCTAGAGAACCGTAAAGTGTTACTCGAAAATGATCCGCAGCCCCCGCACGTTTTAACATTTCTAAACATGCTCGCTGCGGACCCATGGTATGAGAACTGGAAGGACCCGGTCCAATGCGAAAAAGTTCTTTTAGTGATTTCATAGTTGTTCGATCTCCTTGTGATTTTGCCTTTATTAGTGTAGCGCAATTTATCAAAAAAGAACAGCCAGAGATAAAAAAA
>CASFOT010000031.1 GCA_949296305.1 uncultured Erysipelotrichaceae bacterium
AGCAGCGGGCTGTTGCTGCATGGATTGAAAGATTATTTAGGGAAAACGATAGGAAGAGAAAACAAGAGGTGATGGAATGAGTTACCGTATCGGATTTGATATAGGAAGTACAACGATCAAAGCCGTTGTATTAAATGAGAATGGAGAAATTCTTTATAAGAGCTATGAGCGTCATAAAGCGCAGATCCGTGAAATGGCTTTAGCGAAGATCGAAGAGCTCAAAGAATTGTTGAATGATGAACCGTTTTATTTTGCATTGAGCGGCAGTGCCGCATTAGGCATGAGCCAGGAAGGAGACCTTCCATTCGTGCAGGAGGTATTTGCCAGTGCACAGGCTGTGCGTAAACATTATCCGCAGGTGGATGCTGCCATTGAATTAGGCGGTGAAGATGCTAAGATCTTGTTTTTCCAGGGCGCTGTCGAACAGCGGATGAATTCTACATGTGCTGGAGGAACCGGTGCTTTTATCGATCAGATGGCTTCTTTATTAAATGTGGATCTGTCTCAGATGGATGAATTGAGCTTGCAATATAAACGTTTATATCCGATCGCCTCTCGTTGCGGCGTATTTGCCAAAAGCGATATTCAGCCGTTGATCAATCAAGGTGTAGATAAAGCCGATCTCTGTGCGAGCATTTTTCAGGCCGTGGTCGATCAGACGATCACTTCGCTTGCACAAGGAAGAAAGATCGAAGGAAATGTCCTGTTCTTAGGCGGACCGCTGTTTTTCTTGAAAGGGCTGCGTCAGCGTTTCAAAGAGACATTGAAACTGGATGATGCACATGCACAGTGTCCGGAGATCGCGATCAACTTCGTAGCTTTTGGTACCGCATTATGTGCAAATGAGCGTTTTACTTATGAAGAGCTGCATCAAAAATTAACAGCATTGAAAAACATGCCGGTAAAAGAAGAAGAAAGCGAACCGCTTTTTGCCAATAAAGAAGAATATGAAGCGTTCATTGAACGTCATAAACGTTCCGAAGTCGTTTATGGGGATCTTTCTGCCTACAGCGGCAAAGTGTACCTGGGTGTCGACAGCGGATCAACGACCACAAAGCTGGTTTTGATCGGCGAAGACCGTCAATTATTATATGAAGCTTATACATCCAACCAAGGAAGTCCGTTGGATGTCGTATATGAACATCTCCAAAAGATCTATGATCAAGGAGGCGACCGTATTCAGTTTGCAGGAAGCTGTGCGACCGGATATGGTGAAGAGCTGATGCGCCATGCCTTCCATTTAGATGAAGGTTCTGTGGAGACCATGGCACATTATGAAGCAGCAAAATATTTTAACCCAAACGTCGATTACATCTTGGATATCGGCGGTCAGGATATCAAGTGCTTCCAGATCCGGGATGGCCGCATCGACGATATCGTGCTGAATGAAGCCTGTTCTTCTGGCTGTGGTTCCTTCATCGAAACGTTTGCCAAAAGTTTAGGTTACAGCGCTCCTGAATTTGCTAAATTGGGATTGAAAGCACAGCATCCGGTCAATTTGGGAACACGTTGTACCGTATTCATGAATTCTGGTGTGAAACAGGCGCAGAAAAATGGGGCTACGATCGAAGATATTTCGGCCGGTTTATGCCGAAGCGTCGTAAAGAATGCCTTATACAAAGTCATTCGGGCAAAACGTAAAGAAGATCTGGGAAAAGAGATCGTTGTCCAGGGAGGTACTTTCCGTAATGACAGCGTTTTGCGGAGTTTTGAACAAGAGTTAGGCATGCCAGTCATCCGGCCCAGCATCGCTCATCTGATGGGGGCATATGGTGCTGCATTGATTGCAAAACGCCATTCCAAAGGAACTTCTACGATCCTTACGAAAGAAGAGCTGGATCACTTTACGCATACATCCAAAGGGGTGATGTGCAATGGCTGCACGAACCATTGCTCGCTGACGGTGAATATCTTCTCAGACGGGGAACGTTTGATTGCTGGAAATAAATGCGAAAAACCAGTACTGCGTTCGAAACCGAAAGAAGAACTTCCGGATCTCTATAAAGTAAAGAATGCGTTGCTGAATAGTTATCGCGGCAAATATACACATGAGGAGAAGATCGGTATTCCGTTTGTGCTGAACATGTATGATCTGTTGCCTTTCTGGAACGAATTCTTTCATCAGTTAGGCTATGAGACCGTCATTACACCTCAGACGACAAAACCGATGTATCACAAAGCACAGCATTCGATTCCAAGTGATACGGCCTGTTTGCCGGCAAAAGTTGTGCATGGTCATATCCAATGGCTGCTAGATCAAAAGGTCGACCGGATCTTTTATCCGTGCATGACATACAACATCGATGAAAAAATCAGCGATAATCACTTCAATTGTCCGCTTGTGGCGTATTATCCAGAGACGATCGGAGCGAACATGGAGCTAGGAGCTGTGGATTACATGCATCCATATATTGTATTGGATGATCTGAAGAATTTTGAAAAACGCATCAGCGCTTATTTCAAAGAGCATGGATTGGTTCATGATCGCTCGTCGATCCGTAAAGCAATCGACGCAGGAATGAAAGAATACCAACATTTCCATGATCAGCTGCATGAAGAACACGAAAAAGCGGTTGCTTATGCAAGAGAACATGGCCATCCGATCGCTGTTGTCTGCGGCCGACCATACCACGGGGACCCGTTTATTTCCCATCAGATCTCTCAGCTGCTCACACAGCTCGGCTTTGTGGTCGTCAGTGAAGAGAGCATTCCATTACAGGAAAGAAAGAGCGTTCACGTGCTCAACCAGTGGACATATCATGCCCGTTTGTATCAGGCAGCTTATTATGCCAGCAAACAGCCGGATATGGAACTCGTGCATCTGGTAAGCTTCGGCTGCGGTATCGATGCGATCACCAGTGATGAAGTTAAATCGATACTGAAACAATAAAATCGTTTTTATACGCATATCAAGATCGATGAACTCGATAATTTAGGTGCAGTCAAGATCCGCCTTCGCTCGCTGAAGGCGGCAATCGAAGACCGTGAAGGAGGTAGCGTACAATGAGTTATGGCATTTTTACACCAGATATGAAACAGACCCATACGATATTGGTACCCGGCATGCTGGATATTCATTTTCGTTTGTTTCCTGCCATTTTTGAAACAGCCGGCTATCATGTAGAAGTACTCTACAACGAAGGAGAAGAAGTCGTGGAGGAAGGTCTGAGCCATGTCCATAATGATACATGTTATCCTGCATTATTGGTCATCGGCCAAATGATCGCTGCCTTAAAAAGCGGTAAGTATGATCTGAACAAAGTTGCATTGGCCATTACACAAACAGGTGGCGGCTGCCGTGCCAGCAACTATATCTTTTTGCTTCGTAAAGCACTTGAACAAGAAGGATGGGACCACATTCCTGTTCTGTCCGTCAATTTTTCCGGATTAGAAAAAGAAAATTCTGTTGAGATTACTTTACCGTTGGCAAAAAAACTGCTATATGCATTTTTGTTTGGCGATGCGATCATGTGGCTAAAAAATCAAGTAAAACCATATGAGGTCAATAAAGGAGAGACCGATCGTTTGGTAAAACGTCTGATCGATGAGCTCAGCGTAAAATTTGCCAATAAGACCAGTGTAAATGCAAAGTCATTTTATAAAGATCTCCTTGAACGATTCAAAGCGATCCCGCGTCATGGACAGAAGAAAATCCGTGTAGGAATCGTTGGAGAGATCTACATGAAATATGCACCTTTAGGGAATCATCATCTGGAAGATTTCTTGATGGAGGAAGGATTTGAACCTGTTTTGAGCGGTGTAGCTGATTTTGGCTTATATTGTTTGGAAAACAGCTTGGTGGATCATCGTTATTATCATCGTCATGCATTGTCATATCCATTTTTGACGCTGTTTGAAAATATTTTGATCCGCATGCAGGAAACTTTTATCCGTCTGGTCGAAGAGGATGGGACCTTCCATGCACCTGATCGTTTTAAACAAGTCATCAGGAATGCGGATGGCTTTATCAATCAAGGGGTAAAAATGGGTGAAGGATGGCTGTTGACTGCTGAAGTGGTTTCTTTGATCAAAGATGGCGTATCCAACATTGTTTCTGCTCAGCCATTTGGCTGCCTCCCAAATCATATCGTAGCCAAAGGAATGGCAAAGAAGATCAAAGATGTGTATCCACAGTCGAACTTAGTTGCGATTGACTATGATCCAAGTGCATCCCGTGTCAACCAAGAAAACCGTATCCGTTTGATGCTGGCCAATGCAAAATTATCAATGGAAGAATTGGCAGATGAAAAAGATCCGGCATACAGCTGTTTGACTGCTGAAAACCAATATGCATAAAAGACGAATAATCGTCTTTTTCTTTTTATGATCAACAAAGCCCCCTTTCTTTGTGAAAAAGGAAGTTTTTCTTGAGGCATTTCTTATTTTCGCTTATAATAAAAACATGATTTTATTGAAGGGGGCTTGCATATGATGAAAGATGGAAAGCTGATATTGCCAGAAAACTATGAAAATCGATTGGATTATGTGGCAACAGAGATTGCCATCAAGAATGTAAAAGATCTCTTTGAACGCCGGCTGGCGTACCATTTGAATCTAATGCGTGTATCTGCACCGTTATTTGTTCGCAAAGACAGCGGACTCAATGATAATCTTAATGGAGTAGAACGTCCGGTCACTTTTGATATCCGTGATATTGAAGGCGATGTGGAGATCGTCCATTCATTAGCAAAATGGAAACGAATGGCTTTAAAGCGCTATGGTTTTGAAGTGAATAAAGGAATTTATACGGATATGAATGCAATTCGAAGAGATGAAGAAGTGGATAATCTGCATTCAGTTTATGTTGACCAATGGGACTGGGAAAAGATCATCAGTGAAGACCAGCGGACATTGACCCATTTACAAGAAACAGTAAAGAAGGTGCTGCGTGCATTGGTGGAAACACAGGAACAGTTATGTAAAGTATTTGAAAACTTAGAACCGTTCATTTCTGAAGAGGTTGCTTTTATCACTTCTCAGGAACTAGAAGATCTTTACCCGATGTTAACACCAAAAGAGCGAGAATATGAATTTACTAAAAAACATAAGAGTGCATGCATCATGCAGATCGGTGATCGATTAAAGAGCGGGATCCCGCATGATGGACGCGCACCGGATTATGATGATTGGGCTTTGAATTGCGATATTTTGATCTACTATCCGGTGATCGATCAGGCCGTAGAGATCTCAAGTATGGGCATTCGCGTAGATTCGATGTCTTTGTTATCGCAGTTAGAAAAGAGCGGCTGCATGGACCGCATTGCATTGCCATTCCATAAAGCATTATTGGCCGGGGAACTGCCATTGACGATGGGAGGCGGCATCGGACAGTCGCGGATCTGTCTGCTGTTATTGAACAAAGCACATATCGGTGAAGTGCAGGCAGGTGCTTGGCCTACACCGATGATCGAAAAGTGCAAAAAGCATAATATCATCTTATTATAAGACAACTAGAGGCCAAGGCCTCTTTTCTTTTTTGATATCAGCTTGTTTTCTGTTGATCAATGAGCTATAATAGTATCGTTTTAGTGTGCCCGTAGCTCAATTGGATAGAGTGTCAGATTCCGATTCTGGAGGTTGCAGGTTCGATCCCTGTCGGGCGCGCCATTTTTTTATTTAAGGAAGAATGTATGAGAAGAAGCGATCGAGAAGTAACAGACAAAAAGCAGATATTGGCGATCATGGAGAAATGTGAATTTGTTTATATTGCAATGAATGATCCGCAGGAAAGTGTTCCTTATCTGGTCCCTCTCAGTTTTGGACTGGAGATCGTCAATGATGAGATCCTGTTGTATTTTCACAGTGCAGCCGAAAGAAAGAAAGTATCTTTGTTATCGGATCGCTGTGATGTCCGTTTCTTTATGCATCAAGGACATGGGCTGTGTTATGATGAAAAGAAACAGTCTTGTACGATGAATTATGAAAGCGTCAGCGGTTCGGGCGCAGTTGAAAAGCTGGATGATGAAGAAAAACTGCATGGGCTGGACTGTTTGATGCGGCATTATTATCCTCACCAAACACCGCCTTATCAGCATTCGGTCGCTGCCATTACGAATGTCTATCGGCTGCATGTTCGATCACTGACCGCAAAGAAAAGAGAGAAGCGTTTATGAAAGGTTACTTGTTTGATTTAGATGGAACTTTGATCCAATCGATGCATGTATGGGAAGATGCTGTTCTTCGTCTCTTTGAGCGTCTGGACCTGACCATGGATATCGATGAAGCAAGAGATGTATTCTCTGCGATGAAATTCAGTGAAGTGCTGGATGCGATCGTTTCGCGTTTTCAGCTGGATATGAGCAGCAAGCAATTATATGATATGGTCATTCACGATGTCCGTGACCAGTATGAACACCATATCCCTGCAGTGGATGGCGCGGTAGATTATGTAAAACGCTGCTATCAGGCAGGAAAAGAGATGTGTGTCGTCACTGCCAATGATACCCCTTTGACCAATGCCGTGTTAGGCCGTTTAGGAATGTTAGATGAAATGAAATTTGTCTTATCAAGCGAAGAGAGCGGTCTGACAAAACGGACGCCGCAGATGGCTTTAGAAGCAATTTCCCGTCTTCATTTAGAACCAAAAGATTGTGTCATGTTAGAAGATTCTTTATATTCGATGCAGTCCGCAAAGGAAGCCGGATGTTATGTCATCGGGATTGCGACGCCGGAAATGAACGACTACAAAGAAATCTGCAAGATCGCAGATGAGGTATATCCAAATTTGATCAATGCTTCAATTTTATAAAACCCAGATCTCTTTCTTTACAGGAAGAGATTTTTTTTGAAATACAATTGCATCTAGCTAAAAAATAATCTTCGATATATTGTAAAAGTCATCTGAACAGGTATATGATGAGTATATAGTTAATAATTTAAAATTACTTCCAAAGATCATATTGATTACATAATTTTTGAATCTAAAGATATCTTGAATCGCCTTGATCATGTATAAATATAAAGGTTGTTTTTTGCATACATGATAAGGACGTTCGATAAATAGAAAGGAGTGGAGAACTGGCTCATCACCGATAAGAACATATAATAGGAAATGTTGCTTCTAGCATCAGTGATGGGTATTTTAAAAGAATGATGACAAAGATAGAAATTGTATTTGTTTTGTCTGCTGTGGGGAATTACTGCTATTTTTTCATCGATCTTGAATGAAAAAAATGTCGCTAAAGCTAACGTATTTATTGCTTATGTGGTTATGAACGAAGGATGGAGGAAAAGATGAAAAAGACAATTTCTATTTTGATGTGCTTTCTTTTGACGTTTACTCTGTTTTCTGTGCCGATAAAGGCAGATGAGGATATCGTTAAAATTGAAGCATACGAAGATGGCATTGAGATTTCCAATGGTTTCATAAGCCGTCATCTAAAAATTGAAGATGGCCATATCAAGACCGATCTTATCACGAATAAGCTGACTGGGATGGTCATTCAGGGAGACGAAGAGTCTCAGGATTTTGCAATCGGTTTGTTGGAAAAAGAGATTGAGACAGGAAAGTATACGGCCACTGGATGGAATGCAACCTTAAAAGGGAAGACTGGGGAATTCAATTCATCACAAGTTAAAACGCTGTTTGATGATAATCTGAATACCTATATTGATGCCCCGAGTCAGGCAAAGGGGAATCCATTTGTATTGACGATCGATTTTGGCAAAGTACTTGATATCAAAGCATTTTCTGTTAATAAAAGACCTGGAGTTACCAAAGAATATGCTGCTCAATATCCACATGGCGGCAAACGCGGGGTAATGGGTGCATATGAAATCAAGATCAGTGAGGATGGGATTGATTTTGAAAGCGTAAAAGAAGGTGAATTTACACAGGATGTCTGGAATCTTCATTCAGAAGGCAATATGACAAATATAGGGGATACGGCATATGTGAATTTTGATGAAATGCAGCATGCTCGTTATATTCAGATCATTCAAAAAAGCGTAGCTTTTGAAGAAGATTATGAAGAGTTTACCAGCTCTGAGGTGGATTTCTACAGCGTTGATTATGAACAATATTTGGAAAACATCAAACCTCAGCCTAAACCGGAAATTTTATCTTCAGATCTTCTTTATAAAGATCATGAAGTAACAAATATTGAGAATGGCAAAATGCTCTCGATCAATTATCAATCTTATCAGTTCAATGGTGCAACATATGAGATTCGTCAAAATTTCATGCTGGAAAATGATAAAGGATATATGCGCAGCAATATTGAGATAAGCACAAGCGATCCTGAACAGACAAGAATCGATTATATCGATGTTGATCGGTATTCGATCGATGAAAATGATCCTAGCATTTGGAGCAAACCAGATGATTCGCAGATTACCTCTGCTTATTTAGATAAGCATGCGCTTATGCTTGGACAGCCTATTTACTTATATAGTTTCTATGCCGGCAGTGAGTTTCCGGCTGCTGAGACAGATATCATTGATGGGAAAACACAGATTCGCTACTATTCAGGGAAAAATTTCGAAACGTTAAAAGAACAGGGATATTTAAATGAAGAAGGACGATTCGTTTCTTGGAACGCAGTGATCGGAAGCGCAACAGGCAGTGAACAAAATGTCGTTCAAACAGCTTTCTTTGAGTATATATTTGATATTGCTGTAAAATCAGATTTTAGGATACAGTATAATTCCTGGTATGACAGTGGAAAAAATATCAATGATTCTGTGCTTGAAGAATTGTTTACGCAGACAGAAGATAATTTATCCAAACAAGGAGTTCGGCCAATTGACAGTTATGTATCTGATGATGGCTGGGCCGTGATAAATTCTAGTGACAGCCGTATTGGTTTTTGGGAAAGCAATGATAAATTCCAAAATGAATTTTATCCAATGGCTTCTCTTTCAAATAAGCTAAGTTCTTCATTTGGTATTTGGCTCAGTCCGCATGGAGGATTTGGAGGAAGCGATCCTCAGACCAGATCCGATATGTTGGAAGAATGGGGCACCGGATATGCACAAAGAGCAACAAAGTTATGGGATCATGTCATTTGTACCGGATCGGAGAAATATATCCAGAACTTTACTGCGCTTGTCAGAGATTATGAAGAGAGATTTGGGATCAATTATTGGAAGTTTGATGGATTTGCCATGGATGCTTGTGTTGATTCGTCTCATGATCATATCACAGGCGGACCAAATGATATGTATTATATAACCGAAAAATGGGAAAGATGGACAGATGCATTTAACAGCATGAGAGAGATCGAGCCGAATTTATGGATCAGCGGAACGAATCATGTGAATCTGAGTCCTTGGCTGCTTCAATGGATCAACAGTATTTGGGTACAGGATTCTGGTGATCGCGGTACTGCCGGAGACAGTGCAGCAAATTCGCTGCAGAGAAATATATATTATAGAGATGACGTATACAGCAGCCTGATCTATCAAAAACAAGTTCAATTTCCTTTGAGCAATATTTATAATCATGATCCGATCTATACGAAGAGCGATAATGCAAGCACAGATATTTTTAGAGAATTTATGATCGTGAATGCAATGAGAGGAACCGCTTTTTGGGAACTGTATTTCTCGCCATCCAATATGGATGAAGAAAAATGGATGGTTACGGCAGATATCCTGGACTTCGCTGAAAAGAATCATGATATTCTAAAAAACGCTAAGATGTTTAAGGAAGATGGCAAAAATCCATCTCAAGGCGTTTATGGATATTCTGCATGGACGAAAGATAAAGGAATCGTTTCTTTTACGAATCCGACTAATACAGAAAAAACATATGATTTACAGCTGACGAATATCATCGGTGTAAAAGAAGGAATGCAATCGTTTAAACAGACGCAGATTTTCCCTTATACAACGGATACAGGCAGCGAAAAGGTAAATTATGGAGATACGATCTCTGTAACTTTAGCTCCTTTCAGTACACGTGTATATGAGTTTGGGATCACAGATCATGAAGCACCTTCAGTAATTTCCTTTAAGAAAGTTGATGAGGAGACATTAAAAATCAAATTTGATGAAAGGATCAATATTGATAGTTTAATAGTAGAGATCAATGGAGAGCTCATCGATCAAATGGAAATCGAAGCAGATTATCGTACTGTAAAAATGAGTTATGATCAAATGGATGAGGCTGAACTTGCGGTCGTAAGCGTAAAAGATACGTATGGAAATGAATTGGAGAAACGCAATGAACAGATCCAACCAGAGAATTATCTTGAAGATATCAATTTTGAAGGAATGACAAAGTATACGTTTGGTGACCAAACCTTTGCACTGTTTGACGGCAAGGCTCATGCTTCTGGCAAGGCAGTGGATGTCAATAAAGAATATGAGATCTCATTTGCATTTGTCTGTGATGGAACCGATAAAGAAATCATGAATCAAAAAGAAGGCTTTAGGATTTTTGTTGATGATGAAGGATATCTTGTGTATGAAACAAAAGATGGCCAGCTGACAACTAAAGAGCAGCAAATTTCAGTTGTGGAAAAAGCACACGGCGCATTCGGCAGTGAAGAATATGTTCCGACAACGACCAAAACTGAGGTAATCGGAAAAGTCAATGATGGAAATATTCATGCCGTTACGATCAACAAAGAACCAAACGGATTGACAAAGCTGTATTTAGATACTCGATTATGTGCAAGCATGGAAACATCACAGGATAAAGAAATAAATGAACTTTACATCGGAAGCAATGAATTTGATGGAATGATCTCAGCTTTAGAGATCAGGACATCTACCAAAAACTTGCAAGAGATAGATGCTTTTGCTTCCGCGCACATGATTTCGAATGATGGCCGTGTAAGTCGAGAGAAATGGGAAGTAGAAGTATGTTCAGAAGCTGGAGAAGGACCAAAAGATCGAGTGATTGACGGAGATCTGAATACATACTGGCATTCAGCTTATAGTTCCGGCCAGCCGACTTGCTGTGATCATGGAAATGAGAGACATACGCTGACCTTACGGTTTGGTGAGGAAACAGCTTTTGATTATTTAAGATATACGGCAAGAGTAGCAACTGAAAAAGAAAATGGACTTTGGCTGACAGCAGATGTCTATGGCATTACTCAGGATGGTACCGAAGAATTATTGGTTAAAGATCAAGTGATCGAAGTAGATGCAAACAGAAACTTTGATTTTACATTTGAAGAAACACAATATTATTATGGTGTCACGTTTAAAATTGAAGGCAAAAACGGTTTTGGTGTTTGTGCAGAAATCAATGCTTATGAAAATCTGGATAAGTATACAACTGTTTCTGACGCAGTTAAGCTAATCATTAAAGCAAATGATATTGAATCAGAGGTTAACGGTGAATATTATGAAGAAGACAGTTATCTAGCAATGAAGACGATCATTGACGATATCAAATCACTAGATCCTTTTAAAACACGCATGGATGATTTTGATCAGCTTAATGATTCACTTGATCAAGCATATCGTTCTTTAGTTTTGAAAAAAGCCGATTACTCGAAAGTAGATGAAGCAATCGCAAATGCTGATCAATTGGAAAAAGAAACGTATACGAGCGCTTCTTGGAATGTTTTGCAGGAAACTATAAAAGAGGTAATCAGAGATCTAGATATTACGCGTCAACAAGAAGTAGATATGATGGCTCAAACCATTGAGGAAGCAATCACAAAGTTGATCCGTTTAGGCGATAAGAGCCAGCTTCAGATCATTTATGCTGCGTGGTCAGATCTTGATCTTTCAGGCTTCACTTCTGACTCTGCCAAGATATTCGAAGATGCATTAGCAAATGCAGAGACAGTGTTAAATGATTCTCAGGCAACACAGCCTGTAATTGATGATGCATTAGTTTTATTGATTCAAGCACAGGCAGGCTTGATGCCGATCGAGACCGATAAACAGTCATTAGAGGAAATGATCCAAAAGGCAGAAGGATTAGATACTTCGCTGTATACAAAAGAAAGCGTTGATAATCTTAAAAAGGCTATAGAAGCAGCAAAAGCTGTATTCCTTGATCCAAAGGCGGATCAGGAAGATGTACAGCAAGCACTCAATGATCTTCAGAATGCAGTTGCCAATTTAGAAAAAGCAGAAATAGAAGAAGATCATGAAGAAACAAAAGATCCTTCTACTGCTGTTAAGCGTTCCGGACAGCATTCTTGTATTATCGTTATAGGCAGTATGGCTGTCTTGTTGGGCTTGCTGGCCATTCAAAAAAGAAAATGGGATCATAGGACCTCAAATTCGAAGTAAAAGGTAGTATTTGACATCATTGGAAAAGCACTGTTACGGGAAAATAACTAGAAACAGTTTTAATATCACGTAAAAAAGATCGGATCTTTGACGGTTTAAGTCAGAGATTCCGGTCTTTTTATGTGAGTTGGTCTTTTCTGTGCTTTTAGAATTTTCGGTACATGAAAACCGATGGTCTTGCTGTCCAAAGAAAGCTTGTTCATCAAATTGAATCGTTTCTTTGCATAATATGATGAAATGGAAAGAAATCTTTTATTTTTGAAGGAAACCGGCACTAATAAGCAGATGTTTGGGGGGCTAGAAGTTTAGATCAAAAAAGCATGCATCGATCAGGAGCATGCTTTGTAAATATTAGATATTTTTCATGACCACGCTTTCGACGACGATCGCTACGTGTTCGATGGCATCACAGCTCTTTTCGAAACGATCATATGTTTCGGTCCATCGCATGAGATCGATCGGATCGTTCATGCTGGAAAACATGCCGTGGATGCTGTTTGCATATAGGTGGTCTCCTTCTTCTTCCAGATCATTGATTTCGATAATAAGATCCTGCAATACAGTAGAACGTTTGAAATTTGGAAACTCCTCCATCATCTTTTTAAGGATGGTACAGCTTTTTACCAGCAGATGACTAAATTGTATTGCTTCAGGACGAACTTCTCCGATGCAGAAAATGTGCATCTTGATCAAGACATCTTCGATCATGTCTGATACCGATTCGATTTCATTGAATAGCTGATTGATATCTTCTCTTTCGATCGGTGTAATGAATTCTTTTGCTAAACGATCCATCATTTCATGCTTCATTTGATCGGCTTTTGTTTCGATTGCATGCATTTCATTTATCTTGTCATGCATGTATGAAAGATCGAAATCTTGTAAATAGTCATCTAGCAAAATTGCCTCTTGTTTGGTATACTCCGCCAGTTCGATAAATGCATCAAAATAACAGTTGCTTTTTTTATTTGCCATTTTTTAAACCTTCCTTTTAAAATAAATACATGAATATCTGAGCCATCACATAACCGATCAATCCGCATCCAGGGAATGTCAAGATCCAGGTCCAAACCATTTCTTTGACTATGCCCCAGTTGACCGCACTGATCCTTTTAGCAGCTGCAACGCCCATGATGGCAGTGTTTTTGGTATGTGTCGTAGATACTGGGATCCCGGTTACAGACGCGATCAATAAACAGCCTGCAGCAGCGATATCGGCCGAAAAACCTTGGTATTTTTCCAGCTTTACCATATCCATTCCGACCGCTTTGATGATCTTATAACCGCCAATTGATGTACCGATGCCCATCACGACGGAACATAAGATCATCAGCCATACAGGAATGATGAAATTTTCAGCATTCGATTGGCCTTGTGCCAGGAACAGCCCGAGCATAAATACACCCATAAATTTCTGCCCATCCTGTGCGCCATGCATGAATGCCATGGCAGCGCCGCCTGTGATCTGGGCTTTTTGAAAGAAGCCCTGCGTCTTGCGGCGGTCTGCATTCCGGAAGAGAAGCGTAACGATCTTTACCGTGATCCATCCCATGATAAATCCCAGCAGGGAAGAAAGGACAAGCCCATAGATGACGCTGATCCATTCGCTTCCGTTGATCCCGCCGATTCCGCCTTGCAAAGCAATCGCTGCACCAGACAGGCCGGCGATCAATGCGTGGCTCTCACTGGTAGGGATACCGAAGTACCAAGCTGCAGTTGCCCATAATACGATTGCGAATAATGCTGCGCAAAGAGCTGTTAAAGCACTATGGGAATTACCGCCAAAATCGACCATATTATAAATGGTCGAAACAACAGCAGCATTGACCATCGTCATCACAAAGACACCTAAGAAATTAAAGACAGCAGCCATCATGATGGCTTTTCTTGGTGTCATGGAACGAGTGGAAACACAAGTTGCGATCGCATTTGGTGCATCGGTCCACCCATTGACTAAAACGACACCCAGTGTCAATAATGAGATGATGATCAAAGCCGGATTTTCTGCTAATTGATGCAGATATTCCATTAAATTTATTGTCATGATATACCTCACTTTTTTATATTACATTTTCTGTAATATACCCTTCATATTATCACGGTAAAAAAAATTGTCATCAGAAAGATTGTAAAATGTATGTTAAATC
>CASFOT010000032.1 GCA_949296305.1 uncultured Erysipelotrichaceae bacterium
ATGATATGTAATAAAAAACGAAAAAAAAGCCGGCATGAAATCAACTCAATGATCATACCGGCTTAAGGGACGAGGACAAAGGTCAGGTGACACCATTCGACTTTCACGAGTCTAAACCTGTCGAATATTACTTACACATGATTGGTCACATTCCCGCAAGAAAAATTGTTGCTTTGGGAGATATACTTTACTCTACTGTACGGCCATATTTGCATAATATGTGTATCGTAGACCGTTTCTTTAGTCATCAACCTATTGCAAGTACAGGATTTGCTGTAATCACTTGTCATTCTAACCTTAACGGTGAGTTTTTATTTTATTATCTTATGTCACCAACATTTGATGCGTATGCCAATGATAGCGATAACGCTAGAGGCGTTGCTTATCCTGCAATCAACGACAATAAATTATATCGATCTTTAATCGCTGTTCCCTCTGTAACGGAACAAAAACGAATTGTAGAAAAGATTAAAGAAGTATTATCTTATGTAAACAACAATATAAGCGCACAGTGAGGTTTTTATCTGTGCGCTTATATTTTACCAATCTATAATTTTATCCACAATTTCTTGTTGTTCAGTCGCAGTCTTTCTAAGATATATTCGTGTAGTCTCAATGCTTTCGTGCCCCATAAGATCGGCAAGAAACGCTATATCATTGCATCGTTCTAGAAAACTTTTAGCAAATCTATGTCTAAATGAATGAGGATATACTACCGCAGAATCTATACCGTATTTTGTTGCTAATTTTTTAAGCTGACCAGATATCCCGCGAGTAGTGATCTGTTTGCCATACTTATTCAAAAAAATAAAGCCACTTTCTTGACCTTTATCAGCTAACCAAGAAATGGCTTCTTCTTTTAGCGCTTGAGGTATGTATATTCGTCGTAGCTTTCCACCTTTTGAATATAAATCTAGATGTCCGATTTTTATATGTTCAACTTTTATCTTTATAAGTTCGCTTACTCTTGCGCCTGTGGCGGCTAAGAATCGAATAACAAAGTACCAAAATATTTCCCCGTCATTCTTGAGACTAGTTTTAAAATATTCATAGTCGGCTTCACTGATAACATTTTCTAAAAATGCCTTTTGCTGAACTCTAACAAAAGGCATTTTTAATTTTTCTTTACCGATACTTTCTAAATAACAGTTAATAGCTCTGATTCTTAAATTTACCGTTTTCGGTTTATAACTTTCAATTAACCAAATCTTATAATCGCGAAGATTACTTTTAGTTATTTCATCATATTGTTCACTGTATTGCTTCACAGCAAATAGATAGGATGAAATTGTGTTTTCCGAGAGATTGGTACCTCTCAAATGTCTTTCATATTTTTCTTTATCTATCATAGCGAAAGACCTCCTTTCGCTAGAAATTATACTTTAATATGCTTACAAGGTCTTTAATGATGAAAACAGAAGATTAATTTGCTTAGTAATTCGAGTCTGCTCCTCTAGTGGAGGCAATGGCAATAACAATGAATGTAAAGTGGTTGAAGAGAGTCCTTGGATGCCAATTCCTTTTCCACCTATCCAACCGGCATGTTTATATAGATAGAATATATAATAATAAAATTCGGTACATAACTTTATGTATGAGCGTAACCTATGAATATGATTTTGAATTCTAATATCTGTATCATATGACCAAACTGCAGCGCGCCCAATATCACCACCTTCACAAACGAGTAAATCACCTTTAGTAACTGTATACTTCTCTGTATCGGATTCAGAAAAATACATTTTTCTTAGAGAATCGATTTCAAATCTGTTCCAGTATAGATTTGAAGTTGTGATATATGTCATCAATTTTCCAGAACAATTAGCTGAATTCAATGTCTTACCAGTGTTGTGCTGATAGATTGTTCCAAGTCTTACCCATTCCCAAGAACTTGGAATTTCAAATGGGGTTTCATTATCTATGCAACGCTCAATTCCGTCTAACTTCTCATAATAAGAATTATCCCTTCTAAATATGACAGATTCGTGCTTATCCTTTTTGATTTTTCCTTCTTTAATCAAGCGTTGTTTTTCTTCTCTAATTCGTTTCAATAACACACTGGCAGGTTCATCGTTTGGATTTTGTGGAACTAGCTTTCCTTGGATAGCTTCTTGTAGGATGGATTTTTTCAATTGATCTCTAAAATTAGTATTAAGTTTTCCAAGAAATGCTTCGTTTTTATCATAATGCTCAATATGTGGTAATAATTCTTGTAATTTATCTACAATACGCTTTTGTTCTTCAATAGGCGGGATTGGAATGTAAAGTCCTTTTAAAACATTAACACTAACACCACCTATAATACCTGTGGTATTTTCTTTAAATACACTTTGAAAAACCGGACATTGTAAATAGTGATACAAAAACATGTGATTTACACCAAGCGAATAGAAACAACATAATTTATTGCCAAAACATATGTCTTGATTTATAAAGGCAATCTTCTTTCCGGCACTTCCTCCTTCAATACACATTAGTATGCTATTTTTACGAGCAATTCTAAACTTATTGAGTCCGTATGGTATTCTTACGCCGTTGTCATAATTAATAGTATGATTAAATTCGATATCTTTTGTCCCGATATAATAGTAACCATCATTCAATCCTGTATATTTTTGCTTCTTTTCTGTTTCATTGATGCTGTTGCCTACATACATTTCATTAACTGTTGAAAGCCGTACCCACTCCCAACTCTCTGGTATTTCAAACGGAACCTCATCTGCAATACAAACCGGTTCATTATTGCCCACTTTCTCATAAGGCAAATTATCGGAATGATTGGGTCTTAGGGGAACTCCCTAACGAGAGGTATTTATGGCATCTGTCCATAAATACACTGCTCGCTATATTTGTACCGTTTGTGGATGTATATCCATAAATGGTCTGCTCGCTAAGATTAAACAAGCATTAGCAAAACTAAATAAAATGACAGTAAGGAAAGAGATTCAAGTATGATTTCTCTTATCAATACTGTCATTTTCGTTTACTGTCTTAGCGATAAACCACCTCAGCTAAAACAATTTCTCTGGCTCTATTTTGGATGTTGTTCATCATTTGAACCCATCTAATCGGATCATTTGCTTTAAGTTTTTCATCTACTTTTTCTCGATATTTTAGTGAATCGATTAGTGATTCATAAAGCTCGTTTGCTTCTTCTTCAACCAATTTTATCTGTTGAAATAGTTGTTGTTTTGACAGTAAGTTGTAGTAAATGATCTTGTGATTTTCTTTGAGATAGTCCTTATATCTCATTCCAAAGAAACCCATTTGATATTCATTTTGATTGCTAAGTCTCAGTGTTGGGATATCATAATCGCCGATTCTTTCATACTCAATTGCCATAGTTTTGTTTCCTCCTACTATAAATATACTCGGTATATCTTTATCAATCGAGGATGCAAATGACAGCGTGATAAAAAAAGACCATCTTAGCGATGATCTTCTATGTTTAGACTAACTCTTATCGCAAATCCACCAGGGAAGAAATAAGTGTTCGTCAGATAATCATATGGTGGAGGTGAGGGGAATCGAACCCCTGTCCAGAAACAGTCCCCCATACAGACATCTACAGCTTATCTCATGACTGGATAATTTAACGATTTGTGCATGAGCAGACATTCGTTAAATGTGTTTCTAGATTTTTGTGCAGAGAAGCGAAACCATTCCTCTGCCTTGAGTTCCACTAGATTAAGCTCTCTGTGACAGCGCAGAACACTCTGTCAGCAGGAGGCTGCGAACCTATCTTCGGTAATTAAGCAGCGAAAGCAACGGCACGGTTTGCACCGAACACGTTAGCTAATTTAGTTTTTGCGTTTAATTTAAGTTGATTATTACGTAATCACTCGGCTGCAGTCCGTATCAGACATATCCCTGTCGAAACCAGAACACCCCCTGTTTTCGATAGGCAAAGATAGTTTATCATAAAAAGAAAGCATCTTCAATCTATATTATATGCTGATGATAAGATATAATAAGAAAAAGAACGTTGACGAAAGGATTTTTTTTGAAGATAAGAGGAAATGCAAGATGGATAAGGGTAAAATGAGAAAAGAACTGGAACTGAATGAAGAAGCGTGGGATTTGTACGAAGATGCAATGGAAGAGGGACAAGAGAGCAAACGTAAAAAACTATTGAAGCAAGCATTGAAGAAGAAACCAGATTTTATTCAGGCGAAGCTGGCTTTGGTCGAAATGGAAGCTGATGCTGTGTTGCGCATGAAAAAACTTCAACAGTTAAAAGTAGAAGAGGAAAAGCGTTTGGAAGAAGCAGGATTGATGGAGGAAAAAGGGGATTTCTATCAGATCATGGAGACTCGTCCGTATATTCGTCTGTGTTATTCTATCTTTGAAGAATATTTAAACAAACGGCAGCTTCGCTTAGCTATGAAAGAAGGCGAGGAAATCTTAGTTTATAATGAAAGCGACAATATGGGTGTGCGGTATTCATTGATGGGGATCTATTGTTGTTTAGAAGAGTTTGAAAAAGCAGAAGTATTATCAAACCAATATCCTGAATTCTCTGTTCCAATGCTGCTTTATCAAAGCATATTGTTTTATCGGAAAGATGATCTAATAAATTTTCATCAGAAATTACAAGAAGTGGCTGAGCTGGTTCCAGAAGTCAGTGACCTTCCTTCTTATGAAATGAATAAGCCGAGCGATCTGGAATATCTTGCCTTGAATTCTATAGAAGAAGTGATGTATTTTATGGCACGCTTCCCGGAGTTGTTTTTAAGTGACGATTTAATGGAAAAACTTCTGGAAACTTGGGTCAATGCAAAAAAGTACGAAGCGTAAGCCCGTACTTTTATTTTTCTTCATTTTTTGAAAGAAGCAGTCCCAGATCTTCTGGTAAAGGACACGAAAGGGTGATCGTTTGTTCTTTCAATGGATGATAGAATGAAACTTGTGCTGAGTGTAAAGCAAGTCGTCCTTGTTTTTTAGTTTTTGTTCCATAAAGCGGATCATTGACCAATGGATATCCATGCGCACTGAGATGGACGCGGATCTGATGTGTTCGTCCAGTTTCTAACATGCACCGGATCAAGGAACGATCATGTATTTGATCATAAGTTACCAGCGTTGCTTTTGTACAAGCAGATTTCCCTTTAGGATGGGTGATATATCGGCGGGCATCATGACGGTCACGACCGATCGGGTCCGTATATATTTGTCTTGTTTTTGGAAAATGGCCTTGAACAACGGCTAAGTAATGGCGGCGGATCTGCTTTGTTTCCATCATGTGGTCTAGCAATGGCTGTAATAATGGAAATTTGCAGAAAAGCAAGATACCGCTGGTTTCGACATCCAGGCGGTGTAATGGCCGGACAGGACAATCTTGATTTGTTGATTCATAATAATGCTGTACACAATTGCTGACCGTATGATCTGTATTGATCCCGTCACTATGAACCAGCATATTTGGTTCTTTGTCGATGATAAGGAGCAATTCATCTTCATATAAAACACGGACAGGATGTGCATAAGAGGGAATAGGATCATTTTCTATGTCTCTTTGGATCGTGAGAATATCCCCTTTGTGAAGAGGGCAGGCATGTCTGCATATTTCTTGATTTTTGAAGATCTGTCCATGTTGGTATAACAGATAGCGACTCTTTTTTGATACATATAGATCTTGCAAGAGGGCATCGCTGGTTGTTTCCTGGGAAATAAGAATATTTAGTTTATGTTCTTTGATGGTCAATTTCATAGCAAACCTCACTTTTTAATCATCTTATCCAATTGTTCAAACACTGTCAATGTAAGGTTAGATTTGATCGATTCGGCATACATGTTAATTAACTATTAAAAAGCGAGATCAAAAGAAAGGGACTATAGAGGACAAATGATCTATCAGGCCTATCACGCATTTTGATTTCTATGCTAAAATGAAGAGAAAGAGGTGAACATGATGAAAAAACGGATACGATGGCTGATCGGCGGTTTTGTTTTCTTGCTTTTTCTTTTCATCTGTTATGGTGCTTTAAGCACAATCAATGTACAGTTATACAGTTTCGTCGATCAACCAACAAGTGCTGTGATCGGGATCATCAGTTGGTTCATTTTATTGCTTATCATTCTGCCAATCGATTGGATCTTATGCAGAAAAGTGATGCAGAAGGTTGATGCCTATTGGGAACATCATCATATAGATACGTATTATCGAACGAAATAAGAAAGCAAATCTGTGAGCAACTGGCATGACGGCAAGAATAAGGTGTGTTATACTGATCTCGTAAAGGAAATGACTATATCAGGAGGTAAGAAAATGAAAGTATTTAAGTGTGAAGTATGTGGAAATATCATTGAAAAAGTAGTTGATAAAGGAATTCCGGTAATGTGCTGCGGGAAACCGATGGTGGAATTAACGGCAAATACGACCGATGGTGCATTAGAAAAACATGTGCCGGCTGCAACTGTAAAAGAGGGTGTATTAGAAGTTGTTGTAGGCAGCGTGGAGCATCCAATGCTGCAAGAGCACTATATCACGAATATCTGGGCTGTAGCTGGCAATCAAGTATTGCGTGCAGAATTGAAACCAGGAACAGCGCCAAAAGCCGTTTTTGCATTAGGTGATTATAAAGGAACAGTTGAAGTATATGAATTCTGCAATTTGCATGGTTTGTGGAAAGCGGAAGTAGAAGCATAATCTCGATCGATCGCGAATGTCTTTGTTAAACAGCAAAGGCATTTTTTTAAAAAAAGAAAAATGAGAGGATCATTGATACAACAGCTTGCAAGATCCGAAAAAAAAGAAAATGAGGATATGAAAGTGAAAGATTTCGCAAAGAAGAAAAGATCTGTACGTGGACACACAGTCCGCCAAAAGATAATAAGGCGCTGGTCAGGATCAGTTTGATCGTTAATGAGCAGGGAAGCTGTGCCGATAATAAGACAGCACTGCTGAATTCACCGGTTAGCTGCAAAGGGAGGAGCAGCTGATCAGGCAAGATTGCTTCCAAAACCGAGAGAAAGGATAAAAAGAGGATCAAGTAGATTCCGATCATTGTCATCGCTTGGACACTGGTCCGTATTGCTTTTGTCAAAGATTCGAAGAATGGCGGCAATTTAGAAGGCTGCGAATATGCATTTACATGGATAGAGCGGGTAAACCATAATAAGATACAGCCAGAAAGGATCTGAATCAGGTAAAGACGCCAGCCGATGGATGGATCCTGATAGAGAGCACCTAATGAAAGAATGACAAAGCCTGGCGTTGGAAAACAACAGCAAAGCAAGATCCGTTTTGCCCCTTGTTTATTCAGCAGATCTTGTCCATAAGCTTCATCTATGAATAAAGAACCGCTGGGAAACCCTAAAAGCATGGCACATATGACATAAGCAAAAGCGTTGTTCGACATGGCGAAACAGCGGTTGAAGATCTTGGAACAAAGATGAGCAAATCCTTGCCTGGCATGAATAAAACGGATCATGATCATAGGGACCAGCATGCCTGGGATCAAGGTGTTCCACCAGATCTTTAATGAGATCTGCACACTGCTGCTGACCGTATGACCAAAAAGGAATAATGATGCCAATAACAAGTAAAGCATGATCAATTCGATACGATGCACGACAATCACCGCTATAGTGTATGTTTTTTTAAAGGTCATTTTGCGTTTTTAAGCAAAATGTGTTAGATTAAAGAGACATTAGATGATGGGAATATAAGAGAAGGTGGAGAAAATCATGATGCATTTATTGGTGCGTTTATTCGTGAAAGATCACGATCATATGGAGAAAGATAGCGTTCGAAAGTCGATTGGCAATCTGACTGCTAGCGTTGGTGTGATCAACAATATCTTTTTATGCATCTTTAAGTTTATTGCTGGAACGATGGCAAACAGTGTTTCGATTACAGCAGATGCAATCAATAATTTGTCGGATGCAGGCAGTTCGATCATTTCTTTGATCAGTTTTCGCTTATCGAGCCGGCCAGCGGATGCCAAACATCCATTTGGACATGCCCGCTATGAATGTGTGGCTTCTTTGATCGTTGCAGTATTGATCTTATATTTAGGTGTTGAAATGGCTCAGCAAAGCATGGATAAGATCCTTCACCCGCAAGAAAGTGTTTTTTC
>CASFOT010000033.1 GCA_949296305.1 uncultured Erysipelotrichaceae bacterium
ATAGATAGCGAGATAAATACGATTTTGTTGTTTGGTTTTCTTCAAGAAATAAGCCATAGATAACACCCCAAAACATAACACCACGACACCATTATTATATCATAAAAACAAAAAAATTAAAATAATTTTTGGCATAAAAAAAGTGCGATAAATAGGCACTAATTTGAATATTTTGATTTTGGTGCTCCTAAAGAAACATGGTGCTAACTTCTAAACACGGGTTTTTTGATGATTCGCTCTTTGCGGAAACGAACAGCTCCGCTTTGTTTAAAAGCAACTTATTCTGTTAATAATGTATCTCTTTGTTGCTGGTTTCGTTTTTATTATCAAGATCAGACGATCTTTTATCGAATCACGTGTGAATATCACAATATTGAAGCGATTCATCATTTTTTAAAACAATGGTTTACTGAACAACAAAATGTAAAAAAATGATTTTTTGTTCGAATGCTTGTATTATTTTAGTGTTATGTTAAAATAATAATAGAAAAAAGGTCCTTTAACATAATCCAGAGAGGTTATGAAGGCGAAATCCGATCCCTTATAAAGCAAGGTCCTTTTTTGTGCAGAAAAAGTGACCTTTTTTCTTGAAATCGACACAGGAGGAAATAGTATGAACCAAAGCAGTCTGTTACGAATTCGCGATTTATCGAAAGATGAACTGATGGGCATTGTGAAGGATGCGCAGCTTTTTGGTGTTTCTTACAAGGATTGGCAATTACCAGATCGGAAATTGATTGCTAATCTTTTTTTTGAGCCAAGCACCCGTACCCATTTTTCCTTTGCTTCCGCAGAACATCAGCTTGGATGCAAAGTTGAAAATTTCAGCGCTCAAGGAAGCAGTGTGGAAAAAGGCGAAAGTCTATACGATACGGTAAAGACGTTTGAAAGCATTGGCTATGATGCTGTGGTCATTCGTCATCCGAAAGATGAGTATTTTAAGGAATTGGAAAATATCTCGATTCCGATCATCAATGCAGGTGATGGCGCAGGCAATCATCCAACCCAATGTTTGCTGGATCTATTGACGATCTATCAAGAATTTGGAACGATCAAAGATGTGCGTATGGCAATCATTGGAGATATCTCACATTCGCGTGTAGCCGCAAGCAACAAAGAAGCGATGGAAATGCTGGGTGGCAGCTGTGTATTCAGCGGTCCGAAGCAATGGCAGCGGGAAGGTTATCCATATATGGATATAGATGAGGCCATCGAAACAGCTGATGTTGTTATGATGCTTCGAATTCAACATGAACGTCATCAGTCTACAATGCAGATGAGCAAGGAGGAGTATCTTCGCCAATATGGATTGACGTTAGAGAGAGCTGCTAAGATGAAATCACATGCGATCATCATGCATCCTGCACCTGTTAATCGTAATGTAGAAATTGATACTGCATTGGTTGAGGCAAAGAACAGCCGAATCTTCAAGCAGATGAGCAATGGCGTATTGGTTCGCAAGGCGGTAGTCAAACGTGCCTTTAAAGCACAATTTTAAGGAGGTTTGTTATGAAGCTTCTAAAAAATATCAAAATAATAGAGGATGATCGACTGGTAGAAAAAGA
>CASFOT010000034.1 GCA_949296305.1 uncultured Erysipelotrichaceae bacterium
TGCATAAATGCGCAGACGGCTTTCTAATGTTTCATCCGCAAATGTGATATTGAGCTGATCTGCAGCATCAAACAAGATCTCACTGGAAAGCGTGGATTCACGAGCAACCAATGCAGAGACCAAAGCAGACCACACATCTGATTGATCACTTTCTTTTAAAGAATCTTTTCCAGCGATATCTGCATAGATCAAGACAATCTTGTCACCGCTGTCGCTGTCGACGTTGACCCATTTGCTTGTTTCGCCCTCTTTCAAAGCGAGCGCTGCATCGATCATATCATCGGTGAAGGTCGTTGTGCTGGAAGCTTCTTCATCGATATAACCATAGAAACCTTTATTGTCCGTGAGGGTCGATTGCGAATATTCGCTGGCTACATCGGCAAATGAAGTTCCATCGGCTAATGCCTGATCGATTGCTTCTTTTGTAGCTTTTTCATCATCGCTCAGTGAACTGACATCACTGACCGAAATCTCGATAAGAGAGATGATATGTGATTTCTTGACATCTTTCAGCAGTTCATCATAATGTTCTTTTACATAGTTGACCTGCAGGACATTTTCTTTTTGTGCCAGCATGCAGAAACGATCCAGCTCATCTTCTTCCATACCGACGCTTGTCAAAAGATTAGCGATCAGTTCATCTGCACTGGAAGAAGAACTTGACTGTGCCTGTGCTTCCAGGTTTTCACGCAGCTGCTGTGCAGCTTCTTTCATTTCGTCCGTTTCTTCTGTGACGCTTTGCTCGATGACCGCATTGCGGAAGCGGTAATAGAGCTGAGAAATGGAGAAACGGCTCATTTCGTCATAAAGATCGTCAGCAGTCAGATTATTCCCATCGATGGAAGCGATCAATTCTTTTCCATCTACGCTCTTACCTTTGACATAATCTTTGGTTGTGTCCCAAACGTAGTAGATCGAAAAACCGCATAATAAGATGGCGATCAATACGACGAACCAATTTTTTTTCACTATTTCAAGCATAAATTTCATCCTTTCAGTTGCTTTTTCATTATATGCGATTCTTAGTAAAAAAGCAATTTTTCAAAGGAATTCACGTAAATTTCACAAAGCAGGTCTTCCAAACACTTCCATAAGACGTTTGAATTGAGCTTTTTATGCTTTTTTGCTATGATAACTGCGTTGATGAAAGGATGATGCACGATGAGTACATTGACGATAAAAGACCTGCATGTGCAGGTAGAAGATAAAGAAATCTTAAAAGGGGTCGATCTGACGATCCAGGAAGGGGAAACACACGCCTTGATGGGCCCGAACGGAAATGGTAAAAGCACATTGCTGGCTGCGATCATGGGCAATCCAAAATATACGGTAACCAAAGGATCCATTTTGCTGGATGGACAGGATGTGTTAGCGATGGAAGTGGATGAGCGCAGCAAAGCAGGCTTATTTCTAGGAATGCAGTATCCAAGCGAGATCAGTGGAGTGACCAATTCAGATTTTTTGCGTACGGCAGTAAATGCCCGCCGGGAGCGTCCGATCCCGCTGTTTCAGTTTATCCGGCAGATGGAAGGCAGCATTCAGAAACTGCAGATGAAAGAAGATCTGGCACACCGTTTCTTGAATGAAGGATTTTCCGGCGGAGAGAAAAAGCGCAATGAGATCATTCAGATGCTGATGCTGGAGCCGAAGATGGCCATGCTGGATGAGATCGATTCCGGCCTGGATGTCGATGCGCTCAAGATCGTTGCCAAGTCTGTGCTGGAACTGCAGGAAAAGACAACGATGGGCTTGTTGGTCGTTTCGCATTATGCCCGTTTCTATGAATATATGAAACCGACCCATGCGCATGTCTTGATGGATGGGCGCATCGTGGTCAGCGGAAATGAAGAATTGATCCAGCGTGTCGATCAGGATGGATATGAATGGATCGAAGAACAATATCATGTACAGGCAGCCAAACAGGAGAAAAAAGTGGAACTGTTAGGCAGCTGCGGTGCACATCGCGGGGAGTGATCAGATGAAAGAGACATTTCAAGGAACGTTGGATGTGTGTCTGACATGGGACAAGAGCGGAGAGCATACTTTGATCTTTGCACCGGACAGCCAAGGCAGCGTCTATATCCAGATCGCTGGCGAGGCGATGCAGCTGTCGATCGATCTGATCGCACAGGAAAACAGTCAGGTGCATGTGTGGTTTGATATCCGCACGCAGATCAGCCTGCAGGATCAGATCCATGTGCATGCTCATCGTCATGCCGACATCCATGTATCTTTACTCGATATCGAAGCAATCGCTGCCAAGCATACGCTTTGCGGTGATTTTGACAGTCCGGATGCACAGATCGAATTTCATACAGCGACATTGGCGGCAGCAGATAAATGCTGGCGCATGGAGATCTTGCATGAACATCCTTATACCAGCGGCCGCATGGAAAACTATTGTGTCGTTGAAGAAGGGGCTGCTTGTGATATAGAGGCGATCGGCAATATCAAGAAAGGGGCACATGACAGTGTCAGCCATCAAAAGACCCGTGTGCTTACGATGAGCAAGAAACATGATGCCAAGGTCACACCGATCTTATATATCGATGAAAATGCAGTAAAAGCCTCTCATGCGATGACCATCGGCCAGCCGGATGCTGAACAGCTGTATTATCTACAGACGCGCGGATTGAACAAAGAAATGGCGCTGGGCTTGTTGTCCATCGGTTATTTCTTGCCGATCGTTGAACAGATTGCGAATAGCACACGAAGAGAAGAAATAAAATGTAGAGTGGAAGAAAAGGTGGGATTGTATGGACATCGAGAACATTCGTAAAGATTTTCCGCTGTTATCGCAGACCATGATGGGACATCCGCTCATCTATTTTGACAATGGAGCGACGACGCTCAAACCGACTTGTGTCATCGAAGCTGTTACCAACTATTACACGACATTAGGAGCCAATGCCCATCGCGGGGATTATGAGCTCAGTGCCAAAGTCGATGATGCTTATGAAGCGGCACGGCAGCGTGTGGCACAATTTCTGCATGCGCCCAGCAGCAAACAGATCGTGTTTACTTCCGGGACCAGCGCTTCATTGAATCAGGTGGCTGAAGGCTATGCGAAAAAGATCCTGCAGGAAGGCGATGTGGTCTTGAGCACGATGGCCGAGCATGCATCGAGCATCTTGCCGTTTCTGCGTGCGGCACATGCCAAAAACGCAACGGTCGAATATATCGATTTAGATGAACAAGGACGCATCACGATGGAACATGTCAAGGCGGCCCTGCATGAGCGGGTAAAGATGATCGTCTTGGCTCATGTGAGCAATGTCTTAGGGCAGATCGCACCAATCGAAGAGATCTGTGCTCTTGCTCATCAACGAGGGATCGTGGTCGTGGTCGATGGTGCCCAGTCAACACCGCATCTGCCGATCGATGTGCAGCGCATGGATTGTGATTTCTTCGTGTTCAGTGCACATAAGCTGTGCGGACCGACGGGTGTCGGCGTCTTATATGGCAAGATGGATCTGCTGAAACAATGCGAACCGCTCTATCTGGGTGGCGGCAGCAATGCCCGTTTTGATGCTTGCGGCAATCTGCAGCTCAAAGAAGTGCCGTTTTGTTTTGAAAGCGGGACACCGCCGATCGAAGGCGTGCTGGGCATGCGGGCAGCGATCGATTATCTTGATGCGATCGGCATGGATGCGATCCATGCACATGAACGAAGCTTACGCACCTACATCGTGGAAGCGATGAAACAGATGGATCATGTCATCCTTTACAATGAACGTGCGCAAAGCGGGATCATTACGTTTAATGTGAAAAATATCTTTGCACAGGATGTTGCCAGCTACTTTAATGCACAAGGCATCGCTTTGCGCAGCGGCCAGCAC
>CASFOT010000035.1 GCA_949296305.1 uncultured Erysipelotrichaceae bacterium
CCTTCTGCCACCATTATACCAAACATCAGGAGGTTTTAAAAGTAACTTCAAGCAAATAATTTTGTTTTACGATGCGATAAGCACTGTTCATTGCTTTATTTACATTTTCTTTATTCTCTTCGCAATCATATAGAGTGATCCGGCATGTACCATCACTAATTTCGACAGCAGAAGAAAATCCTTGTTCTTTTAAAAGATCTTGGATCTGCTGCTGTTCCTCCTTTGTTTTTTCCAATTGTTCAATTTCGGATAAAGCCGCCTGTTTTTCTGACTCACTGCTATTTTGATCTGCCATGACAGAACTAGCTTCATGCAGCTGTTCATCAATTTTTTGTATGATCGTATCTTGCAGTTTGCCGCTCTCATCTTCTTGTTTGGATGTATCTGTTTGATTCTTCTCTTGTTCTTGCGTATCTTCACTGATGACTGCAGTTACATCATTTGGTAAAGTCACGTAATATACAGACAACATCAAGATCAATGAGAACAGTGTAAGAAATGCTAACGCCTGCTTGTTCATAGAGATTCCCTCCTCTGTTACTGTATCCTATGAACAAGCCCCTCTGTCTATGACTGTTTAACGTTGATTGTTAAGACATCTTCACGGCCAAACAACTTATTAACCTGCAGTATCCATTCTTCGCGATATGCTTCTCGATACTGCATGAAATCCCGGTAAGAAATCGTACGCTGTTCCAGCTCTTCTACAAAATGCACAAAAAGACAATTGATCTGTTTCATCTTATCATCATGAAGAATCTGGATCGTGCCGATCTGTACCAATGAATCCGCCAGCATCTGCATGCATTCCCGATGCAAAACAGCCGCTTCATCCATAGACAGTTTTACAAAACTTGTATTTAGCCAATAATCATCAACCAGATAGTTCTTGATTACGTTAAGAAACATCATAAAATCATGAATGTTATTACCAGGCTCAATAGCAAATAACATTCGAAAAAATACATACCAATCATAGTCATCGTTGATGACCGATAGCAGATGCGTACCTAGAGTTTGGATGAACGCATCATCGCTTTGCAAACGCTCTTCCATAATGATTTCATCTGTAAAATCAATTTGAATCGAATTCAGTTTGCGGAATGTTCGGAAAAGCGCACCGATATGATCGCTTTCATGTCGATTGCTCTGTAAATCGTTTAAAAAGATGTAATGTCCTAAGATCATGGATGTATTTTTGATGTTCATCGTAAATCCGACCGAATCCAGCATCTTCATAGCAAAGATATCATTGATTCCTTTAGTGATCAAACTTTCAAAACCGCTTTGAGTTACTTTGAGATTGTTCTGCGAATGATCTTGCATTTGATTGAAAAGAATACTCATCTGGCGGTCAACGATCGTTAATGATGCTTTGAGCGAGGATAACAGTTCTTTCATAAAATCATCATAAACATAATAATTTGAGTTTTTATAAACAAGCTTATGTTCAATTTCGCTCCAAAAGGTATTGACTAACGATTTGATCTGAAGTTCGACATTGATACGTTCTCCCTGATAATAATAACATCCATCGACACGATAGATCGCAAATCCATTTTTTTGGATCTGCGGCTGTTTTGAATGAATATCAAATTGAAGATTAGGAAAAGCAGGATGATAGTATAATCCATCTTCTGTTTGTTCAGTCAGCTGCTCACGTAACTGTTTCAGCAAAAGAAATTCCTCTTGAATAAATCGACATTCGATACTGACACCGATCAGATCGCTGAGATGATGCAAGATTTCAGTGGCTTGTTCAAATTCCATATAGAAACGGTTACGGATAATTTTTTCCCGTAAACTCTCCTTAGTTTTGATCCGGCCGCGAATATCAACGACCATCTCATTCTGAACGCCTAGGATTTCCTGCAAGCTCTTTTCTACCATATCTAAACAATAGTCATAAATTGGTTGTTTTTCTGATAAAAGCTGCAAGGTCTCATCAATGATCGAGAATACTTTCAAACGCATAATAACTCATCCTTCCATAAAGGGTTCTCTTCAAACATTCCTCGAATATGTTCTTTATCTGTTTTTAACTGCCAAATTAAATCTTCTTTAGATTCAAAGCGTTTCTCATCCCGTACAAACCGGACAAAATAAAATGTAATGGGCTCATCGTAGATCATTTCATCAAAATTGAATAGATTAGCCTCGATGCTTATATCGTCATTAGCAAATGTCGGATTATTTCCTACATTGATCATCGCTTCATAACATTGTCCTTGTACAGAAGCAAAACCGGCATAAACTCCTTTTTTCGGCAAAAGATAATTATCGCTCATTCTTAAATTTGCAGTTGGGAAATGCATGGTTGTCCCTCTTCGAAAACCTCTGTCCACAGTTCCGCGTAAAAAATAGAAACGCCCTAATAAAATGGATGCCTGAGCAACATCTCCTGCTTGTATCAGCTGTTCAATGCGTGTTGACGAAATACGGACATCCTCATACATGACTGGATCGATCACCGATACTGAAAACGCATCTTGTTTCTGCAAAGTCTGGACACTTCCGCTTCCATACCGTCCATAATGAAAATCATGTCCGCAAATCAGTCTGATGACCCCATTTTGTTCTAACAGAGCATGGAACTCATCAATATCCAAAGCTGCCATCTCTTTCGTGAAATCTAAAATCAAAAACTGCTGGATCCCCATGCGTTCGGCAATCAGAATACGATCTTTCATCGTTGTTAAATGAGCAGGATCATTCATTCCGCGTAAAGTGACCCATGGATCTGGATCAAAGGTAATCAGTGCTGGGGCGCTATGATGCTTTGCTGCATTATGAACGACCTCGTGTATCAAACGCTGATGGCCTAAATGCAAACCATCAAAATACCCGATACAAGCGGTGATTCGACAAGGGTTCATTGAAGACTTTTGCAAGGTTATCATTCTTACTTCCATCCTATCACCTACCATATTCCTCTAGCACATTTGTATACATCTCCATGACTATACTTATATATAGCAATCGTTTTTTCATGATCCTGGATCCGAATATATTCATGATTTGTTTCAAGCGGCAGATGAATGCTTTTTCCGTTGTATATATCCGCAAGCGGTTCATAGGCAACGACCGGAATATGTTCCAATAGCGCATCCACCTCTAATAATTGATAATTTCCTTTCTCCACATCCGAAAGCGTAACGCTTTGTTCCAAAGCAAATCGTCCAACTTTAGTTCGAACCAATTCAGCCATACAGCCCAAATTGCCGCTTTGTAAAGCCATATCACGACATAAAGCTCGTATATAGGTACCACTGCTGCAAGCTACGCGAAAACGAAGTTTTTCTTGATCTAACACATCAATCGCATAAATGGTTACTTGACGCTTTGGAACCTCTACTTCCTCGTGTGCCCGTGCATATTCATAAAGCTTGCGGCCATTGACTTTAATGCTGGAAATCAATGGCGGCTGTTGTTCGATCACACCAACGAAATCAGAGCAAAGTGCTGCAAAATTAGAAATTGGCTGAATAGGTCTCTCTTCCAAGACTTCTCCCCATATATCATCACTGATCGTACGTTGACCAAGCTGTAAACGAGCAACATATTCTTTATCTGTATCGCAAAGAAAAGGCAAGATCTTACAAGCTTTACCTATCAAAACGAGCAAAACACCGCTTGCTTGTGGATCCAGCGTCCCGCTATGACCGATTTTCCGCTCATGAAGAATATGGCGTAAACGGGCAACCACATCATGAGAAGTCATATCAACTTCTTTATTTATTACTAAGATTCCATCCATTACTTATATCACCTTTGCTTATTATATCATAAAAGATATTTACCTGCCCTTTGAATTCTGAATCCCTTCATTTTCCGTTATTCGTTGTAATTTTTATATAATGCGTCTATAATAAAGTTCTGTGTAAAGGAGGATAACAAAATGAATCTTCAAACCATTCTCCGTAAGATTCGCAGAGCAGACCATGATTATCATTTGATCGAAGACGGAGATGTGATCGGTGTCGGTGTTTCTGGTGGCAAAGATTCCATGGTGCTTCTTTGTGCATTAGCCATGTATGCTCGATTTAAAGATAAAAAATTTCGTGTGATCGGCATTCACATAGAAATGGGTTTCCCTGATATGAATTTTTCAGAAGTGGATGCTTTTTGCAAACAATGGCATATAGAATTGCATCATTATCCCTCTCAAGTTTATGAAATATTGAAAAGGAATCGTGCAAAAAATGGTGCTTTGCAATGTTCACTATGTTCAAAATTTAAAAAAGCAACCGTTATCACTGCAGCAAAAGAATTAGAGTGCACAAAAGTAGCTTTTGGTCATCATAGTGATGATGCCGTTGAGACTTTATTTCTCAATATGATCCATGGCGGAAAAATTGCTACTTTTCTTCCGAAGATGTACATGAGCCGCACGGATACGACTTTTATACGTCCGTTGATCTATTGTCACGAAAGCGACATCTTGCAGGCACAGATCAATAATGCAATCCCATTTGTCCAAAGCACTTGTCCAAATGATGGTTTCACACAGCGTCAAGACATTAAAGAAATGCTTCAGAAAATGTATGAAGAATATCCGATGGCAAAAGGGAATTTCATTTATATGCTGCACAATCAAGAGCAAGTAGCCCTTTGGGAAATAGAGTAGAGGGAAAATAAATATTTTCGCCCCTCTCATTGCACCGTACGTACGGGTCTCGTATACGGCGCTACATTTATATGTTAAATTACAACAACAACCCAGGCAGACTTGATGAGTTTTTGCCATGGAGCAAGAAAACCTTATCTGAATTTAAAAACGATAACTCTCAGCAACATTTTTGGTTGTTTTATTATTGACATTAACAGTGACGACCCTTACAACAATTCGCTTATGTTAATCATATACATCTTTCCTCGCAATAGAGCGGATGTAGTTTCCACTTTTCTCACTTTGTTTCGGTTGCTTTGCACCGTTCATTTTTTACTGGGCACTTACCGATAGGAA
>CASFOT010000036.1 GCA_949296305.1 uncultured Erysipelotrichaceae bacterium
TGAAATGTGGGTATGTATACGACAAGAGATTATATCCTACCATACATGGAACTCCACATAAGGCGGAATCATATCAGCGACCCTGGCAAACATGACACTTGACGGAATGGAAAATCTTATCAAGCAGAAGTATTGGAGCAATAAGAAAGGTACTATTAATGTCAGAAATAATATGAAAAAGGTACATCTGATGTAAGCGCAAAATAATATAGTGTATTAAAAAACGATAACTAGAATGATAATATATCAATTTAGTTATCGTTTTAAATTCAGGTAAGGTTTTCTTGCTCCATGGCAAAAACTCATCAAGTCTGCCTGGGTTGTTGTAATTTAACATATAAATGTAGCGCCGTATACGAGACCCGTACGTACGGTGCAATGAGAGGGGCGAAAATATTTATTTTCCCTCTACTCTATTTGTATCAGAAATGTGACAAAAAGGTACGAATAAGATGACAATAGTGTTACAGCATAAGAGTAATGTTTCCTTTATAATGAGAGGCGGAAGGTGGAACTCACAACCACCGATCGTTAACATGAAATGAGGGATTTGATGGCGTTTAATACTTTGGCCTTTATTGTCTTTTTCTTGATCGTTTTGTTAGGATATGCGGTTTTTCCAAAACGGTATAAATGGATTTTCTTATTAAGTGCAAGTTATTTTTTCTATCTGTATGCAAGTGTAAAATTTTTTATATTCATATTGATTACGACATTCAGTTCCTGGATCGCTGCCTTATGGATCGAGAAGCTGAAACAAAAAGAAAAATCTTTTGATGCAGCAACAGCTAAAGAGAGAAAGAATCATATCAAGAAATGCAAAAAAAGAATCTTAGTATCTGCTCTGGTGCTGAATTTTGGGATTTTAGTGTTTTTGAAGTATTTTAACTTCTTTGCAGCTAATGTGAACACATTCCTGGAACAGCTTTCCTTTGGCGGTCAAGTGCCGACGCTGAATCTGATCTTGCCATTAGGAATTTCTTTTTATACCTTTCAAACAATGTCCTATTTGATCGATGTCTATTGGGATAAGGCCCAAGCACAGCCGAATATCGGGAAAGTAGCATTATTTGTCTCATTTTTCCCTCAGATCATTGAAGGCCCGATTGGCAGATATAATGATTTGGCACCACAGCTGTATGCAGAAAATAAGATGAACAGCAAAGATGTACGGCAAGGATTACGGCTGATGATGTGGGGCTATTTTAAGAAGATGGTCATTGCAGATCGAGTAGTGATCGTCGCTGATTATGTGTTTGCCAATTATTTTCAACTGTCCAGTGTGGGGACGATGATCGGGATCGTCTTATATGCCATCCAAGATTATACCGATTTTTCAGGATGTATCGATATTGCCCGCGGATGTGCAAAGATGATGGGCATTGATATGGCGGAAAATTTCAGACGTCCGTATTTTTCGCGGACGATACCAGAATTCTGGCGGAGATGGCACATGTCTTTAGGCGCTTGGATGAAAGATTATGTTTTCTATCCATTCTCTTTGACCAAAGGTGTTCGTACGTTGGGAAAAAAAGCAAGGAATCGCTTTGGAAAGCATATAGGCCGTACATTACCGATTGCCTTAGGTAATTTGCTCGTTTTTTTCTTGGTAGGTGTGTGGCACGGCGCAAACTGGAATTACATCATCTGGGGGCTGTTTTATGGCATATTGATTGCAGTAAGCGGATTGTTGAAGCCAGTGTTTGAAACGCTGAACCGCTGGCTTCATATTTCAATTCAGTCAAAAGCATTTCAGTTCTTTCAGATCTTTCGTACATTCATCATCACTTGTATCGGATGTGTGATCTTTCGTGCAGAAAGCATAACTGCAATTTGTGATATGTTGATCAAAAGCATGCAATTTACTGTTCCTGATAACTTGCTGAGCGAAATGTTAAGCCTTGGCTTGAACAAGATGAATTGGATTGCGTTAACATTGGCTTTGATTATCCTATTTGTGGTCGATCTGATGCAAGAACGCATGGAAGTTGACGAATGGTTTGAAAAACGAAACTGGGTTTTACGTTATGCCTGTTATGGCGCAAGTATCACATTGATCCTTGTTTTAGGAATGTATGGACAAGGAATCAGTTCCAGTAGCTTTGTGTATATGCAGTTTTGATGTGAAAGGAGGATATGAATGAAACATTGGAAAGGAATGGTTGAGTTAGCAGCGATTTTCTTGGTGATCACAGCGTCGATTTGTACAAGCACTTATCTATTAAATCACCAATTTTCTACAGATGAAGTCCGTGTACGCGGATTTTACATGGAACCTAAAAATAGTTTAGATATGGTGATCGTAGGCAGCAGTGCCGTATATACGACATTTAATTCCAGCATTGCATGGAAAGAAGAAGGGTTCACCAGCTATGCTTTAGCAACCTCCGGTGCACCAATGGGTTTAGCAAAATCGATGATCAAAGAAGTAAAAAGCAGACAAGATCCGAAAGTGGTCCTCATCGATCTGAATGGGATCTTATACAATGATGAGATGGAACAGCGCGAAGGAATGACGCGTTTATGGGTAGATAACATGCCGATATCTGGAAATAAAATAGAAACCATTCAGGAACTGAAAGGCAATGGTGACCTTCTGTCTTGGTGCGTGCCATTGTCTACCTATCATACAAATTGGGAAAAGATCCTGTCTTGTTTTCGATACACCAATTATGAATGGAAGATGCGTTTAGGTGAACGGTTGCCGTATTCTTTTACCATGCGGACAATCAGTGGAACAAGCAAGCGGAAAAAGTTGGTGGATGTGCAAAAGTATGAAAATCGACAGCCGCTTTATCCATTATCAGGACAGCGGTTTGAAGATCTGATCAATTATTTGAAAGAGAACAAGATCAATGCAGCATTCTTTAATATGCCGCGTTATTATGATGAACAAATGTTAGAACAGCGCAGATTGCTGAATGAAGCAAGCGCGATTGCTGCAGAAAATGGGTTTAAAGTATACGATTTTGACAAAGAGATCGATCAGATGAATCTAGATCCAAATAAGGATTATTATAATTCGGGTCATTTGAATATGGATGGACAGATCAAAGCAACAAAGTATATTGCCCGCCGAATCAATCAAGACTATCAACTGAGCAAACAAGAGCACGAGGAAGAAATCAAAGAACTTTGGGATGCAGAATATGAAGCATATAAAAAAGTGTTTGCCCATTATCAAGAAAATATGAAAAACGGAATTCGTGAAGAAATTACCGTTGAAGTCATTGATAAAGTGCTCAGTGAAAATAAAGGAGACAGCAATGAATAACGTATTGGAATATTTAGAAAGAAGTGCAGCGTTATATCCTGATAAAGTTGCATTCAGCGATCATCAGAAAGAAATCACTTATCAGGAACTGGTGGCTCAATCAAAACAAATCGCCAGCAAGCTGATGAAATACTATGCGCCCCGGACGGCAGTTCCTGTATATATGGAAAAGGGCGTCGATACGATCTGTTTGTTATTTGGGATCGTTTATGCCGGCTGCTTTTATGTGATGCTCGATCTGCGGCATCCGAAAGCACGGATCGAACAGATCTTTGATACCTTGCAGGTAAAACAAGTCATCACAAACGAACGCACCAAAGCATCGTTAGAGAAAATGGAACTTCCGGTTGAATTGCTTTTGTTTGATGAACTAAAAAATGCGGTCGATGAAGAAGCACTTTCTAAGATCCGTAAAGAACACTTAGATATCGATCCACTGTATTGTAATTTTACATCAGGGTCTACGGGAACGCCCAAAGGGGTGCTGGTCTGTCATCGAAGCGTAATTGATTTTATCAATGAGTTTACGAAAACGTTTGCTATAGATGAGCATGAAGTGATCGGAAATCAGGCACCTTGGGACTTTGATGTTTCTATAAAAGATATCTATTCGACGATCTGCTGCGGAGCAACCATGCAGATCATTCCAAAAGCGTACTTTTCCATGCCGGCCAAGTTGTTAGATTTTATCTGTGAGCGGGAAGTGACTACGCTGATCTGGGCAGTAAGCGCACTTTGCATCTTATCGACACTAAAGGGATTTGAGTATCGAATTCCTGAAAAATTGAAAAAAGTAATGTTTAGCGGCGAAATCATGCCGATGAAACAATTGCGTATTTGGCAGGAAGCGCTGCCTCATGTCGTATATGTCAATTTATATGGGCCAACGGAAATCACTTGCAACTGCACCTACCATGTCGTTACAAAAGAAGATGAACAAAGAGAAGCGTTGCCAATCGGAAAACCGTTTCCAAATGAGCGTATCCTGTTGCTGGATGAACAAGATCAGCTGATTACGAAGCATCATGTCAAAGGCGAGATCTGTGTAAGCGGAACGGCAGTGACGCTGGGATATTACGGTAATAAAGAACAGACGGATCATGCGTTTGTTCAAAATCCGATGAATAAACATTGGCCTGAGATCATTTATCGAACGGGTGATTTAGGATATTTTGACGAAGATGGGACATTGTACTTTAGTGGGCGAAGAGATTTTCAGATTAAGCATATGGGCCATCGCATCGAATTGACGGATATTGAATGTGCAATGACAGCAATAGATGGAATCGAACGTTGCTGCTGTCTGTATGAACAAGAAAAGATCATTGCCTTCTATGAAGGGTTTCAAACACAGAAAGAAATTCGTTCTGCGTTGAGAAAAAAATTACCGCCGTTCATGATACCTGGTATTTTTCTGTGTATGGAACAATTTCCTTTGACAAAGAATGGCAAAATCGACCGTCAAGCACTCAGACACTATTGGGAGGTGAATCAAGATGCAGCATGAACATGCATTCATAAAAAATCAAGTGGCAACACCTGCATATGTCTTTGATATGGATCAAATGCGTGAACGGATCACCATGGTGAGAGAAATACTTGGAAAACGAGTAAAACTTTGTTATGCAATGAAGGCCAATCCCTTTGTTATCCAAGCGATCCAACAGGAGATCGATTGTTATGAGGTCTGTTCACCAGGTGAACAGAAAATCTGTGAACGTGCCGGGATCGATATGAAGAAGGTCGTGCTATCAGGTGTGTATAAAGCACGTAAAGACATTGCTTACGTCATGGATACGTATGGTGCACAGCCGACCTATACAGCAGAATCGTACAATCAGTTCTTATTGCTGCATGAATTGGCAAAAGAAAGAAAGCTGCATATTCGTGTGTTGCTGCGAGTTACCAGCGGAAACCAATTTGGCATGGATGAACAAATTCTTCGCGAGATCATTACACAGCGCAGCCAATACGAGGCAATCGACATTATCGGTATCCAGCATTTTTCGGGCACACAACGCAAACGTCTGTCTCAATATAAAGAGGAGCTGTGCTATGTAGATGAACTGCTGCTTTCTTTAAAAGAACAGACCGGATATAAAGCAAAACATATTGAATTTGGACCGGGATTTTATGTTGAGTATTTCCAACAAGAGAAAACTTATGACGAGAAAGAACTGTTGAAAGGATTTGCCGCATTGATCGATCAGCTGCACTTTCAAGGAACCATCACATTAGAACTCGGGCGGTTTTTGAGCGCTGCTTGCGGAACCTATTATACGCAGATCGTTGATCAAAAGCACAACGACGGCATCGATTACTGTATCGTTGACGGCGGTATGCATCAAGTAAACTATTTTGGACAGCGCATGGCAATGAAGATTCCTTATTATCAGCATCTTTATGAAGGTGATCGTCAAGGAAACTTGCAGTTCTATCACATTTGCGGTTCTCTTTGTACCGTGAATGATCATTTAGTGAAACAGCTGCCGCTGCTGCAAGCACAGGTAGGTGATATCCTAGCGTTTAAGAATACGGGGGCATATTCCATGAGTGAAGGGGCCAGCCTGTTTCTTAGCCGCGATCTGCCAAAGATCTATCTGTATGATCAAGAAAACGGTCTGACGCTTATGCGGGATCGTTTTGAAACAAATGTATTGAACTATAAATATGAAGGAGAATAACATGAAAACTTTATTAGAAATCTTAAAAGAAATTAGTCCTGAAATTGATTTTGAAAACTGCACGACCTTGATTGATGATGGGTTATTAGACTCGTTTGCAATTTTAGAGATCGTTGCGGAAATCAATGATGCTTTCGATATTCAGATTACTGCACCGGAGATCATCCCGGAGAATTTTAATTCAGCACAGGCATTGTGGGCAATGATCCAGCGTTTACAGCAATAAGCGTCATCAAAAAAAGGTTTTGTTTGAAGTTTATTTGGATGAATTGATCAGAATGAAGACTTTAACGGTTAAACAGGTAACCTTTCTTTATAAAATGAGCATAGAAAACTGCTAATAAATTTGCAAAATCGCATAAATAAGGGTAAAATATAAAAGCTTAAGCAAAGGTGAAAGGAGCCTGACGATGGATAGCAAATTCAATAAATTTAAAAACAAAAAAGAATTCGTGGAAGAGTTTAAGCGCCGTATCATTGAACGTTATGGCCGTTCGATCGAAGAGGCGCACATTACAGAAAAATACATGGTGTTGGGAGAAATGGTTCGTGATTATGCCAGCGTAAACTGGATGGATACGAAGCAGGTCATCAAAAAGCAACAGGATAAAGAAATGTATTATTTTTCCATGGAATTTTTGATTGGACGTCTACTTACAAACAATCTGATGAATCTTGGTATCTACGACATTGTCAAGGAAGGTTTGGCTGATCTTGGCATCAATATTAATGAACTGGAAGAGATGGAAGCAGATGCTGGTCTTGGAAACGGCGGATTGGGTCGTCTGGCAGCTTGTTTCTTAGATTCTCTTGCCTCTTTGAACCTTGCAGGACATGGAAACTGCATTCGTTACCAGTTCGGTTTATTTAAACAAAAAATCGAAAACAATGAACAGGTAGAAGTACCTGATGCATGGCTGCAGTATGGCAATGTATGGGAAGTACGTAAACCAAAACACGCATGCAATGTAAAATTTGGCGGTCATGTTGATATGTGGTTCGACGAGAATGGTAAAACACATGTGAACCATATTCCAAATTTTGTCGTTCGTGCGGTACCATATGATGTGCCGGTCGTTGGCTATGATACGCGTGTAACAAATACGCTTCGTTTGTGGAATGCAGAAATTGCACCGGATTTTGTCACTTCTGATAAATTGAGCAAATATGTTGCGGAAGTTGATGAGATCACACAAAACGTTTACCCGGATGATTCAACAGAACATGGTAAACTGCTTCGTTTAAAACAAGAGTATTTCTTTGTTTGTGCGGGAATTAACCAGATCATCCGCCGTCATCTGCGCAATTATCCAAATTTGGATAATCTGCATGAAAAGATCGCTATTCAGCTGAATGATACACATCCAGTATTGTGTGTGCCAGAGCTGATGCGTGTATTATTGGATGACTTTGGATATGATTGGGATCACGCATGGTATATCGTCAAAAATACGATTGCTTATACGAATCATACAGTCATGTCAGAAGCGTTGGAAAAATGGCCGGTTCAGTATGTCAAAGAACTGCTGCCTCGCGTATTCATGATCATTGAAGAAATCGATCGACGGTTCCGTTTTGATGTGCTGCACAGCGGGCATGGCAACATCATGAACAATGTAGCGATCATTCGTGACGGACAAGTATATATGGCACACTTGGCTATTGTCGGTTCACATAGTGTTAATGGTGTAGCAACACTGCATACGGAAATCCTGAAGAAGGATGTATTGATAGATTTCTATACATTGTATCCAGAATATTTCAACAATAAGACAAACGGCATCACACACCGCCGCTGGTTGTTATATTCAAATCCACAGCTGACTTCTTTATTGAAAGAAACGATCGGAGATGGATTTGTTAAAGATCCGCAGAAGTTGGAAGATCTGATGAAATACGTAGATGATCCGCAGCTGCAGCAGCGCTTCATGGATGTGAAATTAGAACGTAAAAAGATCTTGGCCGACTATATCAAGAAAACATTAGATATCGATGTAGATGTAAACTCGATCTTTGATGCACAGGCCAAACGTCTGCATGCTTACAAACGCCAGCTGTTGAACATCTTGCATGTCATCTATTTGTATTTGCGTATGAAAGAAGATGCAAGTTTCCGTATTTATCCACGTACATTCATCTTCTCTGCAAAAGCAGCTGCAAGCTATACGTTTGCTAAAGAGGTCATCAAACTGATCCATTGCGTTGCAGATAAGGTAAACAATGATCCGGAAATTTCAAACTATATGAAAGTTGTCTTCATTCCAAACTACAATGTCAGCATTGCAGAAATTTTGATGAATGCAGCAGATGTATCTGAACAGATCTCTACTGCCGGTAAAGAAGCCAGCGGTACTGGAAACATGAAATATATGATGAATGGTGCCTTGACATTGGGAACCATGGATGGTGCGAACGTAGAAATCGTTGAACGCGTAGGATTTGATAATGCAGAGATCTTTGGTCTTCGAGTAGAAGATGTGGATCATCTGAAACAGGAAAATGCCTACAATGTTTGGGATTACTATAACAATCACTATGAAATCAAACGTGTCGTTGACACATTGACAAATGGTACATTCTCAAGCAATCCAAATGATTTCCGCATGATCTATAATGAACTGATGTTCAAAAATGATGAATTCTATGTACTGGCTGATTTTAATGCATACAAGGATGCACAGGCACGCGTACAGGAACGTTACCAAGATAAAGCAGGATGGGCAAGAATGTGCCTGATCAATATTGCAAAATCTGGTTTCTTCTCAAGCGATCGTACGATCAAACAGTATGCTCAGGAAATTTGGAACATTCATCCAATTGAAGTAAAATAAACAAAGAGCGATGAAAGAGAATGATCTTTTTCGTCGCCTTTTCTTTTTAAGAGAATGGTAAGATTTTTCACGCAAATATAGAATAGTATGATAAACTATGGAAAAGGGAGAGTGTATGCATGGAGTATTCAGCATTGGTTTTAGCAGCAGGCAGCGGACAACGGATGAAATTGGGCTATAATAAAGTATTTTACGAATTAGAGAATGGAAAGACGGTCTTAGACCAGTCATTAAGCCTGTTCAAAGAAGATGATCGTTGTAAGCAAGTCGTTCTTGTCTGCAGTGCGAATGATATCGTTCGTATTTCTTCTCAATATGTTAGTGGGAAAGTGGTCGTTGTTTTAGGCGGGGAAACCAGACAGCAATCCGTTTATAATGGATTGAAAGCTGTTCATGAAGAGAACGTATTGATTCATGATGGTGCACGTCCATGGCTTGCTAAAAAAGATCTGGATGCCTTATTAGCTGAATTAGAAGAACACCCAGCCTGCCTTTTGATGGTACCGGCAAAAGATACGATCAAAGTGGTAGAGAAAGGTGTCGTAAAACAAACAATGGATCGCAATACATTATGGATGGCACAGACACCTCAAGCGTTTGATACACGTTTGATCATCTCTTGTTATAAAAGAGCAAATGATCTTGGAATCGTTGCAACAGATGATGCACAAGTGGTTGAATTGACATGTGATATGCCGGTGCGTTGTGTCAAAGGAAGTTATGATAATATCAAGATAACGACGAAAGAGGATCTGAAAGGACGTTAACAAACATATTTTTTATAAAAAAGGAGTTCTTCTTGTTCAGGGAAGAACTCCTTTTGCCTGCTATTGTGCTCCTTTCGTATCTCTTGGAAGCCAATGAGCATAACGATAATATACTAGGAAAATGATCGTGGAAACGAGCCAGCTGATGGGCCATCCTAATAACACGACTTGGATATTATGGAAGATCGGAACAGTTGTTAAGATCCAAGCCATACGTAAACCGCACCAGCAAGAGATAATGATCAGCATAGCCGATGCAGCTTTATTTGCACCTCGCAAGACTCCGCTGATCGTATGCGAAATAGCAAGAAGGAAATAACCAGGTACTAATAGAGAAAGCATGGTGTGGCCGTATGCAATGACATCTGGATCATTGCTGAAGATGCTTAATACGAGATCTCCTAATACAAATAACAGGATGCTGATGAGAAAGGTTGTCAATAAAGATAATACCAAACAGACTTTTGTGCCTTTGCGAACGCGGTCAAACCGCCCGGCACCGATATTTTGTCCAGTGAAGGTTGTGATCGCCATAGAGTAACTAGTGACTGGCAGGATGGCAAAACCATCAATTTTTGTATAGGCGCCACAGCCGGCCATTGCGACAGAACCGAAAGCATTGATGTTACTTTGCACGATGACATTTGAAAAAGATACAATGGCATTTTGAACACCGCTAGGCAATCCAACGCGGATGACCTCTTTTAAGATCGAACGATGGATCTTTAATTTATGAAGCTGCAGCTGATAATGTTCGTTCCCTTTCATCATCAATAAACAGACAAGTACTGCGCTTAAACACTGAGAAATCAAAGTGGCCCATGCGACACCAGAAATACCCATATGCAGATACACGACGAAAGCATAGTCCAATGCGATGTTTACAAAAGAAGAAAAAATAAGAAAATACAAAGGCGTTTTTGAATCACCCAGCGCTCGTAATACACCGCTGCCCATGTTGTATACCATGACACCGACGATGCCATAAAAATAGATTTTTAAATAAAGAATAGAATCATTCATGACATCAGTCGGGACACCTACCCATTGTAAGATGGAAGGGGTCAGCCATATTCCAATGAAGGTCATAACGATTCCGGAGACTAAGATTACGGCCATCGACGTATGGACAGAATCAGAAACGCCTTGTTTATTGTTTGCCCCAAAATAACGTGAAATGACAACACCTGCACCAATGGACAGTCCCATGAAGAAACTGATCAGCATATTGATGACAGGAGAACTGGAAGTGACTGC